>JBICIE010000105.1:0-18926 GCA_043101635.1 Phycisphaerales bacterium JB039 | reverse complement strand
CACGCACATGCCGTTCATGGGCACCCTCCCGCAAACTCGTTCTGGAACGCCAGGAAGTCGAACAGCGTCAGCATCCCGTCCTCGTCGAAGTCGCAGGCGAGGTTGCCGGCGCTGAAGAGGTCCTGGAAGCAGAGGAAGTCGAAGATGTCCAGCGCCCCCGAGCCATCGCAATCCGCGAGACAGCTCGACCGCCAGACGCGGATCGTGGCCTCGGGATCCACAATGCCGAGGATCCGCGGCTCGGACACCGATGACCCTTGATCTGGATACACGAAGTAGCCGAACGTCCTGGCTTGTACCGTCACGAGCCGCGGCGAGAAGTCGGCCGCAGCGAAGCTCGCCGTCCAGATGTCGATCGGATTCGATGGGTCGGCCTCCACCTCGCCGGGGAAGTGCAGTTGCCCCAGAACGACGTCCACGACCTCGGCGCCCTCGACGAATCCCGCGCTCGTCCCCGGGCCGAACAGCAGCAGTTTCGGGTCGGCCCAGCCCGGCTCGCTGGCGACGACATCGAAGATCGAGGCAGCCAGGGCGTAGTCGCGCGGGCCAAAGAACCCCTGCGCCAGCACACGAACCGACGGTGTCTGCGGCGACAGCAGGCCGTCGACGCTGAGCAGCAGTCCATTGTCCGGATCGGGCGGCGGTGGCGGGGGGCAGGGGTCAGCCGGCAGCGTGAGGTCATAGAGGAGGATGGCGTCGCGGCCGCGCAAGGCGGCCCAGTTGTCATCAAGGGCTATGTCTCTTGAACTGGCAAGCAGGCGACGGCTTCGGCGCCAGTCGCCGCCGGGCAGGCGCTGATACAGGTAGGAGGCGCCGTCGACATCGATCTCGGCGTCGTGGCCTCCTGCGACCAGAGCCAGGTCGCCATCGAGCTGCACGGGCCTGGCGGTGAGCCAGTCCGCGGAGCGCTCCCCTTCGAGGCGCGCTTCATGAACCCACATCGCGCCGTCGTAGCGGTATATCCGCCCGGGTCCGCCAGGACTGCGTGACGACACGATCAAGCGATCCCCATCCAGCCTGATGTCGCTCGAATACGGAATGCCGATCCGCAGTTCGGTATCGAAGCTCCAAGCCCCACCGTCGCGCCGGTAGAACAGGATCGCGCTTTCGTACCAGGCGGTGTGTGTCAGCGCCGCGGCGACGTCGCCCTCAATGGCGAGCGCGCGCCCGAAGTCCTCGTGTTCCGCACTCGGCCCCTCGAGCGTTGCCGACTGCTCCCAGCCGCCGGGCCCGGCCGTGTAGAAGTGAATCTGCTCGGCGATCGGGTCCCCCACGAGCACGGTATCGCCGGAGGCCGCGACAACGGTGCCGTAGTCGATGCCGGGTACCGGCGTGGACAGTGCGCCCGAGAACCACCACCGGTCACTTCCGAAACGCCAGACTTCCACCGTGCGCGGATCGCTCCTGATGCGCCCGATGGCCAGCAGGTTGCCGGACATCGCCATCGGCCCCCGGTTCTGGATGTACCGGCCGTCGGTGAGGGACCAGGCGCCGCCGTCGCGCCGGTAGGTGCGCAGGTACGGCCGGTCCTCCCGCTCGGTCGATACCGCCAGCAGCCCATCCATGGCGAGGCTGTGGATCTCCGGGATGTCGAGGATCTGCGTCGGCTCCTGGCACTGGCCGAGGGCGCCCGCCGGCAGACAGGCAATGACGCAGAGGCTGGACATCACGCACATGCCGTTCATGGGCACCCTCCCGCAAACTCGTTCTGGAACGCCAGGAAGTCAAACAGCGTCAGCATCCCGTCCTCGTCGAAGTCGCAGGCGAGGTTGCCGGCGCTGAACAACTCCTGGAAACACACAAAGTCCATCACATCCAGCGCCCCCGACCCGTCGCAGTCGGCCAGACAACTCGACCGCCACACGCGGATGCGAGCGGCGCTCTCCGCAATGCCGGCGATCCGTGCTTCGAACTCGGCGCCGTGGCCGGCCACCCAGGGATAGATGTCGAAGACGCGGGTGTCTGTCTGCATCGTGATAACGCGCGGCGCGAAATCGTCAGTGCGGAACGGCGCTTCCCACAGATCGACGGGGTTCGTTGGGGGGGCCGTTATGCCGGCGAAGCCGGAGTACTGGTACACCCAGATGCCCTCGATGCGCCCGTCGTGCGGGCTACCCGGATCACCGCCACCAACTGCCGCAACTGTGATCCGTGGCTCGCCCCACCCTGGCTCTGAAGCTTGCACGCTCGTGCGTGTCTGCGCAAACGCAGTGTCACGCGCGCTCGCAACGAAGAACGCCTGCATGCGGACGGCAACTTCCGGCGTCTGCGGCGCCAGCACCCCCGCGGACAACAGGCGCAGCCCGTTGTTCGGATCGGGCTGAGGATCCGGACAGGCGGCGGGCGGATCGGCGAGATGGTAGATGGACACGTCGCCAACGACGCCCTCCGGTGCGCTGATCGCAGCCCACGGGCCCTGCAGATCAGCGCCCTCGCCGAAGTTCCAGCCCGTTGGCGCGGTGCGTAGCACCCGGCGCTCGAGGTTCCACGCCCCGCCGGAGTTGACGAACAGGTATCCGACTCCCGTCCAGCCGACGTCGCCGTCGTAGATTCGTCCGACTGCAAGGGCCCGGTCTCCATCGATCGCAACCGAGCGAATAGTCGTGTTGTGGTAGTAGAGGGGCGGATAGTGGGAGTAGCGATAGGGGCCCGGGAGTCTCGCTTCGAGTGTCCACGCGGCGCCGTCGAAGCGGTAAATCAGAGCTGGCTCCTCCGCGCTGTTCGCCGCGACGATGATCCTTTCGCCAGCCACATCGACAAGGCGCCCGTACAGGCTGCCTCTGGAGAGGTCGATGGGGATGGAAGCCTCGAGCGACCACTCGCCATCTCGATTGCGGAAGATCACGAGGTCATGCTGGCTACTGCCGCGCATGCCGAGGATCGCTGCCACGTCACCAGCAAAGCCGATGGCCCTGCCAAACTGGCGACCGTCCGGGTTCGGCGACATGAGCGTCGTGCGAAGCTGCCACCCATCGGGCCCGTGCTGGTAGACATGCGCCCAGCCCGGATCGAACGAAGAGTGGACGCGCGCAGGCTCTCCAACGAATAGCGTGTCGCCACACATCGCCAGATCCTGACCGAAGGCAAGCGACCTCTCGGGCTCAAAGCCGATCGTCTGCTCCATCGCCCACGTGCCCTCTTCGCGCCTGAAGATCCAGATCCTGTCGAGGGCGTAGGTGCCCGCCGCCACGCGGTCGCCCGAGACGGCAGCCGAGACTCTGTAGGGCACGTGGAACGACCCTCCAAGCAGGAAGCTGGCCGCCTCGCGCCACGTTGTTCCATCACGCTCGTAGATGTGAAGCGTGGCGTCGATGTGCTCCTCGTGCCTGGCCAGCGCCATGATGTCGCCGTCGATGACGACGTCATAAGCGAAGCCCCAACTGCCGTAGACAATCTGCGACGGATCCAGGCATTGGGCGCGCGCTGAAGCGGTACCGGCGAGCAGTGAGCACACGCCGGCCACCACCGCGCACGCCAGACAAACCAACCGCCATGTCGAGATGTTCGGCATGCCGCTCATGGGCACCCTCCCGCATACTCGTTCTGGAACGCAAGGAAGTCGAACAGCGTCAGCAGTCCGTCCTCGTCGAAGTCGCAGGCAAGATTGCCGGTGTCGAACAGCTCCTGGAAGCACAGAAAGTCCATCACATCCAGCGCCCCCGACCCGTCGCAGTCGGCCAGGCAACTCGACCGCCACACGCGGATGCGGGCCTCGGGGTCCTGAATGCCGAGGACCCGGTACTCTGAGACTGACGACTCACGCTCCGGATACACCAGAAACGTGTATGTCGACGCCGAGATATCGATGATGCGCGGCGTGAAGTCGGCTGTGGCGAAGTCCGCCTCCCAGATCTCGATCGGATTGCTTGGGTCGGCGTAGATGCTGACAAATTGAAGCTGTCCGGCGATCACATCCGCGACCAACCCGCCCATGATCGTGCCGGGCGTCGTGCCGGGGGCAATCCCGCCGGGGCTCACACCACGCGGCCCGCTCCAGCCGGCTTCGCTTGCGACGGCGTCGAAGTGCGTCGCAGCAAAGGCCCACGCGCCTCGCTCGAAAAAGGCGCTCACGCGCACCGGCGCCTGCGGCGTCTGCGGCGAGAGAAACCCCTGGACATCGATCCGCAGGCCGTGCTCGGTGTCGATCGGCGGCCCCGGCGGACAGGCGCCGACCGGCTCGGCCAGGTGGTACATGCGCACTTGCAGGAGTACCCCGGCTGCTATCCAATCGGCGGCGAGCGCTGATCCGCCGACAGGGCCCGAGTCGCCGCTGAACGGCAGCAGGCGCCGTTCCAAAGACCACTCCATACCGGCGTCCTCGTGAACATACAGCACTCCGCTGCGGTCGATGTCGGCGTCGCGCCATGCGGCCGCGATGAGCGCGCGGTTCGGATCGAGGGCGCCGCCGGCACGGCCCCCCCGCTCCGAGATCCATCGCGCGCCGTCGAGACGAGCTTCGAGCGACCATGCTGCGCCGTCGAATCGGTACATGCGCCCGGGGCCACCCCCCCGCGCTGTCGTCGCCAGCAGCCGATCTCCATCGATCACAAGTTCGCCATTGGTGACGTTGGCGCCCGGAACCGTCACCTCCGCTTCCGAACTCCACACGCCTCCGCTGCGCCGGTAGATGATAACAACGCTATCTGGGCCATCTACATCTGCAGCCACTGCTGCGACATCACCATCGATTGCGACCGCAGCTCCAAAGTCCAGATGGCGGGGCTCGGACTCGAATGTGGCCTGGCGCTCCCATCCTGCGACATCGCGCCGATAGACATGGGCAGAGCCATCAAAGTGACGATTGTCGCCGGCGATCAGCGCGCTGTCGGACATCGCCATTGCGATCGCAAAGGTGTCTGCGGGCTCAGGCGGCGTCAGCGTCCCGGCCGGCGCCCAGCCATCGCCGCTGCGCCGGAAGAGCTGAATGTTCATCGGGTCGCCGAAGTCGCGGCCGATCGCGAGCGCCTCGCCAGCAAGAACGACCGGTCCGTGATTGTCAGAACGCCCCTCGGCGACGAGGCTCCAGGCGCCGGCCTCCAGGCGATAGGTGAAGAACCTGGTCGGACCGAGCTGGTCGAGCAGGACGACGAGCGTGTCATCCTGCATGGCGAGCGGGCCTGCGCCGCCGGGGAGGCGAATGACCTGCGTCGGTTCCTGGCACTGCCCGCCCGCCGGCGCCGTCAGCACGAACGCCGCTGCCGCGCACGACACCGCCGCCCGGCGCTTCGTCTGCCGCGAGATTCGCATACGGCCTCCTTCCCCGGTCGTCCGGGGATATGTGGTGGCCCACCCCAGTATGCCACAGCCCGGGCCTGATAACCAGCCCCGCGCGCCGGTTTCACGCCGATCCGCCCTGTGGGGGCGAGAACGTGGGTGTGCCACCGATGTCGCCACGCGACATCGGTGCTCCCAAGGCCTGGGCGTCCGCCGCGCTGGCTGCAGACCGCGTTGGCCGATCGTCCCCCGGCGCCGGCGTGGACAACCCCGACGGCCGCCACCGCGCGCCACATCCCGCCCCTTGGCCCCTGCAGGCCCGAAGCCGCCTTCAGCCCTCCCTATAGTCCGGGCCCTCCGCATCGGACCTCCCGCAGGAGGGCACGCAAAGCACTGCCGCGGCAGGCGCATCCGCACTCGCCGCTCGATCAAGAAAGGCGCAATCCCTTGGCCGACAAGCACTTCGATCTGGTCGTCATCGGCGGCGGGCCCGCCGGCTACGTCGGGGCTATCCGCGCCGCCCAGCTCGGCATGAAGGTCGCCTGCGTCGAGCGGGCCAAGCTCGGCGGCGTCTGCCTCAACTGGGGCTGCATCCCCTCCAAGGCCCTGCTCTCCAACGCCGAGCTGATGGAGAAGCTCGCCGAGCGGGAGGTCTGGGGCCTCAAGCTCACCGGCAAGGTCGACTTCGACTGGGACAAGGTCATCGGGCGCAGCCGCGAGGTTGCCGGCAAGCTCAACAAGGGCGTCGGCTTCCTGATGAAGAAGAACAAGATCGAGCACATCGAGGCCTCGGCCAAGATCGTCAGCGGACGCAAGGGCGCCCAGCCCTGCAAGGTGGAGATCTACGACTGCGAGGTGCAGGAGGAGCGCACCGATGCCCCGGCCAAGCCGGCGAGCAAGGCCCGCCAGACCATCACGGCCGACAACGTGCTGGTCGCCACCGGCTCGGTCGCCCGCGACCTGCCCTTTGCCAAGTTCGATGGCGATCGCATCTGGGGCGCCCGCGAGGCGATGTTCAACAAGCAGTTTCCGAAGAAGCTCATCGTCGTCGGCGCCGGCGCAATTGGCATGGAGTTCGGCTACTTCTACCACAGCTACGGGACCGAGGTCACCATCGTCGAGATGCTCGACCGCCTGCTGCCGGTCGAAGATGAAGATGTCTCCAAGGCGATGGAGCGGTTGTACAAGAAGAAGGGCTTCAACATCCGCACCAGCCACATGACGACCGGCATCGAGAAGACCAAGAGCGGCGTCAAGGTCACCATCGCGCCGGTCAAGGATGGCAAGGCGGACGAGAAGAAGGCCGAGACCATCGAGGCCGACCGCGTGCTGCTTGCCATCGGCGTCAAGGGCCGCTTCGACGGGCTGTTCGACGAGAAGCTCGGCCTCGAGATCGTCAAGGATCACATCAAGACCGACTACGACCCGGCAGCCGGCGGCGAGCAGACGCTCGACTACAAGACCAACATCGAGGGTGTGTACGCCGTCGGCGATGTCATCGGCCCGCCTTGGCTGGCCCACGTCGCCAGCGACGAGGCCATCGTCTGCGTCGAGCGCATCGCCTGGCGCAAGGACCCGAAGAAACATCACGAGCCGTACCCGATCGACTACTCGATCATTCCCGGCTGCACGTATTGCCAGCCGCAGGTCGCCAGCGTCGGCTTCACCGAGCAGGCCCTGAAGGCAAAGGGCCTCAAGAAGGGGACCGACTACGAGACCGGCCAGTTCCCGCTGACGGCGCTGGGCAAGGCGATCGCGGCTAACCACACCGACGGCTTCGTGAAGATCATCCGCGGCCTGCCCCGCGGCGAGATCCTCGGCGCCCACATCATGGGCGACCAGGCCACCGAGCTGATCGCCGAGCTGAGCCTGGCCCGCCGCCTGGAGGCCACGACGGAAGAGCTGATCGTGACCGTCCACGCCCATCCGACCATGCACGAGGCGGTGCGCGAGGCGGCTCTGGCCAGCGAGGGCCGCGTGATCAACGCGTAGGGGGGGTCGGGGCAGCGGTAGGGGGCCGGTTTTTCAGCCGCGGCTACGACCGTCTAGGCTGGGTACGTTGCTTTTCCAAGAAATGAGTCATCGGCGTTGCAACCCGAGGGTCGTACGGCGGTACACCCCCGAGTAGCGCCTTGGCGCATCCTGCCCCCCAGGCAGGGGCGCCACAGCATCCACCCGTGCAACGCGGGCGGTACCCAACCTCGTCCATGCTGGCTGCCGACGCGTGGCAGTTGCCGCTGGACCAAGATCGGAGACAAGCGATGCGACCTCCTTGCCCGCGTGACCGGCGACCCTCTTCGATCGGCGTTGCAGGCTATGTATCTGGCTGGGTTGTGTTCGGCTGGATTGCAGGCGCTGCGGTCGCGCAGTGCCCACCGGCAAGCGTCGACCCGATCTGGACCGACGACTTCGCGACGGTCGGCCTGAATGACATCGTCTACTCTGCCGCGGCGTGGGACCCTGATGGCCCCGGGCCGCTGCCGGAGAGGCTGGTTGTCGGGGGCGCGTTCACGGCGGCGGGCGAGACGCGACTCCCGCGCATCGCGGTGCTGGAGGATGGCCTCTGGACGCCGCTCGACCCGGACAGCCTGCCCGACACCGGCTACATCCCGGCGCTCGCCGTTGCAGACCTGGATAACGACCCCGGGACTGCTCCGGCCCTGTATGCGTTTGTCCGGAAGCAGGATGATCAGGCCGTTTACGAGAATCGCGGCGCCGGGTGGACCAAGCTGCCACCGCCCCTGGCACAGGGAATCAGCGCGATGACGGAGTTCGATGCCGACGGCCCGGGCGGCGCAGCGCCGGTGCTGGCGTGCGGTGTCGATGGAGAAGCGATGGCGCAAACGTGGGACGGTGAGCGGTGGCGCCTGATCGGCGTCTCAGCGCCGAGTACGCGAGTGTTCACGATCACGCGACTGCCGGTCGCAGACGGGGAGTTGCTCATCCTCGGCGGCAGGTTCGAGCGAGACTTCGGCGGCGAGGTCGCCAGGCACATCGCCGCGTGGGATGGCTCGCAGTGGTCGGCGCTGCCCGGGGGCCCGGATGATGGCGACGTGACCGCTGTTGCAGCGCATGACCCGGACGGAACGGGGCCTGCGCCGCAAGCGCTCTACGCCACCGGCCGGTTCGGCACCATTGGCGGCGGGATACCTGCCGGTGTCGCCAAGTGGGACGGCACAGCGTGGTCCGCCGAGCCGGGCGATACGCCCACATTTGGCGACGCGATGCTGTCGTTTGATCCGGACGGCTTCGGCCCGGCCCAGCCCGTGCTCGTCGTGGGTGGCGCCGGGATCTCATGGCTCGATGCAGGGGGCTGGCACGAGGGCGGCGCGACGAACAACTCGACCTACGCCGCTGCAGCGATTGATTTCGACGGCTCGGGGCCACAGGCGCCGGCGGTCGCTGTTGGCGGAGCCTTCGGTTCGGTTTACGACAGCCGGTTTGATGCGCACAGTGCGCCGCACATGGCCGTGTGGGATCCTGCGGGCGGCTTGCGCGCGCTTGGGCCGAGCGAATCGCGCGGGCTCGATCGCCCAGCGGACCAACTCGTCGCATGGCGCAGGCCGGGCAAGTCGCCGGTCATTGCTGCGCGCGGGCTCTTCTATTCCGCAGGCGCGACTCCGGCATACCGCGCGGCCCTGTGGGACGGGGTGGAGTGGAGCGCGGTCCCGGGGCTGGATTCCATGTTGGTCACCGCGATCGCGGCCGGCTCGCTCGGCGATGACCCGGAGCCGGAACTGCTCCTGATAGGGGATGACTTCGGCGGGGTCTGGTCGCATGATGGCGAAACACTGACGATGCTCCGAACCCCCTCGACGAGTCGCCGGACTGTGACTGTACTGGAGGTCCACGATGCAGATGGCGTGGGCCCGTTGGGGGCTGAGTTGTACATGGTGGATTCTGTATACGACCAGATCTACCGCATGGACAAGGTCCTCGGCTGGGTCCAACTGCCCGAAAGCGGCGCAGTTACTTTGTATGACATGCGCAGCTACGACGCCGATGGGTCGGGCCCCGGGCTTCCGGTTCTGGTTGTCGCGGGACGCTTTCCGGAAAGCTATGCCAGGCTGTGGAATGGCAACATGTGGATCTCCATGCCGGGGGAGGGGCGGATCGAGCATCTGCTCGTAGTCCCAGGCGATATCGGGCCCGCCGAGTTGTTCGGCGCCGGCGGGAATGGCGTGTGGCGATGGAGTGGCGCAGACTGGGTCAGGGTCGGGCCGAAGTTCGGCGCCGGCAGCTTGTTTGAGGCGGAAGCAATCGCCGCCTGGCCTGACGCCTCGGGCGGTTACCGGCTCTTCGCCGCCGGCGAGCCGTCCTTTACCTCGACAAACCTCGCTCGCTTCGACGGCGAGAACTGGGTTGCCGCAGCCCCGCCCCGCGATGCGCCAGGCAGTGCCCTCGATATCAACGCCCTGCTGGCGATCCCCTGCGGCGGGGATCTTCCGCCTGGCCTGTACGCTGGAGGGGACTTCACACGATTCGCCGACCAGAGCGCGATGCACATTGGGCGCGCCGTCTTTCGCGACCTCTGCTATGCCGACTGCGACCACGACGGCGAACTCACCTTCTTCGACTTCCTCTGCTTCCAGAACCAGTTCGCCGCCGGCGACCCCGCCGCCGACTGCGATGGCGACGGCTCGCTCACCTTCTTCGACTTCCTCTGCTTCCAGAACGCCTTCGCCGCGGGTTGCCCGTAGCGTTCACGTTCTCGGGCCTTCCGCAGATCGCTTTCCGTCGCTAACATGGAGAGATGTCCGCCGCGCCGCGACACTCCGACCTCGGCCACGCCGGGCTCCGCATGTCCGCCGCGGACTTCTTCGCGATCGGCGAGACGAGCGAATGCCTGCAACTCGTGGATGGAGTCGTGCTGATGTCGCCACGTCCGACGCCGCTGCATCAGACCATCCTGCGCCTCGTGCTCCGCCAGATCGAGCGCTACCTCGATGACCATCCCGGCGCCGCCTGCTTTCCCGAGGTCGACTGGGAACTGCGACCCGACACGGTCTACTCGCCTGACATCGCCTGCTACGCGCCAGGGCGCATCGGCGATATCCCAGCCCGGCTCACGACCGCGCCGGACCTGATCATCGAGATCCTCTCGCCTGGCACGAAGGCCTTTGACCTCACGACCAAAAAGGACGATTACGAGACCTGCGGCGTCGGCGAGTACTGGACCATCGACCCCGTTGATGTCCGTCTGCGCTGCTACCGGCGATCAGGCGACCGACTTCTGGAAGCCGTCCCGGAGGAAGGCGCCGTCGCCTCCGTCGCGCTGCCGGGCCTGACGCTCGACCTCGGGCCGCTGCGCGCCGCAGCGAACAAATCCTAAGCGCCGCCGACCATGACGGGAAGGGGCTCGCCTTCGGCTCAAGTTGCCGCAACCGCGCTGCCCCCCCGCCGGTACCACCTCACGGACCCACCGGGGTGGAAGCAAGGGAGCGCCGATATGCGGACCGTACATACTGCTCTTCTGACCGCACTCGCGATCACCGCCGCGGCCGGCCACGCGCGCGCCCAGTGCCCGCCAACCACGCTCGACCCCATCTGGACCGGCGATTTCGCGACCGAGGGCCTCAACGACGAGGTCTTCGCCGCCGCGGCATGGGATCCCGATGGCCCCGGCCCGCTCCCAGAACGACTGGTTGTCGGAGGCGCCTTCACCGGCGCCGGCGATACCCGCGCCCCGCTGGTTGCCATGTTCGTCGATGGCGCCTGGGCGCCGCTGGATCCCGATGGCCTGCCCGCCGGCGGCTACGTCCCGGCCATGGCGGTGGCGGATCTGGACAATGACCCGGCCACGCCGGCGTCGCTCTACGCCGCGGTCTGGAGCGGAGGCGTTCACGCCGTGTACGAGAACCGCGGCAGCGGCTGGGCGAAGCTGCCCACGCCGCTGCTGGTGGACATCGCGGCAATGACCGAGTTCGACGCTGACGGTCCCGGCGGCGATGCGCCCGTGCTGGCGTGCGCTGTCGATGAGAATCCAATGGCCCAGACCTGGGACGGCTCGCGCTGGCGGGTCATCGGCGTCTCGGCGCCGGACACCCGCGTGTTCACGATCGCGCGCCTGCCGCGGGCCAGCGGCGAGTTGCTCGTCATCGGCGGTCGCTTCGAGCGCCAGTTCGGCGGCCAGACCGCGCGCCACGTCGCCGCGTGGGATGGCTCGCAGTGGCTTGCCCTGCCCGGCGGCCCCGATGATGGCGATGTCTCCGGCATGGGCGTGCATGATCCCGATGGCGCCGGCCCGCTGCCGCACGCGCTCTACATCACCGGCCGCTTCAGCACCATCGGCGGCGGGACGCCCGCCGGCGTGGCCCAGTGGGATGGCGCGCAGTGGTCCCCGGTTCCCGGCTCGCCGGACTTCGCCTACCCGATGCTCTCGTTCGATCCCGATGGCGCCGGGCCCGCTGAGCGAGTCCTGGCGGCGGTGAGTTCCAGCGTGCACTGGCTCGATGCTGGCGTCTGGCGCGAGAGTCTGCGCATGAGCAGCAACGCATGGGCTGCCGCGGCGATCGACCTCGACGGCCCCGGCCCGCAGCCGCCGGCGGTCGCCATCGGCGGGCGCTTCGGCGGCATCTACGACTCCACCGTCGATGCCATCAGCGCCCCGCACACGGCAATCTGGGATCCGGCCGGCAATCTGCGCCCCCTCGGCCCCAGCGCGACGCGCGGACTGGATCACCAGGTCGAGCGGATCGTCGCGTGGAACCGCCCCGGCAAATCGCCGGTGATCGCCGCGCAGGGCCGCTTCTACAGCGCTGGCGGCGCGCCCGCCTACCGCGCTGCACTGTGGGATGGCGACGCGTGGAGCGCCATCCCCGGCCTCGGGACCGCCGCGCCCACCGCGATCGCCACCGGCGCCGCCGGCGCTGATCCGGATCAGGAACTCCTGCTGCTCGGCAACGACTACGGCGGCGTCTGGAGCCACGATGGCGACACGCCGACGGAGCTGCGCAAGTCGTCGTTCCCGGCCCGCTACACCATCGTCGATCTCGCGGTGTACGACCCCGATGGCGCCGGCCCCGCGCCGCGCAATGTGTACATCATCGTGGACAGTTCCCGCGGCATCATCCTCCGCCTCGACGAGACGCTCGGCTGGGTCGAGGTCACCGGCTCCGGCGGGTTCGACTTCTACGACCTGCAGGTCTTTGATGCCGATGGCCCCGGCCCCGGCAATCCGGTGCTGCTGGCCGCCGGTTACTTCTCCGGAGCCGCCGTGAAGCAGTGGGACGGCGCCGCGTGGACCTCCCTCGGCGGCGACCGCGACACCATCGAGACGCTGCTGGCCGTGCCGACCGACGCCGGCCCGACCGAGCTTTACGGCGCCGGCCCCGAAGGCGTGTGGCATTGGATCGGCTCGGGCTGGGCGCTGCTCGGTCCCGATTTCGGCGCCGGCAGCCTGGTGGACGATGTGCAGTCGCTGGCGGCGTGGCCGACCGGCCCCGGCGAGTTTGCGCTCTTCGCCGGCGGCTCGTTCGACATCGGTTCCGGCCCGCGGGTGAACCTGGCGCGCTTCGATGGCGTGCGCTGGGTGACGGCTGCGCCCGGGCGCGACGCCCCCGGCGGCCCCATGGACATCAACACCATGCTCACCATCCCCTGCGGCGCCGACCTGCCGCCCGGCCTCTACGCCGGCGGCGCCTTCACCCGCTTCGGCGACCAGAGCGCCATGTTCATCGCCCGTGCGGTCTTTGGCGAGTGCTACGCCGACTGCGATGGCACAGGCGAACTCGACTTCTTCGACTTCCTCTGCTTCCAGAACGCCTTCGCGACCGGCGATCTCTACGCCGACTGCGACGGCACAGGCGCGCTCGACTTCTTCGACTTCCTCTGCTTCCAGAACGCCTTCGCCGCCGGCTGCCCGTAGGCGAGCGACCAGATCAGGGGCCCGAATTGACGGCCGGGATAGAATCGCGGGCGCCGGCATCGGGCCAGCCCTGGCGTTCCAGCGCCGGCGCAGTCTGGAGGTTCACATGAGGGCTCTCCAGCAGCCTCGGCCAGTGGGCGCCTGCTTCGGCGCGGCCCTGCTCGCGCCCGTGATCGCATCCGGACAGACGACATTGTGGCTGCATCAGGTCGGGACCAGCGACGCCGATGCGGCCACGGCCCTGCTGAGCGATGGCGACGGCACATTCGTCGCCGGCGACACCGGCGCAAGTCTCGGGCTGCCCAGCGCCGGCGCCGAGGATGTCTGGATCGCGCGATACGACGCCGCAGGCGCCCGAACGTGGCTGTCGCAGTTCGGGTCGAGCGGATCGGATCACGCAACAGCGCTTGCGCCCGATGACGCCTCGGGCTTCTTCATCGCCGGACACACGACCGGGGCCCTCGGGGGAGCGCCGCTCGGCGCATCGGACGCCTGGCTCGGCCGCTACGACGGCGCGGGAAAACGCCTGTGGGCCAGGATCCTGGGCTCCGACCTGAGCGACTACGCCCTGGCGCTGGCGCCGGATGACGCCGGCGGCGCGTTCATGGCGGGCTTCACCAACGGGGAGATGAGCCCGCCAACTGCCGGCGGGCGCGACGCGTGGCTGGCGCGGTACAGCGCGGGCGGCGCGCTGCGATGGCTCACGCAGTTCGGGACCGATGGCCTTGACTCCGCCGCGGCGCTCGCGCCGGTCTCCGGCGGCGTCTTCGTGGCCGGCACAACCGATGGCGATCTCGCCGGGAGCGTCGCCGGATCGGCGGACGCCTGGCTGGCCCGGTACGACAGCTTCGGTCAGCGCCGCTGGATCGTGCAGACGGGCAGCGTCGCCGAGGAAGCGGTCCGGGCCGCAGCGCCTGATGGCGGCGGCGGCGTCTTCCTCGCCGGCACGACGGGCGGGAGCTTCGGCGCTGCGCACGCCGGATCCACCGACATCTGGCTGGCGCGCTACGACGGCGCCGGCGGACGGCTGTGGCTCACGCAGTTCGGCACGGAAGCGACCGATGACATCAGCGCAATCGCGCCTGCGCGCGACGGCGGTGTCTACCTCGCAGGGTCGTCCGCGGGCGCACTTGCCGGCCCCTCGGCCGGCGCCGTCGACGCATGGATTGCCCACTGCGACGCTCAAGGCCGGCGAACCTGGAGCACGCAGCTTGGAACGCCGCAGCGCGATGTTGCCCTCGCGGTGGCGCTCGGCGCTGGCGGCGAGCTGTTCGCGGCAGGCGCAACCGACGGCGTGCTGGGCCCGGGGTATCGAGGGAGCGGTGACGCTTGGGTCGGCCGGTTCGCCGACGTTCCCTGCCCGGCCGACTGCGACGGCAGCGGCGCGCTCGATGTCGCCGACTTCCTGTGCTTCCAGAACCTCTTCGCCGCTGCCGACCCCGCCGCCGACTGCGACGGCGACACCGAACTGACGTTCTTCGACTTCCTCTGCTTCCAGAACGCCTTCGCCGCCGGCTGCCCGTAGGCGCCGTTCAGTGATGAGAGAATGACGTGGGTCGTGCAGGACCCGACGCCGGCAACGCCCGCGCGCCCTACTCCCGCTCCGTCCTGCACGTGATCCGCAGCCGCCCGCCCTCGGCCCGCATCGACAGCAGACGCACCACCCGTCCGTCCCCCAGCGTCACCACCGCGTCCTGCACGATCGGCGCCTCGCCGGCAAAGGCCCGGAACATCGCCGCCGTCTCCGGCAGGTCGCGGAAGTCATCCGGGATGAACTGGTCCCGCCGCCGGTCGGCGTGCTCGATGATCCACGGTCCCGGCGCCGCCAGCCGCCCCACGCTGATCCAGCGGGCCGGAACCCACAGCGCGCCATCCGGGCCGATCTCGGCGTCGATGGTCGCCGTGAAGTAGCGGAACCGCCCCGCCACGTTCACCCGCGCCCCCAGCGCGATCTCATCATCGCGGAACTCGACCTGGATCTCGCTCATCTCCCCCGGCCACACGCTCTGGTTCCACTGGCTGGCCAGCCACCCCGGCAGCCGGGCGTTGAGCCACGCGTTGGCCTCGCGGGCGGTCACCTCCACGGTCCAGACCTCGCTCTGATACCGCGCCCCCGCGTCGCTGTCGGCCGGGCGCACCTCGTACAGAGCGTTGCTGGTGCGATTCTCCAGCGCCACGCCGATCGCTGTCGTACGCGGATCGTCGATCCGCACCGATCGCCACCAGACCGGGGCCTGGTCGGCCAGCGTCGCCGCAACGGCCACGATGCAGGTAACCAGCGCCACGAACAGGGCGCTGAGCCCGATGATCCACCTGCGCGCCCGCAGGCCGCGCCGCCCCTCTGATGGCTCCGCCATATGGCCTACATCGTCGCGAAGGGGGCGCTCGGGATCAAGTTCCGGCGCAGTTGACAGAAAAACGGCCCCCGATCGGGGGCCGCTGGATGAAAACCAGGCATGAAGACCGGATCAGCGCTTCGAGAACTGGAAGCGCTTGCGGGCGCCCGGCTGGCCGTACTTCTTCCGCTCCACCTTGCGGGGGTCGCGGGTCAGGTAGCCGTGGTCGCGCAGGGCATCTTCCAGCGTCGGGTCGTAGTTGCGCAGGGCCCGGGCGATCCCCAGACGCACCGCCTGGGCCTGCCCCATGAACCCGCCCCCGCCGCAGCGGACCACCACGTCGAACTTCCCCTCCGTGTCGGTCACCCGCATCGGGGCCACGCAGTCGGCCCGGTCCCGCAGCTCGCAGAAGTACTCGTCGATGGTCTTGAACTTCTTGCGCGACACCTGGATCTTGAAGTCGCCCTTGCCCTCCGCCGGACGCATCCGCACGCGGGCCACGGCCGTCTTGCGCCGCCCCGTGCCCCACCACCAGCCGTGCTTGTCGGCAGGGATGGGCTCGCGCATGCGCCGCTCGCCCTCGGGCTGGCTCGGCTGCTGGGGCGCCGCCACGGCGCCGACGCCGCCGAACGCGGGGTTGCTGAGGGCGGGGCTTTCCGGTTGAATCTGGTCTGCCATGGGTTCTCGGCTCGCTTACACGGACAGGGGCTGGGGCTGCTGGGCCTGGTGCGGGTGATCGGTTCCCGGATACACCTTCAGCTTCTTGAGCATCTGGCGCCCCAGGCGGTTCTTCGGGAGCATGCGACGGACCGCGTCCTCCACCAGCGTCTCCGGCCGGTGCTCGCGCACCCACCCGTACGGGCGGGCCTTCAGCCCACCCGGGTAGCCGGTGTAGCGGAGCTTCAGCTTCTGCTCCGCCTTGCGCCCGGTCAGGCCGACCTTGGTCGCGTTGGTCACGATGACGTAGTCGCCGGTGTCCACGTGCGGCGTGTACTCGGGCTTGTGCTTGCCCATCAGCACCGTCGCGATCGACGACGCCAGACGACCGAGGCTCTCCCCCTCGGCGTCCACGATGTGCCAGGCGCAAGCGACCTCGCCCGTCTTCGCCATGTACGTCTGCCGTCGCATAGCCTCTCCAGTCGATCCAGCGGCAGGATGCCCTGCCGGCGATGGCGGTTGCTGCACGCCGCCTACCGGGCGGGACGGGCCCGCCAGTGGCGGGCAGGATTGGGTCCGAAATCCCCGGCGAGCCGGGGACGAAGATGGTAGACGACCGGACCGGCCGGTCAATCCGCCGCGTCAACCTTCCCTCGCCGCTGCGCAAGGGGCCCCCGCACTTTCCCGATAAACAGCCGATGAACGACCAACCCCCGCCCACCTCGCCCCCGCCGCAGCCGTCCCAGGGCCGTCTGCGCGATCCCGGCGGGCCGGTCGGGCGGGCGATCTCCTGGGCCATCATCATCGCACTCGTCGCGATGCTGGCCCTCACGCCAATGCTCATTGAGCCGCCGGCGCCCGAGGCCGGCGCCGAATCCGACGCCGCCCCGACCGCCGCGGCCACCGAGCAGGTCACCCCCGCCGGCATCTTCGGTGACGCCCTCAAGCCGATCGTGCTCTCCGACGCCGCGGCCGCGAAGACGGAGATCGGCCTCGCCGGCGGCATGTTCGTCCGCGGCCCCGCCGATCGCATCCGCATCGCCATCGTCGCCGGCGACGCCATCGGGCCCGACGCCGCCCGCGAGCAGCTCGACAAGCTCGACCCCGAGGAACTCTCGGCGCCCTTCGCGGCCGATGTTGACGCTCTGCGGGCGCTCTACGACGCCGGCTCGCCCGACGCCCTCAGCACCCAGCAGGCCGATCGCCTCCGTGATCGCTACGAGTGGTTCGGCGAACTCGCCCTGGCCTACGGGCTCGACGACGCCGCCCCGCCCCGCAAGGAACTGCTCAGCAGCGCCCGCGCCGTCCACATCATCGTCGTGCTTTTCAACTTCGCCATCGTGCTGGCCTTCGTTGTCGGGGTCGGGCTGTTCATCACCGCGATCGTGCTGCTGGCCACCGGCAGGATCCGGCGGGCCTACGCCCCGCCCGGGCCCGGCGGCAGCGTCTACCTCGAGACCTTCGCCGCGTTCCTGGTCGGGTTCCTGGTCATCTCCTTCATCGCAGAGAAGCTGGAGCCGTCGATCGGCTCGTGGAGCCATCTGGTGCGCTGGGCGATCCTCCCGGTCGCGGCCTGGCCACTGCTCCGCGGCGCCCCGTGGCGCAACGTGAAGTTCGCCATCGGCTGGCACCCGGGCAAGGGCTTCGTCCGCGAGGCGATCCTCGGCGCCGTCGGCTACATCGCGCTCTTGCCGATCGTCGGGATCGGCGTGCTGTGCACCCTCGGGCTGATGGCGCTGTGGGGCGCCGTGCAGGCCTGGTTCGGCGCCGGGGAGGAAGGCGGCGTGCCCACCCACCCCATCGGCGACCTGCTCCCCGGCGCCAGCCCCATCGATCTCGCCCTGCTGGTCATGCTCGGCGTCATCTGGGCCCCGGTCGTCGAGGAGACCTTCTTCCGCGGCGCCCTGTACCACCATCTCCGTGGCGGCATGCGACTGCTCGGATCGGGGCTGGTCACGGGCTTCATCTTCGCCGCCATTCACCCGCAGGGGATCTTCGCCATCCCGGCGCTGATGAGCATCGGCTTCGTGCTCTGCCTGCTGCGCGAATGGCGCGGCACGGCGATCGCCCCGATGGCCGCACACGCCCTCAACAACGGCTTCATCTTCACGATGCTGATTCTGGTGCTGTCGGCCTGAAGTCGAGCGCCGCTTCCAGCGCCCGGGCTGCGCGCAGCAGCGTGGCCTCGTCGAACGCCCGCCCGATCAACTGCACGCTCACCGGCAGCGCGGTTCCATCCACGTCCGCCATGGCCGCCGGCAGCGTGATCGCCGGCAGCCCCGCCAGGCTCGGCCCGACCGTATAGGCGTCCTCCAGGTACATCTGGAGCGGATCATCCCGTCTCGCCCCGAGCGGGAAAGCACAGCCCGGTGTCGCCGGCCCGAGCAGCGCGTGGCAGCCCGCCCCCGCCAGCGCCGCCTCATACTGCCGCGCAATCAGCCGGCGCACTCTCAGCGCCCGCAGGTAATACGCGTCGTAGTACCCCGCGCTGAGCGCATAGGTCCCCAGCATGATCCGCCGCTTCACCTCCGGCCCGAAGCCCTCGCTGCGCGTGCGCAGGTACATATCCTCCAGCGTCTCGCCCTCGCGCAGCTCGGCCCGGCGCCCGTAGCGCACGCCGTCGTAGCGGGCCAGATTGCTCGACGCCTCCGCCGGCGCGATCAGGTAATACGCCGCGATCGCGTCCGCCTCCGAGGGAAGCTCCACCTCGACGATCTCGGCGCCAAGCGACCGCAGCGCGCTGGCCGCTCGCTCGACGGCCTCGCGCGCCACCGCCCCCGGCTCGTGCGCTGCGCTGCCGACACCGATGCGCAGCTTCGCGATCGGCTCTTCAAGCGAGTCGAGCAGGCGCG
>JBICIE010000104.1:0-18273 GCA_043101635.1 Phycisphaerales bacterium JB039 | reverse complement strand
CCCGCCGCCGGCGGGGCAGGAGGCCGCGATGACACGGACACTTGCGATCGTCATCCTCGCCAGCGCCCTGCCGGCCGCCGCGCAGGACCAGGGCTGGATCATCCGCTTCGACCAGGCGCTGGTCACCCCGGCCGATCCGGTCTTCTGGGTCGAGTGCTGGGCCTACTTCCCCACCGACGACTACGCCTTCGCCGGCGCGCTGTGGAACCTGCACGCCAGCGAGGAGGGCTGGGGCGACCTGGGTGGGTCCATGCTCAAGTACACCGGCCCGGGCGAACCGCCGTTCATCTCCGGGTCGTCCGTGTTCCGCATCGTCGACGGACAGCTCAACTTCCCGCCGGCAGGGATCTACGCCGACCCCACCAACCCGATCGCCGTCTGGCACGCCAACTTCGAGGTGACCGACCTTACCCCGCGCGACATCACGATTCGCACCGAGACAAGGCAGGGCGCCATCTACCCGCTGCGCGAGTCGAGCGCCTCCGAGCAGCGCCCGTGGACGGAAGGCGAAGGCGTCATCCGCGTGATCCCGGCGCCGGGGGCGCTGGGGCTGCTGGGACTCGGCGCGCTCGCGGGGGCGCCCCGCAGGCGGCGGCCCTGAGCCGGAACCCTCCGGCGGTGGCATCGCCCTTCCGGGCGATGCGCATCGGGCGGAAGCCCGATGCCACTTCCCCCGACCCCCGACCCCCGACCTCTCCCCGCCCCCGGTTGACCCGGGTTCCCCGCCCTCGCTACCCTTCCACAGCCCCCGGCAGGTCGCCGCGGGCCCGATTGGAGTGTCGATCGCCGATGTGGATGGCGAGGCTCAAAGTTGGTTGACGCCGTGACAACGGCGTTGTGGTCCGCGCGTGCGGGATCGGCCATCGGCCGCCCCCAAGGGGTTCGCCGATGAGGTGACCGCGAAATGCACGCCGGGAGGAACCCCCCGCGCCGGGTGGCGCGGCGGGGGCGCGGGCCACCAGCGCAAGCGGGTGGCTTTTTCGTTTTGCAGGCAACAGGACAACACGACATCAAGACAACTCAGGACAGCAGGAACCGAGCCATGAACACCCAGGAAATGCTCCGCATCCTCGACTCGATCGCCCGCGACCGCAACATCGACCGGTCGCTGCTCATCGAGGATCTCGAGCAGGCCATGGTCACCGCCGCCCGCAAGCACTACAACACCCTCGACCTGGAGGAGTTCACCTGCAAGGTCGACCCCCTCAGCGGCCAGATCCAGATCTACCGTCACGGCGAGCCGCTGGAGATGCCGCCGGAGGCCTTCGGGCGCATCGCGGCCCAGACCTTCAAGCAGGTGATGATCCAGCGCTTCCGCGATGATGAGCGCAACGCCATCCTCGAGGAATACTCCAAGCGCGTCGGCGAGATCGTCACCGGCGCCGCCCAGCGGTACGAGGGCGGGGCCCTGATCGTCACCATCGACCGGGCCGAGGCGGTCATGCTCCGCTCCGAGCAGATCCCCGGCGAGATGTTCAACCCCGGCGACCGCGTGCGCTGCATGATCCTGGATGTCAAGGACATGGGCCACCAGGTGAAGATCTACATCAGCCGGGCCCATCCCGACTTCATCAAGCGCCTGTTCGAGGTCGAGGTGCCCGAGGTCGCCGAGCGCATCATCGAGATCAAGGCGATGGCTCGCGAGGCCGGCTACCGCACCAAGATCGCCGTCAGCTCCATCGACTCCAAGGTCGACGCCGTCGGCGCCTGCGTCGGCGTGCGCGGCAGCCGCATCAAGAACATCGTCGATGAACTCAACGGCGAGAAGATCGACATCGTGCGCTGGAACGAGTCCAGCCAGATCCTGATTCAGAACGCCCTCAAGCCCGCCGAGGTCGCCGAGATCAGCCTGTGCTTCGAGCTCGGGCGGGCAACAGTGGTGGTGCGCGACGATCAGTTGAGTCTCGCCATCGGCAAGCGCGGCCAGAACGTGCGCCTGGCGGCCCGCCTCACTGGCTGGGACATCGACATCCTCACCCCGGAGGAGTTCAGCAAGGGCCTGGAGATCATGTCGCAGACGCTGCTGCAGATCGAGGGGATCACCGAGGAGCAGGTCGACCGCCTGGCCGCCCTGGGCATGATCAGCGTCTTCGATATCGAGGAGGTCGGCGCCGACCTGCTCGTCAGCGAACTGGAGATCCCCGAGGAGATGGCCGAGCAGGCGATCGAGCTGGTGTCGGTGCGGGCCAAGGAGGTCGCCGAGCAGCAGCAGCGCGAGAAGGAAGAGACCGAGAAGCGCAAGGCCGAGGAGGAGGCCGCCGCCCGGCGCCTGCTCGAGGGCGGCGAGGTCGAAGGCGAGTTCAGCGCCGATGCCGCGGCGGCGGCGATTCTCGGCGCCGGATCGGCGCCGAACCGGCCCGTCTCCGACGAGGATGAGGCGAGGGCGGCCGACATTCTGGGTAACGAGGAATCACAGGACTGATCGGCGGCCGCCGTCCCGGAGGGCCCGGGCCGGCCGATGGCTGACCGACTGAGGTGCAGATTGGCGAAGCGCGTATACGAACTGGCGAAGGAACTGGGCGTCTCCTCGAAGGTGATCGTGGAGAAGTGCCAGGCCGAGGGCATCTCGGCCGACCTGATCAAGAACCACATGTCCACGATCTCCGTCGGGCTGGAAGCGACGGTGCGCGAGTGGTTCAGCGACGGCGCCGAAGATGAGGGCGGCGGCGGGGCCGCCACCGCGGTGGAGACGGCCCAGAAGGTCGATCTGAAGAAGGCCCGCGCGATTCCCAAGCGGGCCAAGGCCAAACGGGCCGCCCCGCCCGAAGCGCCGCCGGAGGCCCCCGAGCCGGCCGAGACCGCTGCGCCTGCGACGCCTCCGCCTGCCGCGCCGGCGCCGCAGCCGCCCGCCGCCGCGCCAGTCAGCGCCCCCGAGCCGGCGCCCGAGCCTGAGCCCGAGGTCGAGCAGCCCGATGAGGCCCTGGCGCCCGCCGCCGAGGCGCCGGCCCCGAGCGCCGAGCCCCCGCCGGCGCCGGAGCGCACGCGCGTGGTTGCCCCGGGTCCGCCGGCGCCGATGAACGTGCCGACGCGCCCGAAGGTCGTCACGCCGGCCGGTCCGCGGCTGGAAAAGAAGCAGGAGATCAAACTCTCCGGGCCGAAGGTCGTGCGCGTCGAGGCGCCCGAGCAGGTCGACGCCCCGCGCCCCCGGCGCAGCAGTGGCGGGCCCGGCATGGCGCCCGGGCCGATGCCGCCGCCCGGCGACGATCGCGGGCGCGGCCGCCGGCGCGGCTCGCTGACCACCCGCCGGCGCGGCGGGCGCGAGGGCGAGCAGGTCGGCGGATCGGGCGCCTGGCGCCAGCAGGACCTGATCGAGCGCGAGGCCCGCCTGCAGAAGTCGGGCGGCTATCTCAAGAAGCAGCGCCAGAACCTGCAGCGCAGCGCCCAGGGCGAGCGGGCCCAGACACCCGCCCAGGCCGGCGGCAAGGTCAAGATCCACGCCCCGTTCACGATCAAGGACCTGTCCGCGGCGACCGGCATCAAGGGCTCGGAGATCGTCAAGAGGCTCTTCATGCAGGGCGTCGCCGCCACGATCAACAGCGGGATCGACGTCGAGAAGGCCCAGGAGATCATGATCGACTACGACATCGAACTCCAGGTCGACGAGGCCAAGAGCGCCGAGCAGGCCGTCAGCGAGGCCTTCGAGCAGCGCGACGCGGTCGACGAGCGCCCCCGCGGTCCGGTCGTCACGATCCTCGGCCACGTCGACCACGGCAAGACCTCGCTTCTGGACCGCATCCGCAACGCCAATGTCGCTGCGGGCGAGGCCGGCGGCATCACCCAGGCCACCAGCGCCTTCAGCGTTCCGGTCAAGTTCGCCGAGGAGAGCAAGCGCATCGTCTTCCTGGACACCCCGGGCCACGAGGCGTTCACCGCCATGCGCTCCCGCGGCGCGCAGATGACGGACATCGTGGTGCTGGTCGTCGCGGCCGACGACGGCGTCATGCCGCAGACCGTCGAGTCGATCAACCACGCCAAGGCGGCCCACGTGCCGATCATTGTGGCCCTCAACAAGATCGACAAGCCCGAGGCGACGCGCGAGAACATCCAGAAGATCTACGGCCAGCTTGCCGAGCACGGCCTGAACCCCACCGAGTGGGGCGGCGAGACCGAAGTCATCAAGACCAGCGCCATCAAGAACGAGGGCATCCAGGAACTGCTCGAAGTGCTCGACTATCAGTCGCAGCTGCTGGAACTGACCGCCGACTTCGGCGGCGCGGCCCGGGGCACGGTGATCGAGGCCCGCCCCATGGAGGGTCGCGGCGCCGTGGCCAACGTGCTGGTGCAGGATGGCGAACTGAAGGTCGGCGACTTCATCGTCGCCGGCCGCGCCTTCGGGCGCGTCCGCGACATCACCGATGATCGCGGCAAGAAGCTCAAGCTCGCCTCCCCGCCGCAGCCGGTGCAGATCTCCGGCATCGACGAGATCCCCGAGGCCGGCGACAAGTTCTACATCGTCGACTCGCTCAAGAAGGCCCAGGAGGCCGCCGAACAGCGCCGGGCCCGCGACCGCGAAGAGCAGCTCGCCCAGCCCAAGGTCACGCTCGACTCGCTGTTCAGCCAGATGGCCGAGGCCGAACTGAAGGAGATCCTCGTCGTGCTGAAGGCCGACGTCCAGGGCTCCGTGGACGTCCTGCGCAGCGAGATCGAGAAGGTCTCCACCGACGAGGTCAAGGTCCGCGTGCTGCACGCGGCCGTCGGCGGCATCACCGAGAGCGACGTGCTGCTCGCCGACGCGTCCAGCGCCATCATCATCGGCTTCAACGTCATCGCCTCGAGCAAGGCACGCCAGCTCGGCGATTCCAAGGGCGTGGAGATCCGCAAGTACGACGTGATCTATCACATCACCGAGGACCTGCGCAAGGCCGCCGAGGGCCTGCTGGAGCCGGAGCTGCGCCAGGAGGTGCTGGGCCACGCCGAGGTCCGCAAGGTCTTCAAGGTCTCGCGCGTCGGCGCCGTGGCGGGCTGCTACGTCACCGACGGCACGGTCGAGCGCGACGCCCTCATCCGCGTCACGCGCCAGGACATCGTCATCGAGAACGACCGCAAGCTCGAGCAGCTGCGCCGCTTCAAGGACGACGTCAAGGACGTGCGCGCCGGCATGGAGTGCGGCATGAAGATCGTCGGCTACGACGACATCAAGGAGGGCGACATCCTCGAGTGTTACAAGAACGTCGAGGTGAAGCGCGCGCTGTAACGACGAGCGCTGACGGTAAGGACGCAACCGTGGTCATCGGCGCTCTGGAGATCGAAGTGATCGTGGCGTGGAGCGAGTCGCTCAAGGACAAGCGGCGGGTGATCCGCTCGCTGAAGGACCGCCTGCACCGCGAACACATGGTGAGCGTCTCGGAGATCGGCGAGCAGGATTCGCTGCGCCGCGCCCGCATTGGCGTCGTCTGTGTGGGGGCCGATGGTCGGCGCGTCGGCGAGACGCTCGACCGAGTCGCCCGGAAGGTCACCCAGCTCCGGGACGCCGAGGTCGGGATCCTCGCGCGCGAGGTCTTTCGAGCCGCCGACGTGCCCGCCGACCGGCGCACCGGGACCGATCAGGGCCTTGAGGAGGATCTGCTGACCCGGGGCCAGGCGGCGCTCGAGACCGATCCGGAAGGGACGCCGTGAGCGTGCGCACCGACAAGATCGCGGCCACGCTGCAGCGCGCTCTGCAGGAAGCGATCGCCCGCGGCGTCAACGATCCCCGTGTCCGCGGGCTGATCACGGTCACCGCCGTGCGCGTCTCGCCCGATCTGCGCGACGCGGTCGTGTCCGTCAGCGTCCTGCCCGAGTCGGCCCAGGAGATCACCCTCCACGGGCTGCGCAGCGCGGCGGGACGCTTGCGTCACGAGATCGCCGGCGCTATCCGCCTGCGCCGGATGCCCACCATCACGTTCGAACTCGACGACAGCCTCAAGACTCAGGCCCGGATCCTGTCGGCCATCGCCAGGGCCCGCGACGAGCGCCAACCGGACGCCGGCGGCACGGACCCGGCCTCGCCCGCAGGGGAGACCGATCAGTGACCGCCGAGAGCGGGCTGGCGCGGCTGTTGGAGGCGATTTCGGCCGGCGCCTGCCAGCCGGCCCTGCCCGAGGCGCCCTTTGACGGGCTCATCGGGGAGCTGGTCTTCGCCATGCTCGTGTGGGAGGCCGGCCACCAGCGCGCCAGCCGGGCTGCTCGCCGCATTGCCGGCGAGGTCGTCGATGTCAACGAGCTTCGCGTCTGCCTGCCGGCGGACATCAAGGCCATGATCGGCGCCCGCTATCCCCAGGGGCTCGAGCGCGGCCGCCGCCTGCGGGCCGCCCTCGAGGAGATCTACCAGCGGGAGAACGCCGTCACGCTGGAGCCCCTGACGCGCATGCCAGCCGACCAGGCCCACCAGCGCCTGTTGCAGACGGCCGGCGTCCCGCCCTTCGCCGCCGCCCGCGTGACGCTGCTGCGCTTCGGCGGGCCGGCCTTCCCGGTCGACGCCCGACTCGTCAGATCTCTGCGCAGCGCCGGCGCCCTGCCCGCCGAGGTTCGCGGCGACGACGCCTGCTGCTGGCTCCAGCAGCGCATCGCCTGCGACGACATGCTCGACACCTATCTGCGCCTGGAGGCGTGGGCCGACAGCCGCCGCCGCGGGGCCGGCTCGTGAAGTCGCCAGTGCTCATGCTGGTGGCGATGGCGCTCCTCTCCGGCTGCGCCGGGCCGCGTCCGGCGCCGACGGTCGAGTCGCTCCGGGCCCGGGGCCTGCAGGAGCTGGCCGCTCCCAGCGCCAGCCCGGTCGCGGTGGCGCCGCCACCGGGACTCGATCCCGACCGCATCACGGCCGCGGCGCCACAGCGATCGCGGGAGCCGCTGGAGGTCGTCCTCCGCCAGCTCGCCGAGGCTGCCGAACCGGCGCCGCCGGCGCAGCCGATTGCGGAGGCAGATCGGATCGAAGCGATCAAGCGGTACGCCGCGGGGCGAAGCCTGCTGCGCTCCGGCGATCCCGCCGGCGCGATCTCTGAGCTGATCGCGGCCACCGCCCTGGACCCGCAGGCCGGGGCCGCATGGCTGGTGCGGGCCGAAGCCGAACTCACTGCGATGCGCCGCATCGACGGCATCAGTTCCCTGGCTCGCGCTGCGCAGCTCGGCGCCGGCGGCGCCATCGAGCGGGAGATCCTGGGGCGCAGCGCGATGGACCGGCGCGACTTCGAAAGCGCGGCCCGCTGGTTTGCCGAGGCGCGCCGGATGGCGCCGGAGCAGGTCGACCCCGCCCTTGCCGTGGCCATCGACATCCAGCTCGGTCTGGCGCTGGAGCAGCTCGGCCATGATGCGGCGGCCCGCGAGCTGCTCGCCGGCGCTCTGCCGGCGCTCGGCGCCGTCGAGCCGGTCGGACCGTTCGGCTCCCTCGTCGCCTCGGCCCTGCGCCAGCAGCGACTGTACTGGACCCTGATGGGAGACCTGTGCTGCCGGCTGGAGGACTACCCGCAGGCGGCGCTGGCCTACGAGCGCGCCGCCGCCACGCCCGGACCGGCGGATCCCTCGCTGATCGAGGCCAGGTGCTACGCGGCGCTGCGGGCCCCGGCGCCCTCGTACGCCGCGGCCATCGCGCTGGAGCGCGCTGGCGACGGACCGCGCATCGACGATGCCGCAGCGGCCCTGCTGCTCGCCGTCGCCGCCGCCAGCGAGCCGGCCGGCGCTGCCCTGCGGGCAGCGCTGCAGGCCCGGCTGCTGTCCGATCCGGCCGCCAGCGCCTCGCTGGCCATCGTGCTGGCCGCGATGACGCCCGAGCGGGCCACCGAGATCCTGCTGCAGGCGCATCGCGATGCGCCCGATGACCCCGGTCTGATCGAAGCCCTGGCCCGGTCGGTCGCCCTTGACCCGCCCCAGGGCGCCGTCGGGCTCGGGGCGCGCATGATCCGGGCGGCGCCGCTGCGCAGCGCCGCGATTGCGCACGCTCTGGCCCGGACGTACCCCGATACCGCAGGGCTGATCGCCGCCGCGGCAGCCTCGAACGACGCCGCCGCGCAGATCCTCGGGGCCCGCCTGCTCGGGTTGACCGGGCAGCCCGGCGCCGGCGTCGAGCTGCTGCCGGGCCCCGGGCAGGCGGACCTGGCGCTCGGCGCCCAGCTTGCCCGGGCCGAGCTTGCCGCGCGCGACGGGGACTGGCAGGTCTTCGAGCGAACGGTCGAAGAAATGGCCGCCGCCGGCGCCGAGGCGCGCCAGGCGTACGCGTCGGCGCTCGCCGCGGGCCAGCGGTTCGAAGCGGCGCTGGCCGTCCTGGGCCCGCTGATGGAGACCGCCGCCCCGGCGCCGAATGTCAGCCTGCCCGCGGCATGGCTTGCGCTGGGGCTCGGCGACGCCGAACGGGCGGCCGACTGGCTGGATGCTGCCGTCGCCGCCAGCCCCCACGATGAGCAGTTGCACGGGCTGCGCATCCGGGCGGTGGGGGAGCTGCCGGGCGAGCAGGCGCGGGCGCGCTTTGCGCGCGCACTCTCGGAGCTGCGCACTCAGTTGCCCGGCTCGCCGACGGCGCAACTGCTCGAGGCCCGCGCGCTGATTGCCCAGGGGCGGGCGCGCGAGGCGCAGGCGGTCCTGCTGGCGCTGGCGGAGGATCCGCTGCGCGCGGCCGAGGCGCTGGAGATGGCGGAGTTGCTCTGGAGCGCCTCATCGACGCCGGAGCAGTTGCTGGAAGCTGCCCGCAGTTGGCTGGAACTGCGGGCCCCGCAGCGCCCGCAGGCGCCCTCCTACGCCATCGCGCTCGGCGCTGTGCTGCTGGAACTGGACGATCAGGAAGGCGCGCTGGCCGCGCTGCGCGCCGGGCAGGAGCGATTCGCCTGGCCCCAACTCGAGCTGGCGCTGGAGCGGACACTCCGCACGGCCGGGCGCGAAGCGGAAGCGAACCAGCGGGCCTTGGCCCGCCTGACGCAGGGGCCGGCCGGGATTGATCCGTCCCTCCAGCTTGCCGACCTGCACGCCGGAGCCGGCCGGCTCGCCGACGCCCGCATCCCGCTGGGGCGCATACCCGAGGCGTCGCAGTTGACCGCAGAGCAGACCGAACTGCTGGCCCGGATTGCCGAGCGCGGCGCCGAGGCGGTCCAGCGCAGCGCCGACGAGCAGACGCTGGCGGACGCCGCGGCCCTGTTCGAACTCGCCGTACGGCCGGGCGTGGGAATGGCGCCTGCGTTCCACGAGCAGCGGCTCGCTGTGTTGATCGCCTGGAAAGGGTCGACCCCCGAGCAACTGGCGCGGGCCGTTGCGCAGGCGACCACGCCACCCGGCGCAGATGCAGAGGGGCTGCTGGCGGCGCGCGCCGCCGCGGAACTGGCTGGCGCCGGCCGCTATCGCGATTGCCTGGAGATGTTCGACCTGCTTGCGCAGTCGGCAGCGGCGCTCGGGCCGACCGCGATGGATGTCTGGCTGGAGGTGGTCGAACGCCAGGGGACGCCCGCGGACGCACGGCGCCTGCTGGAGGCCGCCGCCAGCCAGGGCGGCCTGTGCGCCCTGGCGGAGCGCCGGGGACTGGACATCAGCGTTCGCCTCAGCGAAGCCGAGTGCGCCGCCGGACTGGCCGGGGCCGTGCTTGGCGGCTGGTGGGATCTTCAGGGCCGGACCGACGACGCCATCGAAGCGTTCCGGCTGGCGCGCCGGTATCTGCCGGATGACCCGGGCACGGCCAATGACCTCGGCTACACCCTGCTGGAGGCGCGGCGCGATCTGCAGGAGGCGGTTCGTCTGATCGAACTGGCCTACCGGGAGGAGCCGGACAACCCCAACGTGCTCGATTCGATCGGCTGGCTGCGCTATCGGCAGGGAATCTTCGAGGATGAGATCGGCCCGGGCGGCGAGATCATCCGCGAGGGCGCCGTCACGCTGCTGGGGCGCTCGGTCGCGACGCCGGTGGGCATGACCAGCGCGACCATCATGGACCACCTCGGCGATGCGCTGTGGCAGGTTGGGCGCCGGGACGGCGCACTGATGGCCTGGCGCAGTGCGCTGTCCCTCGCGCAGACCGCGCCGCCCGGGATGGAGGCGGAACTGCGCGAGAAGATCCGGGCCGCCTCACGCGGGGGCTCGCCGGCCGTTGCGCCGGTCTACGACGACTGGCCCGAGGGCGAATCCGAAGGCGCCGGCTCCTAGAATCGGCGCCGCTGAACTGATCTGGAGGTATGACGTGGCCGGCCATTCCAAATGGGCGAATATCAAGCACCGCAAGGAGCGCCAGGACAAGAAGAAGGGCCAGATGTGGTCCAAGTGCTCCAAGGCCATCATGGCCGCCGCGCGCCAGGGCGGGCCCGACCCGGACACCAACCTCTCGCTGCGCTACGCCATCGACGAGGCCAAGTACGCCAACATGCCCAAGGACACGATCCAGCGGGCGATCGACAAGGGCGCCGGCGCCGGCCAGGGCGACAACTTCGAGTCGGTGACCTACGAGGCCTACGGCCCTTCCGGTTCGGCCATCCTGGTCGACGCGCTGACCGACAACAACACGCGCACGGCCGGTGACATCCGCCTGATCTTCAAGAAGGTGGGGCTGAGCCTGGCCAACTCAGGCTCGGTGGCGTTCATGTTCCGCACGCGCGGGCGAATCCTGATCGAAGCTCCCAAGGCAACCGAGGAGGCGCTGATGGAAGTGGCGCTGGAGGCGGGGGCCGAGGATGTCGAAGGGCCGGACACCGACGAGGGCTACTGGGCCGTCTACACCGAGCCGGCCGAGTTCATCGCCGTGCGCGAGGCGATCGAGGCCGCGGGCATCGAGATCGCCGAGGCGGAGGTGACCAAGATCGCCGACACCACCGTGACGCTGCAGGGCGAGGACGCCGAGAAGCTGTCCGGCCTGATCGACACGCTGGAAGACAACGACGACGTGCAGAAGGTCTACACCAACGCCGACATGGATCTGTAACGCGTCGTCACGCCTGCGCCAGCCGGTCCAGCGCCGACGCCGCGGCTCGCTCCTGGTCCGCCACGCCGCGCAGATCGACGACGGCGTGGCCCCGGTATCCGGCGACATCCAGCGCGGCGAGATAGGCCTCCACATCCAGCCGGCCACCTGACCCGCCAGGCGCCACGCGCCCGGCGGTCGAGAGATCGCTGAGGCGCGCCGCCCTCGCCTCGGCCCCGTGCGCCGCCGCGGCCGCAACCGGATCGGCGCCGGCCAGCAGGATCGCGGCGGGATCGAGCCCGATCATGTCGCCGGCGCCGTCGGCCGCCGGCCAGCGGCAGTCGGCAACGCCCACGCCGCAGCGCTCGGCGGCTGCCCGCAGCGCTGCCCGGGCGTCGGCCGCCTCCGCCGGCAGCGTCAGCGTGATGACCCGATCGCCGGCGCCGACCAGCGTCTGCAGGATGCCGGCCAGTTCGCATGCGCCCGTCGCCGCCGCGATGGCCCGGTCCATCGTCTCCGGGCGTGTGAAATGCTCCGGCGGGATCCACAGGTCGCACCCGGCGAAGGCAAGCTCGTTGCGCCGAAGGTGCGCGCCCAGATCGCGCCGGGCTGAACCATCCAGGTCGCGCGGCCGCGCATCGGGCGCGGTGGCGTCCAGCGCCACGGCGCGCCAGCCGGCCCGCGCCGCCCAGGCGATCGCCGAGCGCGTGCCGGCGCCCCACGCAGCGCCTGCGCGCCGGTCCAGTCCGGCAAGCGAAAGCGCGATGGGCAGCGAAACCAGCACGGGCAAGTTGTAGGCGCCCGCCGGCCCGGGCCTAGCATCGGCCGTGCGCCAGCCATTGACCCGCGCCCAGGCCCTCCACATCAGCGCACTGAGCGTGTGGCTGACCGCGCTGGTCGTCGGCGCCGCCTCGGCCATCCTCGGCTTCCGGACCATGCGCCAGCAGGAGCCCACACTGCCCGGGTTCGCCGGCTACGAGGGCGAGCACTGGCGGCTGCTGGCGGGCTACATGGCCGACCGCGTCTTCCTGATGGTCGACGCCGTCGGCGTGGTGGCAGTGCTGGTCGCGGGAATGACGCTCGCTGTCGGTGTCGCGCGCGGGCTGCGCATCGGCCGGATCGGCGCTCTGGTGCGCGCGGCGGCGGTGCTGCTGAGCGCGGCGGTGCTGTCGGCCAACATCTTCCTGGTGCGCCCGCTGCTGGATCAGGCCGTCACCGAATACCGCGAGGCCGCCATGGCCGGCGACACCACCACCGCGCTGCAAAAGCGAGACCGCTACGACCAGCGCCACGCCATCGCGCGATCGATGATGACAGGCCTTGCCGCGCTGGTCGCCGTGGCCCTCATCGGGGCCATCGCCCAGGCGGGCCGCCCGGCGCAGAAGGACGAGCCGTGAGCTCGGCGGCAGCTCGCGCGGCGCAGAACCCGCCCGGCCTGCGCGACATCCCCTTTCCGTTGCCGCAGGTCACCGCCGCCGAGAAGCGCCGGGCCCGGCGCCTCCTGGCGGCCCTTGAGCAGCGCTACCCCGACGCCCGCTGCGCCCTGGACTTCACCACCCCGCACGAACTGCTCGTCGCCACCATCCTCTCGGCCCAGGCCACCGACGTCGGCGTCAACAAGGCGACGCCGAAGCTGTTCGCGAAGTTCCCGGCGCCGGCCGATTACGCGAACGCCACGCCCGCGCAGATCGAGCCGCTGATCAAGTCGATCGGCCTCTACCGCAACAAGGCCAAGGCCATCCACGCCGCAATGAAGGACATCGTCGAGCGCTACGGCGGCGAGGTCCCGCAGACCATGGACGAACTGCTTACCCTGCGCGGCGTCGCCCGCAAAACGGCCAATGTCGTCCTCGGCAACGCCTTCGGGAGCAACGTCGGCTTCGTCGTCGATACGCACATCCAGCGTCTGGCGGGGCGCTTTGGCCTGGCGCCGCCGGACGCCACCGTGGCGCAGATCGAGCGCCGGCTGATGGCCCTGTTCCCGAGGGACCGCTGGTGTGATCTCAGCCACATGCTCATCTGGCACGGCCGGCAGGTCTGCCGGGCCCGCGGAGCCCTCTGCGCCCAGGACGACATCTGCCGCAGGTACTGCTCCAACGCGACCGGCGCCTGAGACGGGCGTCGCCCGGCCTGGTCCTGCCGGCGGATCCAACGAAAAGCCCCCCACAGGGTGGGGGGCTCTCCAGTACGCCCGGCGAGATTCGAACTCACAACCTCTGGCTCCGGAGGCCAGCGCTCTATCCAGTTGAGCTACGGGCGCAGCCAACCGAATGCAGGGCGGATCCTACGATGGCCCCCTCCCCGAGGCAACGGCGCTGTCGCTGGCCCGGCGAGATCGCGCCCACCCATGGCCACGCCCGACGTCCGAAGCCCGGTTCCGCCGACATCGCTCTGGGCGTCGCTGACGTTCGTGTTTCTCGCCAGCGCCGGCACGGGCGTGGCGACCGCAGGCGTGTATTTCGTCGCCGAGCGCGCGTTTGGGTTCGGCGCCCTGCGCAACTTCGCCATGGCGGCCCTCTTCGGGGCCGTGTATGTCCCCGGAGCGCTGGCGATCGGGCCTGCCCTGCGACGGGCCTGCCTCCGGTGGTCCTGGCTGAGTCCGCGCGGCGCACTCGGCGGGCTGATGGCGGTGCAGGGCGCCTTCTGCCTGCTCCCGGCCCTGTTCGCCTCAGAGGAGGCGCACACCGGCCAGTGGACGCTCTGGGTCATCGCCGCGGTCAACGGGGGACTCGCCGGCGCCCAGTGGCCCATCGCCGAGAGCTACGTCACCGGCGGCCGGCGTGGGCAGGAACTCCGCACTGCCACCGGCCGGTTCAACATCGTCTGGAGCGTCTCGCTCGTCTTCACGCTCTGGGCGATTGCCCCGCTGGTGAAGAACCGGCCGCTGGATGTGCTGACGGTACTGGCCGGCGCCTACGCCCTCTGCGCCCTGACCGTGTTGTGGCTCAAGCCAGAGCCGGCCCGCCATCTGCCCGATCCGCACGGCCCCGTCCCCCCGGATTACCGCCCCCTGCTGCAGATCTTCCGCTTCCAGCTCCCCGTCAGCTTCATGGTGATCGCCGTCATCGAGCCCTTCCTGCCATCGATCCTCACCGCCATCGGGGTCCAGGCGGCGTGGAAGACGCCCGCGGCCGCCACCTGGATGCTCACGCGGGTCGGCGCCTTCATCCTGCTGGAGCGCTGGCACGGCTGGCACGGCCGCTGGTGGATGACCGTCGGGCCGGCAGGCGCGATGCTCATTGGCTTCGGGCTCAGCGCCGCGGCGCCGCTGCTGGCGCCCCCGGCCGGCCTCCCCACCCTCCTGGCGGGCCTGGCGTTGTTCGGGCTGGCGGTGGGGGCCATCTACCACGCGGCGTTCCATTACGCCATGGAGGTCGGCGAGGCGGCCGTGGACGCGGCCGGGGTCCACGAGGCCCTGATCGGCGCCGGCTACACCGTGGGCCCGGCCTGCGGCCTGGTCCTTTGGGGCCTGGCAGGCGCCGGCGTCATTCACACCGAGCGGCTGGAGGTCCTGCTGGTGGCTGTGATCTGCGGGTTGGCGACGGCCCTCCTGACGATCGCGGGCGTCGTCGGCCTCAGGGGCCGGCGGGCTCGCCGGGCCCCGACGGAATCCTGACAGCTACCCCGCGCCGGCGCATCCGGTAAGCTGGGGCAGAACGGGCGGCCCGGGACGAATCCACCGGGCCGATATCATCGGATCGGTTCCGGGCTCGCGCGGGCGCTCAGCCCCGGATCCCGACCGGTCGATTGCCCTTCGGCGCCGCCGGAACATCAAGCCGGGGCGGACGGTTCGCTCTCTGAGCCCGGCAGGAGGTCGGGCGTTGCCAGACAAAGGGACAGGATGAAGCAGCATCTCATCGGCGCCATCGTTCTCGCAGTCAGCGGTCTGCTCGGCCTGAGCCCGGCCGCAGTCGCCCAGGAGGTTCCGGCGGTCGAGACCGCCGCGCCATTCGACGCCGAGGCCTGGGCCACGCGGCTCTGGCGCCCGGTCGGCGCCATCGACGAGCAGGCCTTCCTCGCGGCGCTGGACGAACTGCCGGACCAGGCGCCCGACGGCACCAGGCTGGAGCGCCTGGCCGAGTCGGCCGACCTGCTGCGGGCCGGGATCGACAAGCGGGAGCAGCAGCGGACCGAGGCTCTGCAGGAGGCCGAGGACGAACTCGAGGAGCTGCTGGCCAGGGAGGAGCCGGATGTCAAGACGTTCGCCGAGGCCATCGGCGCGGCGCTGTCGATCCAGCAGCTTTCACGCGATCCCCAGGCGTTCATGCAGAGCGAGCGCGTCAGCGACCTCGTCGCGAGGGCCGACGCCGCGGCCCGCGACGCCGAGCGGCGCGGCGAGTGGTTCAACGCGGCAGAGCTGTTCAACCTGCTCAACGGGCTCTATTACGACGAGGGGACCTACCGCAAGGACCAGCAGCGCCAGCTCGATCGGCTCTCGCTGATCTACACCTACGCCCCCCAGCGCCACTGGGAGCTGCGCAACGAGCGCCACATGGCGGAAGGGAACGAGCCGCTGCCCCCGTTCAACGAGGCCGGCGTCGACTACCGCACCCAGATCGAGGACATCAACGACCGGATGGTGCGCGAGGCGATCTATCTCTCGGCCCATCGGCACGTCGATGGCGTCCCGCTGGCCGACATGCTGCTCGGCGGCATCGACCGCGTGCGCACCATGATCCTCACCGCGGACCTCGCCGCCACCTTCCCGATGCTGGCCGACCGGGCTCAGGTCGAGCGCATGCTGCAGACGCTCGCCCGCGAGGAGGACCGCGTCCAGCGCGACCGCGGCAACCTCGGCGACAACGAGACGCGGGCCGTCCTCGAGCAGCTCCTGCGACAGAACAGCGAAACCATCGGACTGGCGCAGGAGGCGATCCTCCGTGAGTTCGGCAACGGCGCCATGGCCGCCCTGGACGAATTCAGCGGCATGGTCTGGCCCCACGATGTCCGGCAGTTCAACCGCTCGACCCGCGGCAACTTCAGCGGCATCGGCGTCTCGATCCAGCAGGATGACCAGCAGAACATCGTCGTCGTCACGCCGCTGGATGGCACCCCCGCCCAGCGGGCCGGCGTGCGGGCCGGCGACATCATCACCAAGGTCAACGGCGAGCCGACGCTCGGCTTCACGCTCGACCAGGCCGTCGACATCATCACCGGCCCGATCGGAACCAACGTGCAGATCACCGTGAAGCGCGAGACCGCCGGTGACGAGCAGGAGCTGGACTTCGACATCAAGCGCGACCTGATCGAGTTGAAGACGGTCAAGGGCTGGCGCCGCCTGGATGCCGACGAGGACCATTGGGACTGGTTCATCGATCCCGAGCAGCGCATCGGCTACGTTCGTCTGACCGGCTTCAGCGAGAAGACGGCCCGCGACTTCGACTTCGCGATCGCCACCATGAAGAACGACGGTCTTGCGGGGCTGATCGTGGACCTGCGCTTCAACCGGGGCGGGCTGCTTGATCAGGCCGTCGAGATCACCAGCCGGTTCATCAGCCGCGAAACGGCCCGCCGTCTCCTGCCGCGGGGTGTCGTCGTCTCGACCGTCGATGGCGACAACAACGAGACGCAGCCCCCGGAACAGATTCTGCCGACCAAGGACTACATCTCGCGCATCCCTGTGGTGATCCTCATCAACGAGGGCTCCGCATCCGCCTCCGAGATCGTGGCCGGCGCCGTGCAGGACTACGCCCACGCCGGCGGGCCCAGCGCCATCGTGCTGGGGCACCGCTCCTACGGCAAGGGCAGTGTGCAGAACGTCGTCCCGTTGGACCGCACCCGGCGCGACACCATGGCCTACCTGAAGCTGACCACCCAGTACTACGTCCTGCCCGACGGCCGGAAGATCCACCGCCGACCCGGCAGCACCAGCCACGGCGTGGCGCCGGATGTCGAGATCGAGATGCTCCCCTCCCAGATCGCCGAGAGCATCACCCTGCGCCAGAACGCCGATGTCGTCCCGCTCGATGAGCACGGCGAGGTGCTCCCCGAGGAGCGCCCCGACCCCGACACCCTCATCACCGACGGCGCCGACCTGCAGTTGCACGCGGCCCTGCTGCTGCTGCAGGCGCACGCCACCGCCGACGCCGGCGCCTACGCCATGCTGCCGACGGTCGAGGAGCCGGTCCGGATCCCCTGATTCTGATCCGACCGGCCGGGGCATCTACAATCGACGCGGACCGGAAGCGCCGGTCCGCGCTTTCTTGAAGGACTCCGATGACGCAGGCGACCTCCACCGCGAGCGCTGAGCCCAAGGGCAAGACCCGGGCCGCCGACAAGCTGCCCGACAAGACGCTCATCGCGTGGCTGCGCGACATGCAGCTCATCCGCGAGTTCGAGACCCGGACCCAGCAGGCCTACCAGCAGGCAAAGATCGGCGGCTTCTGCCACATCTACTCCGGCCAGGAGGCCTGCGCTGTCGGAACCATCGCCTGCCTCGAGCCCGAGGATCCCGTCATCACCGCCTACCGCGACCACGGCCACGCCCTGGCCCGCGGCATGGACCCCGGCGCCTGCATGGCCGAGATGTTCGGCAAGGCCGCCGGCTGCGCCAAGGGCAAGGGCGGGTCCATGCACATGTTCGACCGGCCCAATCACCTCTACGGCGGCCACGGCATCGTCGGGGCCCAGACGCCGCTCGGCGCCGGGCTCGCCTTCGCCACCAAGTACGAGCTGGAAGTCCTCAAGCGCCGCGTCGATGGCGGGCCCGCAAAGCCGCGCATCACGCTCTGCTATCTCGGCGACGGCGCCATCGACCAGGGCGCCTTCCACGAAGCGCTCAATCTCGCCGCCCTCTACTCCCTGCCGGTCATCTACGTCATCGAGAACAACGGCTACTCGATGGGCACCGCCATCCACCGGCACACCGCCAACCCCGACAACCTGATCAGCCGCGGGCAGGCCTACGGCATCAAGAGCGTCGAGATCGACGGTTTCGACGTGCGCAACGTCTACAACGAGTTCAAGCCCCTGGCCGACTGGTGCCGCGAGGCCCAGAAGCCCGCCTTCGTCGACCTCAAGACCTACCGCTACCAGGGCCACTCCATGAGCGACCCGCAGAAATACCGCAGCAAGGAAGAGGTCGACCAGTGGAAGGGGCGCGACTCCATCGACGCCCTCGCCCATCATCTCATGACACCGAAGGCCGATGGCGGACGCGGCTGCCTCACCGAGGACGAGTGGAAGGACATGCAGAAGGACATCCGCTCCATCGTCCGCGACGCGCTGGAGTTCGCCGAGAAGGCCGAGGCGCCGGATCCGGCCACCGAACTCTACAGCGACGTCTTCATCAACCCGCTGCCCAACTCCAGTCCGATCGGGCAGTACACGCGCGGGGCGGTCAACCCGCTGCTGGACCGGAAGTAGGCCGGCGGGCGCCCTACGGGCAGCCCGCGGCAAACTCGTTCTGGAACGCCAGGAAGTCGAACAGC
>JBICIE010000103.1:0-14812 GCA_043101635.1 Phycisphaerales bacterium JB039 | reverse complement strand
GACGCTCTTCCGATCTGTTCTCCAGCCCTTCCAGCACCGTCGTGTGCCCGCCAGAACTGGATCCATGCGGCCCGGTTGCGCCCCCGCCCCCCGCCGTCTGGACCGTCACGCTGGCGATCCCGAAGTGCCGCTGCACCGGCCCCTGCGTCACCGCCACGTTCTGGATGTTCTCGTAGGTGATGGTCGCCTCCTGGATCGACCAGATGCCCCGCCGCACCCGCATGCTGCGGGGGGAAAGCACGTACCAGGTCGTGTCGTACCGCAGATGGATGCCGACATACGCGAAGATGTCCGGCACGATTGCGATGATGAGCCACAAGGGCGCCAGCGCGATCCCGACGATCGGGCTGGCGATCAGCACCACCAGCCACAGCGCCGTGATCGCGATGTCGATCAGCGCCAGCACGATCCAGAACCAGAATTTCAGGTACCGCAGGAAGCCGGGCGCCGGCCGGAAGCTGCGGATGGTGTCGCCGGGCGCCGCCGGCAGCGTCGGCGCCTCGCGCGGCACCAGCAGCCAGTCGGCGAGCGCGGCCCAGACGCCGCGATACACCCACGCTCCTGCGCGATCGCCGGCGCTCATGGCTCAGGCTCCATTCTGTGGCCGGCGGGCGCGGGGCCCCCGGCGAGCGTGGCCATCGCGTTGCGGATGTCGCGCAGCAGCGAGATCGTCTCATCCTCGTGGGCGGATGACTCGGCGCCGGGGCCCGCCTCGCCGCGGGCGCCGCGCATGCGATGGTACAGGAAGTCGCGCAGTGCGTCGGGCTCGGTCACGCCTTCGATGGTCATCTCCGCGCCGGCGCTGCCCGAGGCCGTCTGGATCGACAGCGTGGCGAGGCCGAGCCAGCGGTGCAGCAGGTTCCGCGTGACATGGATGTCCTGGATGCGCCGGTACGTCAGGACGATCTCCCGGCGCATCAGCACGCCCCACTGCATCGTCACGCCTTCATCATCGAAGCGGTACCGCAGGGTGATGTACTTGCACACCAGCGGCACGAACACGAACGGGAACCCCACGACCGTCAGCAGCGAGACGAACAGGTAGTACTTCAGCAGCCGCTCATCGGGACGCTCGAAGCGGTGCGGGTCAAACGTGCCGGCGGCGGGCGGGGCAGGGTCCACGGGGCGCCTCCTCGTGGCATTATTGGTCAACGGCAGCGGCGCGTTTCGGGCAGCCGCTCAGGCCGAGGCTCGGCGCGCCGGGGAGGATTCGACGGTCGTCCGCAGGCGAACTTCCAGGGCGTCGAGCACACGGATCGCCCGCTCCAGGGTCACGCCGAAGTACTCGTTTCGCTCGTCGCGGGACACCTGCGATTCATGAACGCCGAGACGCCCGGCGAGGTCGCGCTGCGAGAGTCCCTGTGCGATGCGGAGTGCAATGAGCAGGTTTCCGAGGCCCTGGAGATTCTCCAGTTCGCCGAACTCGCCGCGCTTGAGGCGCTCGTAGCTCTCGACCTCTTCCGCAAGCTGCAGGTGAAACGACTCGATCGGGTCGATCACGCGCTTGACTTCGTCGGGCGTCAGTCCGGTCTGCGCAAGGCGCGCGCGATGCTCGGCAATTCGGCGGCGCTCCTCGGCCAGCCGTGCCACCGCTTCCCTGTACTCCGTCTCGTTGCGGATCATGGCTCGTCTCCATGTCTGATCTTGATGATGCCGCGCGGGGCTCCGTCGCGTCGCGACTGCCGGAACGCCGAGGGAAACTCGAGTTCGTGGCCCCGCGCGTCGCGGATACCGCTGCCGACGCCGAGGCCTGGGACGTGCGGATACAACTCAACGCGGTACTTGTGCCACATTGGCAACTGGCGCTTCGGATAACCGCGATAGGGTCTGCGGGAGGCCGGATCCCATGTCCAGATCTTGTCGGGCTCGAGCAGGTTGAGTTGGCGCACCAGCTCGCCGCTTCGCAGCACATCAAGCTGGCACACGAAGTAGCCATCGATGTCGTTGGGGTGGAGTTTGTCCTCGACGAACGAGCCGTCCACGAAGACCTCCGTGACACCGACGCGCCAGAGCTGCCGGGTCAGCGTCTCGAGATTCTGAACCAGCGCGGCCCGCCACGGCGCGTCCCACGAAGGCGTCCCATCGCCGCGCACGAGGATCGACTCGCGCAGCTCGGCGAAGGACACATCCCAGTCGCCGGGTGGCAGCAGGCCGCCGGAGTCGAAGCGGGGGACGGGCATTGAGACATTATGGTCTAACTTGACTTAAATGTCAAGTCCAGGTCCGCTCGTTCCCGCTCGATTTGCGGCGAAGGATCTGATTCCAGTGACCACCGCAAGCGTGCCCATCTCGCCCCGGGCGGCCGAGTCGTCCGGACCGGCGCCGCTGACTGCCCTGCCGCAGCGTCTGGCGGTGACCGTCGGCGTGCACAGCGTGGTGGACTTCTTCAGCTTCGTGATCGTCTCGCTGCTGCCGACGTTTGCGACGCACCTCGACCTCAGCCGGGGCGAGAAGGCCACGATCCTGGCGTTTGGGTCCATCTTCAGCGGCTTCAGCCAGCCGCTGGTGGCGTGGGCCAGCGATAAGCTGGATACCCGCAGTCTGGGCACGCTGGGGATGGCCCTTGCGGTCGTGTGCGTCGGTTCGTACGGATTCGCGACCAACTTCTGGATGCTGCTGGCGCTGGCGTCGCTTGCGGCGGTCGGGATCGGGGCGTTTCACCCGCCGGCCGCGGCAGCCATGGGGCAGCTTTCCGGGCGGCGGCGGTCGCTGGGCGTGGCGATCTTCTTCATGGCGGGGATGTTCGGCGGCATCGCTGGCAACGTGCTGAGCCCGCGTTACGTTGAGGCGATGAGCATGGCCGGCCCTGGCGCCGAGCCCTCGGTCACGCAGGGCCTGCGGGCCCTGTCGTGGCTGATCATCCCGGGGCTGGCCGCGGCCGTGCTGGTCGGCTGGGCGATTCATCGCGTGCCGCACCGCCATCACAATCACAAGGAACTGCACGGGGCGATCGGGCCGATCGAAATGAAGAAGCGCTGGCACGCGGTGCTGCTGCTGTACGCCAGCAACATCCTGCGCTTCACGGTGAACATGGCGCTGGTGTACCTGTTCGTGCAGTGGATCGAGCGGTGGACACTGCTGGAGGCCGGGCGGGATCAACTCGACGCAGCGCTGAGCCTGACGGCGTCGCAGCGAAACGGCTGGATGCAGGGCTCGATGCAGCTTGGCATGGGCGGCGCCGGCATCATGCTGGGGGCGCTGCTGAGCCGGCGCCACGAGAAGCTGGCCCTGACGCTCGTGCCGGCGCTCGGCGCCATCTTCATCGCGCTGTTCCCGCACGCCGACAAGCTGCGCGAGACCGCGCCGCACCTGGTCATTCCGGCGGCCTTCGGGCTGAGCGTGCTCGGCGGGATCGGGTTCGGGGGCGTGATTCCCGTGACCATCGCGATGGCCCAGCGCCTGCTGCCGCACCGGACCAGCCTGGCCAGCGGGATGATGATGGGCGGGGCGTGGGGCTTTGCCGCGGCGGGCCCCTTCCTGGGCCGGGCCATCGAGGGCGCCCTGGGGCTGGAGTGGGCCTTCGGGGTCGTGGCCGGGCTGCTGGTCGCGCCGGCGTGCCTGGCGCTGCTGCTGCCGGGGGCCCTGCTGCGCAAGGTGGCCGAGGAATAGGCGTTCGGCCTCCGGCCGGCGTTACAGACCCGTTACAGCCGCGGCGCCGATCTGAAGGTACATATCTGGTGGACGAATGCAGACCTGAGCCGGGCCTACGGCCCCGGAGGAGCGCCATGACCATCAGCCATCGCACGATCGCCCTTGCCGCCGGCGCCCTGCTGACGCTCGCGGGCGCAGCGCCCGGGCAGATTACGAGCCATCCGGATGATGTGGAACTGATCATCCCGCAGCGGCGGGTGCTGGTCTCCCCGCATCACGCGCCGCATGTGCAGATGAAGTCGGTCGATGTGACGGCTTCGCTGGGCGAAGCCGTTGCCACCACGACAATGCGCATCACCTTGACCAACACCGGATCGAGACAGCAGGAGGCGAAGCTGCTCGTGCCGGTGCCGGACGGGAGCGTGGTGCGGTCCTTCGTGCTGGAAGGCCTGGGCGACGAGGGGCAGGCGCAGGTGCTGCCGCGGGATGAGGCGGTTCGGATCTACACCGACATCGTGCGGCGGGTGCAGGACCCGGGGCTGCTGGAGTTTGCCGGCAGCGGGCTGGTGCAGTCGAGCGTGTTCCCGGTGGCGCCGGGCGGCGAGCAGAGCCTGGTGCTGACCTATGAGCGCGGGCTGGATGTGGATGGGGCGCGGGTGGACTACTTCCTGCCGCGGACGGCGTCGCTGGAGGCGACCGGCGTGGCGTGGACGATCGGGCTGGACATTGATGCGGCGAGGCCGATCTCGACGGTGTACTCGCCGAGCCATGACCTCGCCGTCGAGCGCAAGGCGCCGGACAAGGTGAAGGTGACGGTCACGCCGGATTCGATCCGCAACGACACGGGCACGGTGCGCATCAGCTACCTGATGGAGGCGGCCGACGGCGTGTCGGCATCGCTGATGGCCTATCCGGATCCGGAGGTGGCCAGCGGGGCCGATGGCATGGGCGGGTACTTCATGCTGCTGGCCGGGCTGCCGGCCGAGGCCCAGAAGGATCGGCAGGTCAAGCGCGAGGTGATCCTCGTGATCGACCGCTCCGGCTCGATGCGCGGCGAGAAGATCGAGCAGGCCCGCGAGGCGGCCCTGCAGGTGATCGAGGGGCTGGATGATGGCGAGGCGTTCAACATCGTGGACTACTCGGACACGATTGCCGTCTTTGCCGAGAACCCGGTCACCAAGAATGACGAGACGATCGCCGAGGCGCGTCAGTACCTGGCGAAGTTGAGCCCCGGCGGCGGGACGAATATCCATGACGCCCTGCTGACGGCCCTGCGCCAGGATCCGACCGAGGGCGCCCTGCCGATGGTGCTGTTCCTGACCGATGGGCTGCCGACGGTGGGCAAGCGCAGCGAGGTGGACATCCGAGAGGGGGCGAAGGGCGCCAACATCCATGGCCGGCGCGTGTTTACCTTCGGCGTCGGTGTCGATGTCAATGCGCCGCTGCTGACGGCGCTGGCGCGATCGAGCCGGGCGACCAGCGCGTTCGTGCTGCCAGATGAGGATGTCGAGGTGAAGGTTGGCTCGGTGTTCAAGCGTCTGAGCGGGCCGATCCTGGCGGCGCCGACGCTGGTGGCGCTGGGCGACGATGGCAAGCCGGACCCGAAGCAGATGCGGGAAGTGCTGCCGACGGAACTGCCCGATCTGTTCGAGGGCGATCAGCTCACGGTGCTGGGTCAGTACACCAGTGAAGAGCCGCTGCGTCTGCGCCTGACGGGCGAGTACCTGGGCCAGCAGAAGAGCTTCGAGTTCACGTTCCACGTCAAGAAGCTGGCGACGACGGACAGCGCGTACGTCGGGCGGCTGTGGGCGGCCCGCAAGATCGGGGCGCTGCTGGAGGAGATCCGGCTGGCCGGCGCCAACGGGCCGTCGTACGGGCAGCCGGCGCAGCCGGAGAGCCCCGGCATGCAGGAGCTGGTCGAGGAGGTCGTGCGGTTGAGCATGAAGTGGGGCATCCTGACCGAGTACACGGCGTTCCTGGCGGTGGAGCCGGGGGCGGTGGAGGGCGAAGAGGTCGCGGGCCTGCGTCGTCTGTACGCCAACTCCGACCTCGTGCTGGGTGAGACGATGGCAAGCGTGCCCGCCGACGCTTCGCCACGAGCGGCCGCGGAACTCGCGCAGACCGCCGTCGACGCCCGGGCGCAGCGCGAGCGGGCGGGCGCCGGCGCGGTGCAGCAGGAGATCAATCTCGGGCGGCTCGCGGAGGCCGACAAGCTCGAGACCAAGAACATGCTGTACGCGATCAGCGGTGGCGGCAAGCAGGTGCAGCGGGTCGAGTTCACCACGATCCAGCAGGCCAACGACAAGACCATGTTCAAGCGCGGCGCGCGATGGGTGGACGCCGCGCTGCTGGAGCAGGCGGAGGCGGAGCCGGACGAGGTGGTCAAGTTCGGCACCGAGCGGTTCGATGCGCTGCTCATGGATCTTGTGAAGAAGAACCAGCAGGCGACGCTGGCGCTCGGGGGCGAGGTGTATCTGCTGGTCGAGGGCAAGCGGGTGCTGGTGATGTGGGATGAGGCTGGGCAGTAGGCGCGGATGCGCGCGGGAGCGGGCGCCGTGTTGGAATCGAAGTTGTTGGCAGCGTGCTGGAGCTTCGGCGACCCCTTCGGGGTCGAACGGAATGGGGGCGAGCGTTCCGGGGGTGTCGCTCGCTGCGCTCGCTCCACCCCCGGCTATTGTCGGTCAGCCCTTCGGGCTGAGGAGTGAGCAGCCTCCGGCCTTCGTCGCTGTCTGATCGCTGATTCGTGTTCTCTGTTCTCTGATCTCTGATCTCTGTTCTCTGTTCTCTGTTCTCTGTTCTCTGACCAAGACGCAAGGAGCTTGCGATGATGCGGCGTAGATGGACGGTTGCGGCGATGGTGGCGGCGGCGGGGCTGGCGGGCGCGGCCGGGGCGCAGGAAACGGCGATTACGATCTACAGCACAGCGCAGCCTGGGGCGATTGCCCCGGAGATGTACCGGCCGACGCCGCAGAGCCAGATGTACGGCAACCCGTACAGCGGACAGCCGATCCCCGGGTACGCGATCGTCAAGCAGGAGCAGACGTTCACCGTGCCGCAGGGGCGCAGCCTGCTGGACTTCACAGGCGTGGCAGCGCTGATCGATCCGACGACAGTGCGCTTTGAGAGCCTGACGGATCCGGACGGGCTGCGGGTGCTCGACCAGAGCTACCAGTTCGACCTCGTCAGCCTGCAGAAGATGCTGGAGCGGTATCTCGGGCAGACGGTGAATCTCAACGGGATGGATGTCAAGCTCCTAAGCGTCTCGGGCGGCGGCGTGCTGGTGGAGCGCGGGGACGGGACGATCTCGTGGCAGAACGGGTACGGCAATGTCGTGTTCCCGAAGCAGGCCGAGGGACTGATCACGCATCCGACGCTGGTGTGGGATGTGCAGGCGCAAAGCGGGGGCGAGCACGAGACGCGCATCAGCTATGAGACCAAGGGGATCACCTGGTGGGCGGATTACAACCTCGTCTTCAGCGATGGCGGGTCGAACGCGGGGGCGCTCGATGTGGGCGCGTGGGTGAGCATCCTGAACCAGTCCGGCGGTGGATATGAGGATGCGCAGCTCAAACTGATCGCCGGAGATGTGCACCGGGCCCCCTCGCCGCAGCAGGGGTATTACCCGCGCGGCGCCATGCGTGAGATGGCGGCCATGGATTCCTCGCAGCTTGGCTTCGAGGAGAAGAGCTTCTTCGAGTACCACCTGTACACGCTGGGGCGGCCGGCGACCATCCCGGACAACTCCACCAAACAGATCGAGCTGTTCGAGCCCGCGACGGGCGTGCCGGCCGAGAAGGTGATGGTCTACTACGGCCTGCCGCAGGGCTTCCGCTGGTGGGGCGCCGACCCGATGACCGACCGTGACCTCGGGCTGCAGATGAACAAGAAGGTGGACATCTACCTGAAGTTCCGCAACGACGAGGCGTCGGGGCTGGGCATTCCGCTGCCATCGGGGCGCATTCGCGTGAGCCAGATGGATCCGGCGGACGGCACGCTGGAGTTCATCGGCGAGGATGTGATCGACCACACGCCCAAGAACGAAGATGTGCTGGTCCGCATGGGCAGCGCGTTCGATGTCGTGGGCGAGCGGATCCAGGAGGACTTCAAGTCGAACTATCCGGCGCGGTGGATGGAGGAGACCATCAAGGTCACGCTGCGCAATCACAAGGAAGAGCCGGTGAAGGTGCTGGTGAAGGAGAACCTGTACCGTTGGGTGAACTGGGAGATCACCAAGGCGACGCATGAGTTCGAGAAGCGAGACGCCCGGACGGTCCACTTCCCGGTGATGATCCCGGCCGATGGCGAGGTGACGGTGCGGTACACCGTTCGCTACACTTGGTAGAAGCGGGCGGGGGCCCGGCGAGCAAGCCCACGGGCCCGAAGCCCGCGGAGCGGTGATGGCCATGCCACTGGCGAGGATTCTTGTCGTCGAGGATGATGTCGCGATTCGTCGCGGCGTCGTCGATGTGCTGGGCTTCGGCGGGTACGACGTCGTCGAGGCCGGCGACGGCGAGGCGGGGCTGCGGGCGGCGGAGGCGGCGGAGATCGACCTGGCGCTGCTGGACATCCTGATGCCGAAGATGGATGGGATGGCGCTGCTGCAGGCGCTGCGGGCCGAGCGGCCGGCGCTGCCGGTGATCTTCCTGACGGCCCGCGGCGAGGAAGAGGACCGGGTGCGCGGCCTGCGGCTGGGGGCGGACGACTACGTCGTCAAGCCGTTCGGGGCCAAGGAACTGCTGGCGCGGGTCGAGGCGGTGCTGCGGCGCAGCGCCGAGCGGCCGCAGTCGGTGCGCATGCTGGAGATCGCCGGGCGCATGGTCGACTTCGAGCGGCGCGAGCTGGAGTTTGACGGCGTGCGGGCCACGCTGTCGGAGCGTGAGGCGGATCTGCTGGCGTATCTGGCGCGGAACCCGGGGCGGGCGATCAGCCGCGAGGAGCTTCTGTCGCGGGTGTGGCAGGTCGATCCCCGCGGCGTGCACACGCGCACCGTGGACATGGCGGTGGCGCGCCTGCGGGAGCAGCTTCGGGATGATCCGGCGGCGCCGAAGGTGGTGCTGACGGTGCGCGGCAAGGGGTACATGCTGGCGCACGAACAGGGGGCTCCGGAGGCCAGCGCGTGAGGATGCGCCGGCGGCTGATGATCGGCGTGTACATCGTCTGTGCCCTGGCCGTGCTCGAGGGGCTCGGCTGGGTGACGTGGCGGACGGTGCGCCTGGAGCGCGAGGGGCGGGCGGAAGCGGCGGTGCGTCTGGCGCTGTGGCGGATGGACTCGGCCCTGACGCCGGTGATCGCGCAGGAGGCGTCGCGTCCGTACTTCCACTATCTGCCGTTCTATCCGTTCGAGCGGGCGTACACGGAACTGTGGCAGGAGGTGCGTCCGGGCGAGGTGGTGGCGCCGAGCCCGCTGCTGAGCGAGCGGCCGCCGTTCGTGAAGCTGCACTTTCAGATCGAGCCGGACGGGCGGCTGACGTCGCCGCAGGCGCCGACGGGGAACATGCGCGACCAGGCCGAGGCGGAGTACGTGGCGCCGGAGGCGATCATCGAGGCGGAGAACCGGCTGGTGGAGATGGCGCTGCTGCTGCGCGGACGCGGCAAGGAGCGGACCGAGGTCTTTGCGCGCGCGGAGCTGCGCGATCGAGCTGACGAGAGTGACGCGGCGGGCGAGGTGGGGGAGGCGCCGGAACTCGAGGCAGAGTCGGCGGCGCCCGGGCGACGGGCGCAGTCATACGCCCTGGACTTCGAGGCGCGACAGGAGCAGGCGGAGCTGGCGCGTGGGGCGACGCCGCAGCAGCTTGTGATGAAGGCGACGCCGACACCGGCGGCGTCGGCGCCGGAGTTTACCGGCGGGGCGACGATCGAACTCGATCAGGCGATGGTGGCGGGGGAGGTGTGGCGCGTCGAGCAGGGGCCACTGGAGGCGCGGTGGCTTGGCGAGGGCGAACTGGCGCTGCTGCGCCGGGTGAGCCTGGAGCAGGGCGAGATCACGCAGGGGGTGTGGCTGGACTGGGCCCGGCTGCGATCCTGGCTGGAGGGGCATGTGGGGGACCTGCTTCCCGAGGCGGAGCTTGCGCAGGCGCCTGCGCCGGAGGCGGACGGACGGATGCTGGCGACGATCCCGGCGGCGCTGATCCCGGGCCCGCCGGTGGGTGCGGTGGTGGCGACGCCGGCGCGGCTGGCGCTGGTGGTGACGTGGATCGCGGTGGTTGCGGCGGTTGCGGCGGTGGGGTTCATTCTGCGGGCGTCGATGAACCTGGCGGACCGGCGCGGGCGCTTCGTCAGCGCGGTGACGCACGAGCTGCGCACGCCGCTGACGACGTTCCGGCTGTATTCGGACATGCTGGCGGAGGGGCTGGTGACGGATGAGCAGCGTCGCCGGGAGTATCTGGCGACGCTGCAGAGCGAGTCGCAGCGGCTGGCGGGGATCGTGGAGAACGTGCTGGAGTATGCGCGGCTGGGGGAGCGCACGGGGGCGCGGGCGCACGCAGCGGAGCCGCTGGCGGCGTCGCTGGAGCGGATCGAGCCGGAGCTGCGCGAGCGGGCCGGGCGGTGCGGGATGACGCTGGAGACGGATGTGGATGTTGCGGGCGCCCGGCTGGCGGCGCCGGCGCAGACGGTGGAGCGCATTCTCGCGAACCTGGTGGACAACGCCTGCAAGTACGCGGCGGGCGCCGACGAGAAGCGGCTGGTGCTGCGGGCGCGGGCGGACAACGGCGCGGTGGAGATTGCCCTGCGCGACTTCGGGCCGGGCGTGCCGCAGGCGGAGGCGGGGCGGATCTTCGACGCGTGGACGCGGGCCAGGCGGGACGCGGACAGCTCGACGAGCGGGATCGGGCTGGGGTTGAGCATCAGCCGCGGGCTGGCGCGGCAACTCGGCGGTGACCTGACGCTGCGCCGGCCGGATGGTCCGGGGGCGGACTTTGCGCTGCGGCTGCCGGTGGCGCCGTGATCAGGCGGTGACGTCGAGGCGGGCGCCGGCGATGGCGGTGGCGGCGAGATTGGCCTGTGCCGGGTTTCGATAGAACGGCAGGGGCGCCGCGCCGGGGGCGCTGGCGGGATCGGCCTGCTGCTCGAAGGAAATGGCGCCGGGGACCCGGGCGCCGATCAGGCCGGAGGCGGGGCGGGGCTCGGCGGCGCCGGCGGGTTCGGAGGCCCCGAGTAGCCGGCGGGCTGCCGCGCTGAAGTCGATGGCGTCGACGCCGAGGCTGCGCTGGCGCGCGATCTCCGCGGCGGGCGGATTGGCCATCGGGCTGATCCGCATCGAGCCGGGGAGGGGGGCAAGGTTGGCGAGGTCAACGCGGTCCATGGAGTCCTTGAAGATCGGCGCCGGGGCAGGATTGCTTGAATGACCGGTTTTTGCTCGGGTCAGTTCAGCGGCCGGCGGCCTCGCGCAGGGCGTCCTGGATCGGTCCGGGGGCAGCGCGGTCGAGGGCGGAGCGACCTGCGCCATCGACGAGGGTGGGGGAGGCGCCGGCGTTGAGGAGCATGAGGACGGCCTCGGTGTCGCGATGCTCGGTGGCGTGCATGAGGGCGGTGAGGCCGTTGGCGTCGGCGGCGTTGACATCGGCGCCGGCTTCGAGCAGGGCTGCGACGGCGGCATTGGCGCCGGTGGAGGCTGCCAGGAGCAGGGGAGTTCGGCCGTTGTCGGTGCGGGCGTTGACCTCGGCGCCGGCGTTGAGCAGGGCGACGTCGGGGGTGGCGTCGCCGGCGCGCTGGGCGGCGAGCATGAGGGCGGTGGCGCCGGAGGGCAGGCGGGCCTCGACCTCGGCGCCGCGCTGGAGGAGGATCACGATGATCTCGGGGCTTGCCTCGCGGGCGGCGAGCATGAGCGGGGTCATGCCGGTGACGCCGGTGAGGCGATCGGGCAGGCGCTGGTCGATCTCGGCGCCCTCGTCGAGGGCGGTGATGACGGCCCCGGCGCTGCCGGCCCGGATGGCGAGGGCAAGCTCGGGCGCCGCCTGGGGGGCGGGGATCTCAGGCGAGGCGGCCTGCTCCGGGGCGGGGGCGAGGTCGGCCGGCTGGGGGGGCTGGGCCGGCTGGGACTGGCGCCGGTCGGGGATGTAGAGGCCGAGGAGGATGAACGAGATGCCACCGACCACGATCGCCGCGGGCACGAGCATGTTGTGCAGGTTCCGTCCAGGCATGTGCGCGGTCTCCTTACCAGGCGCACAAGAGGGTAGCAGACGGTCCGCCCGCGGTCAGCGGAGGGCGTGCGTTGTCGGTTGGGGCGGTCGGGGCGTGCTCAGTCCTCTTCGTGGGGCTTGTAGGCGGCGACGACGGCCTCCTGGATGTGCGGCGGGGTTGGCTCGTCGTGGCTGTCGTCCATGGTGAAGCCGCCGGCGCCGCCGGTCATGCTCTTGAGTTCGTTGGAGTAGTTCTGCACTTCACCGAGGGGCGCGCTGGCGCGGACGACGCAGCTTCCGGCGCCATCCATGATGGTGTCGATGACGCGTCCGCGCTTGGTGGAGAGGTCGCCGGTGATGTCGCCGAGGTACTGCTCGGGCGCGGTGATCTCGAGTTCGACGAAGGGCTCGAGGAGCGTGGGCTTGGCCTTCTTGACGGCGTCGACGAAGGCGCGCTTTCCGGCGGTCATGAAGGCGACTTCCTTGGAGTCGACGGGGTGGTACTTGCCGTCGTAGACCTCGACGCGGACGCCGCGGAAGGGGTAGCCGGCCAGTGCGCCCTCGGTGAGGGCCTGGCGGATGCCCTTTTCGATGGCGGGCATGAAGTTCTTGGGGATGGAGCCGCCGACGGTGGCGTTCTCGAATTCGAAGCCGGTCTCGTGCTCGGGCGGGAGGGGCGCGACGCGGAGGTAGACCTCGCCGAACTGGCCGGCGCCGCCGGTCTGCTTCTTGTGGCGATGGTGACCCTCGGCGTTGCCGCGGATGGTTTCCTTGTAGGCGATCTTGGGCGGGCTGGTCTCGACGGCGATGCCGAACTGGTCCTTGAGCTTCTCGAGGATGACGCGCAGGTGGAGTTCGCCGAGGCCGCGGGCGACGGTCTGCTTGGTGGCGGCGATGCGCTCGACGGTGAAACAGGGATCTTCGGCGGCGAGCTTGGCGTAAGCGCCGCTGAACTTGCTCTCGTCCTTGTGGTTGGTCAGTTCGATGGCCAGGCCGTACATGGGCTTGGGGAGCGGCAGCGGCCGGAGTCGGAGGGTGTCGCCGGGCTCGCCGTGCAGCGTGGCGTTGAAGCTGATCTCTTCGATCTTGCTGATGGCGGCGATGTCCCCGGGTCCTGCGGCGTCGATCTCGACGTGCTCCTTGCCGCGGACGCGGAAGATGTGGCCGATGCGGATGGGCTTCTTCTCGTCGTTGATGTAGACCTCGTCCTTTGCCCGGAGCGTGCCCTGGTGGATCTTGAAGGCGCCGAGCTTTCCGACGAAGGGGTCGCTTGCGACCTTGAAGATGTGGGCGATCAGGGGCTTGCCGGGATCGGGCTCCGGGAAGACCTCTTCCTCGCCGCGGAGGAAGGTGCGGGGGTTGGCCTCCCTGGGGCTGGGGCACTGCTCGACGATGAGGTCGAGCAGTTCCTTGACGCCGACATCCTGGGCTGCGCTGGTGAAGCAGATGGGAACGAGGTGGGCTTCGCGGAGGGCCTGGGTGAAGGCGGCGTGCACCCTGGCCTTGTCGAGGCCTTCGCCGCCGGTCTCGAGATAGGTGGCCATGAGGTCCTCATCCACCTCGACGACCTGCTCGATGATCTGGGTGTGCGCATCCTCGACGCTGGAGAAGTCGGGCGAGCCCGATGCGCCATCCTCGAAGACGCCGATGACCTTGGTGGCGCCGTCGGCGGGCAGGTTGATGGGCAGGCAGACGGAGCCGAACATCTCGCGGATGCGTCCGACGAGCGCCTCGAGGTCGGCCTGCTGATCCTCGATGCGGTTGATGATGATCATGCGCGGGATCCGTCGTTCCGCGGCGACGTTCATGAGCCTGCGCGTGACGCTGTCGATGCCGCGTCCGGCTTCGATGACGATGGCGACGACCTCGGAGGCTGGCATCGCGGCGATGGCGTGGCCGCCGAAGTCGGCCAGGCCGGGCGTGTCGATGATGTTGATCAGCTTGCCATCGTGCTCGAAGTAGATGGGCGTCGCGGCGAGCGAGTGCTGATGGCTCTTCTCCTCATCGGTCCAGTCACTGACGGTGTTGCCCTCCTGGACCGAGCCCATGCGGCCGATGACGCCGGCGCGGACGAGCATGCGCTCGACGAGCGTCGTCTTGCCGACGCTGGAGGAGCCGGTGAGGGTGATGTTGCGGATGTCGGCGGGGTCGCGAGCAGCCATCTATCAGTCTCCCGGGGGGCGCCGGAGGGCGCCGGCAACCCAAACAGAAACCTGCTGAACTGTCGAGCCGCGGCTGGTCAACCCAGGTTCGGTGCGGCAGGAGGGGAGTGTAGCGAGGTCGCCCGCGGAGGTTAATCTGCCGAGAACCTGTAGAGACCCACTGGCGTCCGGCCGATCGACTGGTTATTCTCGGCGCTGGCGTCTCCGGCGCTTCGGGGACAGGAGGAGGCTGCATGCGTCGGATGGGCGCCGCTCTGGGGGTCTGTGTCTTCAGCGTAACTGGCGTTGGGCAGGCCGACGAGGCCATGTGGCCGGTGCTGGTCCAGTTCGCCTCGGCGCCGACTGCGGCGGACCTCGCCGCACTGGAGGCGCAAGGGGCCCGGGTGACGCGAGTTTTCGGACTTGTCCCCGGCGCGTGCGCCGAGATCCCGGCGGGGCTCGACCTGATGATGGTCGACAACCCGCGGATCGTGGCGGTGGAGGCGGATGTCCCCGGGACGTATCTGGATGAGTACACCGAGGCGTGGAGCATCGGGCACATCGGCTCCGAGCCGACGCACCGGTCGGGCCAGCGCGGGGCGGGGGTGAAGCTGGGCATCCTGGACAGCGGGATCCACGGCAAGCACCCGGACCTGGAGGCGAATTACGTCTTCGGGTATGACTTCGAGGCGATGTCGTCGACGGTGCGCGACTCGATCAACCACGGGACGCACGTCTCGGGGACGGCCGCGGCGGTGGGCAACGGCTTTGGCGTGATCGGGGTGGCGCCGGAGGCCGGGATCCATATGCTGAAGGTGGGGAGCTTTGCGCCGACGGCGGGCGCGGCGATCGCGGCCCTGGAGTGGGCGGTGGGCAACGGGATTCAGGTGACCAACTCGAGCTTCGAACTGCCCGACACGGCGCTGCTGCAGATGGCGTACGACGCGGCGTGGGAGGCGG
>JBICIE010000102.1:0-5347 GCA_043101635.1 Phycisphaerales bacterium JB039 | reverse complement strand
GCGCGAGGCCCTGGTGCACCAGTCGGCCGTCTCGGCGCCGGGGCACATGGCAGGCGGCTTCCAGCGCGCCCTCGCCTCTGACCGGGCTTCGCTGCACATCGTCGCCTCCGGGACCTGCGCCGGCGGCGTCGAGCCCACCGTCGGCCGCTGGCTGCACGCCGGCGCCGCGGCAGAGTCCCGCGCACATCCCCTGTTCCTCTACGACCCCTCTCGCGGCGCCAGTTGGGCCGACCGCTTCGACTTCGATGGCAACGAGCAGCCCGACCGCGACTGGCCCGAGCATCAACTCGACTGCCAGGATGCCGGTGGCGCGCAGCGCACCCTGCCCCAGAGCTTCACCTTCGCGGATTACGCCATCCTCGAGCCGGCCTACCGCGAGCACTACCGCCTGATCCCCGAGGACTGCCCGACCGGCGATCTGGCCACGATCGCCGAGTACCTCGCCGACGACCGCGACGCCGACCGGCGCATCCCGTACGTCTGGGTCGCCGGCCCCGATGGCGCGATGCGCCGGGCCGCCATCGCCAGGCGGCTCACCGCCGCCTGTCGCGACCGCCTCAGTTGCTGGCGCACCCTGCAGCAGTGCGCTGGCATCCACGATGTCTACGCCGAGCGAGCCGTCGCCTCCGAGCGGCAGCGGGCCGCCGAGGACGCCGACGCCCGCATCGCCCAGCTCAAGGCCGAACACGCCGCCGAGATCGAACGCATCCGGCTCGAGGAGGCCGGCGCCGCGCTTGGCAAACTCGCCGAGTCCATCCTCGGCGTCGACCTGACGAATCTCACGGCCGCCCCGGCCCGCGCTGCCCCGAAGCCCTCCTCCGCTCCGCAGAAAGCGCCAGAAGAAGCGGCTTCTTCCCCCGAAGCGGCGCCGGCCGCCGAGGCCGAGGAAGAGGACCTCGGCTTCGACGAGCCGTACATCGACTCGCCCCTGTGCACGACCTGCAACGACTGCATCAATCTCAACCCGCGCCTGTTCAAGTACAATGAGAACAAGCAGGCCGTCATCGCCGACCCGGATGCCGGTTCCTACGCCGAACTGGTCCACGCCGCCGAGAAGTGCCCGGCCCGCTGCATCCGTCCCGGCAAGCCCCGCAATCCGGATGAGCCGGGCCTCGACGACCTGATCAAGCGAGCCAAGCCCTTCAACGGAGGCGCTCATGTACACCATACTCCTGGCAGCAGCGATCATGGCCGGGCTGGGAGCGTTCTTCGGGCTTGTCCTCGCCGTCGCGCACCGGGTGCTCCGCGTTGAAGAGGACCCGCGCATCGATCGCGTCGAGGAGATGCTCCCGGGAACCAACTGCGGCGCCTGCGGCGAGCCCGGATGCCGCGCCTTCGCCGAAGCCCTCGTTTCCGGCAAGGTCAAGCCCGGCGCCTGCACCGTCTCCAGCCCCGACGGGATCGACGCCATCGCCGGCTTCCTTGGCGTCGACGCCGGAGAGCAGGTCCGGCGCGTCGCCCGCCTGCACTGCGCCGGCGGCCTGGGCCGCGCCCGCGAGATGGCCGACTACGAAGGCTTCGAGAGCTGCCGGGCCGCCGCCCTTGTCGCCGCCGGCGGCAAGAAGTGCTCCTGGGGCTGCCTCGGCCTCGCCGACTGCGCCGAGGTCTGCGACTTCGACGCCATCGTCATGAACGAGGATCGCCTGCCGGTCGTTGATGTCGACAAGTGCACCGCCTGCGGCGACTGCGTCGACATCTGTCCGCGCGATCTCTTCGAGCTCATGCCGATCGATCACCATCTGATCGTGCAGTGCAAGGCCCCGCTGGCCGCCGACGAGGCCCGGGCCATGTGCTCGGTCGTCTGCGACGCCTGCGGGCGCTGCGCCCAGGACGCCCCGGGCCTGATCCGCATGGAGAACAACCTCCCGGTGATCGACCGCTCCAAGGGCGTCCCGGAGACGCCGGACGCCACCGTCCGATGCCCGACCGGCGCCATCAAGTGGGTCGCCGGCAATCAGTTCCCCTCGCCGCGGTTCGTCAAGCTCACACGGAACGAGATCGAGGTGCGCACGTGAGCAGCTTCTCCGCCCGCTCTGTTCGCTGGCTTGCCAGACTGCTCGCCTCCCGCGCTCCCGGCGCCGGCGACGTCGCCCCGGGCGTCGAGGCCGCGCTCGATGGCGCGACGGCGGTTGCGCTGGCCGAGTCGCTCTGGTGCGATGTCGCCTGCCTCGGCGCCACCTTCCCGGCGTCGATCGCGGCCCGCGCCTGGACCCGCAGGCTTGATGGCGCCAACGCCTTCGGCGCCCGGCCATCGGCGATCGAAGCCGAATCCGGCGCCGGCGCCCTCGCCGCCGCCATCGGCGCCAGTTCCGCCGGCGCGCGCGCAACCGCGTTCATCTCCGGACAGGATCTCGCATCCTGCGCCGAACTGCTCCACCTCGCCGCCGGTCGGCGCATCCCGCTCGTCCTGCACGTCGCTACCCGGATGCCCGCCGGAAGCGGCGTCGCCTTCGGTGGCGGCCACGCCACCTGGCACAGCGCTGCCGACGCCGGCTGGATCCAGCTCTTCGCGACCAACGTCCAGGAAGCCGTCGACCTGAGCCTCGCCGCCCGCCTCGCCGCCGAGCGCGCACTCATCCCGGTCATGATCGGGATCGACGGCCCCGAGACAGCCCTGGCCGCGCAGGATGTGCTCCTGCCCGAGCCGGCGCTCGCCGCCGAGTTGCTCGGCGCCGCCGGCCGGCGCATCAAGCCGCCGACGCCCGCCCAGCGCATCATCTTCGGTGAATACCGCGAGGCCGTCCCCCGCTGGCACGATCTCGACGAGCCGGCCCTCCACGGCTCCGTCGAGCCCCCCGAGATGGCCCAGAACGCCGCCGCGGCCGGCTCGATGTTCTTTGGCGCCCACGCCCAGCAGGCCATCGATGACGCCTTCGCGCGCGTTGGCCGGCGCACCGGCCGCGAGCTGTCATCGCTGCGGGCTTCCAATGCGCGCGCAGCCGAACTGGTGATCATCGCCGTCGGCGCCGTCATCGAGGCCGCCGAGATCGCCGCCGAACATCTCCGCCGGCGCGACGGGATCAGCGTCGCCGTCGTCGGTGTGCGACAGTGCCGCCCGTGGCCCGCTGCAGCGCTGCGCCAGCGCCTCGCGAAGGCCCGCGTGGTCCTCACACTCGAGCGGGCCGAGGCGCCCCTCGGCGGATCGCTGCTCCTGCGCGATGTCCGCAGCGCCGCCGATCCGGCCGCCGCGGTTCGCTACTGCGCGGCCATTCACGGTGTCGGCGGCGTCGCCGCAACCCCCGCCCAGATCGCTGCCGCCTGCCGCCGCGCTCTGGCCGAAACCATCGAGACGCTCCGCATCGGCGTGGCCGTCGCCCCCGATGCCCCTTCGCCAAAGCGTCAGGCCATCCTCGACGCCGTGCGCCGCGACTATCCGGATGCCGAGCGCCAGTCCGTTGTTGCCGGCCCGGACGATGCGACCGCGACTGGATTCACCATCGCCGTGCATCGGCCCGCCGGCGCTGCCGATGAGTCCTTTGCCGGCCAGGCCGCGGCCCTGCTCCACAGCCTTGCCGGGGGCCGGCTCCGAACCTGCGCCGCACTCGAGCCGCCGGCGTATGGCGCGCCCGCGACCGATGTGCTGATGTTCGGCGACGGAGTCCCCCCTGGCGCCGAGCACGCCGATGTCGCCGTACTGGTGGCTTCCGAATCCGGCTTCTGTGAGCGCCAGCTGCAAACCCTGCCTTCCGAGAGCGTGCTCATCGTCCCGGTCAGCGAGCAAGATCCCGGCCCCATCGATGGTGATCTGGCCGCGCGCCTCCAGCAGCGCCGCGTGCGCCTGGTCGGCGCCCCGGTTCCCGCGCCCCGCGCCTACGAACAGCCTGCGCCCGCCTGGCGCCGCCATGAGGCCCTGCTGGGCGCTCTGGCCGCCCTCGTTGCCGGCACGCTTGCCGGCCGAGAAATCACCGCCGCCAAGGCCGTCGCCGCCCGGCGCCTGCTGCTCGATGATCTCGCGCCGCCGGATGTCCAGACCCGCCTGGAGGTCTTCCAGGCAGGCTTCGAGCGCCACGCGCCCTATGCGCCCGACGCCTCCGCGCCAGCGGCCAGTCCAGTTCCGCCGCCGGCGCCGCCGCCGGCGCCGAAGTTCGCCGGACGCCCGGTGAAGAACCCCGCCGAACACTGGGCCCGCACCGCGGCGCCGGCAATGCAGCGCCGCGCCGTCGCCCCCGCCGATCCCTTTGCGGCGTGCGGCGTCACGCCCGCGGGCACTTCCGCCAGGCGCAGCATCGCCGGGCCCGAACTCCTCGAGTTCGATCCCGAGACCTGCGACGGCTCGGCCGCCCCCTGGGTCGGATGCCCCGATGGCGCAATCGCCGCCGTCGCCCTCGGCGCCAGAGAACTGCTCGAGTGCGGCATCCGCATGGCGACCCGCGCCGGCGCCAGCGCCGATGCGCTCACCCCGGTCGTCGGCAAGCTCGCACAGTTCGCCCACAAGCAGGCGCTCGCGGCCGTCCGCCCGCCCTCCACCGCACGCGAACTGCTCGAAGCGCCCTACCACGAACTGGTCGAGAAGATGGCGCCCGAGGAGGCGCGCAAGGCCGCCCTCGACGACGCCTTCCGTGCTGTTCTGGACGCCATCGGCATGCTCCCGATCGTGCGCACAGGCGCGCTCTTCGATGCGCTGGAGCAGGCCAAGGCCGCAAGCGGCGCCTTCCTCATCATCGGAATCGATCCCGACGCATCCCGCGATCCGCGCTCCGCCGCCCAGGACGCCCTGGGGCACGGCCTGCGCCTTGTCAATCGGACTCCCGCCCGCCTGGAGCGGGCCAGGGCCCTCTGGCGCATCTTCGAGGCCCTGCCGGACACCCCCGGCGCCATCATCGCCCACGCGGCCGACCAGCCATCCATCGGGCCGATGGGCGCGATCCTGCTCTCCAGGAGCTGCGCGATGGCGCTCGCCACCGGCGACGACGCCGAGCCCGGCAGCGGTGATCGCCTCGCGGTGCGCCTGGTGCTGGCTGCCTGCGAAGCGGAGATCCAGCCGCGCACCCAACGCTTCCTGGAGCAGATCCGCACTCTGCGCGATCGACTCGGCGCGCGCATCCACGAGACGCTGGCCGGCTCCCTCCCGGACGCCGATCTCGATGCGCTCGCCGAGGGCCTGCGCACCCTCGGGCGCGACGATGTTGATCTTGCTGAGCTTGGCCGGCGCGTCGCCGGCGCCAGCGAAAGCCGCCGGCTCGATGGCGTGGCGCTCAGCCGCCTCGTCGACGCCGCACGCTCCCTGGCCGACCTGGAGTGGCGCCGAGCGCGATGGCGGCGCCGGTGCGGGCCCCCCCGGCGCCGGAAGGCCCGGCGGTCAGGCGCCACTCCACGTCGGCCAGGGAGCGTGCGGCGTCGACGAGGC
>JBICIE010000101.1:0-5176 GCA_043101635.1 Phycisphaerales bacterium JB039 | reverse complement strand
CTGGGCGACTCCGAAGCGGAGGCCGAGTTCGAGCGTCTGAAGACCCTCGCCAGCGTGATTCGCGAAGCCCGGGCCCAGCAGAAGGTCCCGCAGCGCCGGCGGATCACCCTGCACACGCCGGGGGCCCTGGCGGCGGAACTGTCGCGCCACGAGGACGTGATCGGCGCGTGCGCCGGCGCGGCGGTCTCGACGGCGCCGCCGCCGGCGGCGTCGGTTGCCATCAGCTTCGAGCAGCATGAGTTGCACTTGAGCGACCTCGCCGAAGCCGTGGACGCCGGCGCCGAGCGGGAGCGGCTCGCCAGAAAGTGCGACGAGCTGTCCGGGCTCATCGGCAATCTCGACAAGCGGCTGGGCAACCCGGGCTATGTGGAACGGGCTCCTGCGCATCTTGTTGAAGAGACCCGGCGCGAGCGGGAGCGGGCCGCGGCGGAACTGGCGTCGGTGCAGAAGGCTCTGGAGCAGTTGTGAACCGGTCGGCGCGCCGCTGGGGGGCCTTGGCGGCGTGCGCCGCCGTCAGCCTGGCCGCCTGTGCCCCGCGGGCCCCGGCGCCTGTGCCTGTGGCCGCCTCGACGTCGGCCGAGCCCGTGATCCGGGAGATCGAGCCGTGGAGCTTCCGCGGGGCCGACGGCGTCATCATCTCGACAGCCCACTACCGGCTCTTCACGACCGCCGCGGGCGCGCCGGTCATGACGCGGCTTCCTGCCTTTCTGGAGGACGCGCTGGAGCAGTACCGGTCGCTGGGCGGCGACCCGGCCACCGGCGAACGCCTGCCGGCGCCGGCGATCCGCCTGGACACCTTCATGGTCAGCAGCCGCACCGAGTGGGAGGATCTGACGGTGCGCCTGATGGGCGACCGGGCCGGCGATTATCTGCGGATCGAGCGCGGCGGGTTTGCGGCGGGCGGGCGGGGCGTCTTCTACACCGCCGGCGCCGGAGATGACCGCACAACGCTGGCAATCGCGGCGCACGAGGGCTGGCACCAGTACGCCCAGCGGACCATGCGAGATCCCCTGCCGGTCTGGCTGGATGAGGCCCTCGCCGTCTACAGCGAAGGGTACCGGGAGAACCTGTCGCGCCCGGGCGGGGCCGAGTTCCTTCCGTGGGCCAACCCGGAGCGATTCGATCAGTTGCGATCGGCGTGGGCTCGCGGCGATCTGCTGGAACTGGAAAAACTGCTGGAGGCCTCGCCACAGCGGCTGCTGGCGGTGTCGACCGAGGGCACGCTGGACTATTACGCCCAGCTCTGGGCCCTGGCGCATTTCGTGCGGGAAGATGCGCCGATGCGGGCCGGCCTGCACATGCTGCTCGCCGACGCCGCAGGCGGGCGGGTGCGCGACAACCTGCGCCGCCAGTACGGGGCCAGGGGCGCCGAGCGGATTCTGGCGCTTCGGCAGGGGCCGCTGCTGTTTCAGATGTACATCGCAGCGGACATGACCGTCGCGGCGAGCCGCTACCGCGCATTTGTCGAGCGCATCGTGCAGGCGGGCGCCAAGGAGCGCATCGTGCTGGGCCTGCCCCCTGTCTGAGGCTTCAGTCGGCGTGCTGGGCGTCGTAGTCCGAGGCGCTCATGAGCGAATCAACGGCGCCAGGATCGGTGGTTCGCAGCCTGATGAGCCAGCCGTCGCCGTACGGGTCGCGGTTGAGCAGGCTGGGATCCTCCACCGCGGCGCCGTTGACCTCGACGATCTCGCCGGGGGCGGCGCAGTACACGTCGCTGGTGGTCTTGACCGACTCGACCTCCCCCACCGGCTCGCCGGCGCCGATGGTCTCGCCGGGGGGCTTCATCTCGACGAAGGTCACATCGGTAAGCTGATCGATGGCGAACTGGGTGAGGCCGATGGTGACGATGTCGCCGTCGAGGCGGTGCCACTCGTGGGTTTCGCTGTAGCGCCGGTCGTCTGGGGATGCCATGGTGGTTTTCCTGCGATCTGCGGAGGGCCGGCCCCGCGCCGGCGAGCGGGCGTATGCTACCCGCTCGCGGAAGCACGCTCCCGACTGCCAGCCGATACCGATCCATGCTCCTGATTCTCGCCGCACGCTCGGTCCGACCGCTCCTCGGCGCTGAGGGTTCGATGCAGCTTGACGATCTGCCGGGCTTCGCCAAGCAGACGCTGGGATTCCACGGCCTCAGCCTGTCGACGGACATGCTCGCCGGGGCCGGGCGGTCGCGCCTGCGGGCCCTGCGCGACCGGGCCGACAAGGAGTCCTGCTCGATTCTGGTGCTGGAGGAGCGGGAGGCCCAGGCCCTGGGTGACCCCGACGATGATGTCGCCAGCGCGGCAGAGGAACGCATCCGGCGGGTCCTGGTCGCCGCGGCGGAGATGGGCTGCAATTCGGCGGCGACCCCGATCGCCGCGCGCAATGACGAGGCCACCATCGAGCGCGTGTGCGAGCGGCTCAAGTCGCTGATGCGCCTGGCGGAGCAGCGGGACATCAACCTGCTCATCAGCCCGCACCGGGGTCTGACCGAAACCCCCGATGCGGTCACGAGCCTCATCAAGCGGGTGGGCGGGTTCCGGGTCGGCACGATGCCGGATTTCGAGGCGGCGTCGGTGGCGGAGGACCCCGGCGCCTATCTCCGCCGGCTGACGCCCTACGCCAGCGCCGTGTGCGCCTCGACCATGCGGTTTGCGCCGGTCGATGCGGGGGCGGACCCGGAGGCGCCAGATACCCCCTGCGCCCACGAGCCCTACGACCTGGGAATGATGGTGGAGGCGATCGCGAGCGTCGGCTACGACGGCTCGGTGGCAGTGGATTACCGTGGCCCGGGCGACATCATGCTGGGCCTGCTCCGCAGCCGGGTGGCGCTGGAAGTCGCGATCACCGGCGAGGCGCCGATCGCGGAGCTTCCGCTGGAAGACGAGGAAGATGTCGAGGATGACGAGTCGTGAGTCCCTCGGCGCCTGAGCGGGTCCAGGCCACCGCCGGCGGACGTGGAGGACGAAGGCGAGTGGTTCCCGAGGGTCTCGCCATCATCGTGACGATCGACGGACCGGCGGGCACCGGCAAGAGCACGGTGGCGCGCCTGCTGGCCCGGCGCCTCGGGCTGGACTTTCTGGATACCGGCGCCATGTACCGGGCGGCCGCGGCGATCGTGATCGACCGGGGCGTTGCGCCGGAGGATACCGAGACGATCGTCCGGGTCGTGACGGAAGCGGACCTGCACTTTGACTGGACCGCCGATCCCCCCGCCATCCTCGATGCGGGAAGGCCGATGGGCGAGCGGATCCGGGAGGCGGACGTTACCGCGATCGTCAGCCGTATCGCGGCCATCCCGGAACTTCGGCGGGGGATGGTCCGCAAGCAGCGGCTGATCGGCGCGCAGCATCCTCGGCTGGTCACCGAGGGGCGCGATCAGGGCTCCGTGGTCTTTCCGGACGCCCTGTGCAAGTTCTACCTGGACGCCGACGCCCGGGTGCGGGCTCATCGCCGGGCCGAGCAACTGCGCCAGGGCGGGCGCGAGGTGGATGAACTGGCGCTGCTGGAGCAGATCCGCGAGCGCGACCGGCTGGACACAAGCCGGCAGGAGGGGCCGCTGACCTGCCCGCCGGATGCGGAACTGGTCGACACGACGTCGCTGACGGTCGAGGAGGTGATCGACCGGCTGGCGGCGTCTGTCATGCGCGTGGTTCAGCAAACGCACAAGGACGTCGAGGATTGAGCCGGGCCGGCGATGACCGAACGCCCGGGCAGCGGGTTCTGTACCGCGTGTGCCGGCAGATCGTCTATTGGGCGTTCACACTCGTCTACCGGGCGAGACTGGATGGGGTGCGCCGGCTGCCGACGGGCGGCGTGCTGCTTGTGGCCAATCACCAGTCGCACCTGGATCCCCCACTGGTCGGGTTGTGCGCCGACAGGCCGCTGGAGTACCTGGCCAGGGCCGGTCTGTTCAAGAATCGTCTGTTTGCGTGGCTGATCACCGGGCTTGGGGCCCGCCCGATCGATGAAACCGGATCGGACGCCGGGAGCGGGCTCCGGACGGCGCTGGACCGGCTGCACGCCGGCCAGGCGCTGCTCGTGTTCCCGGAGGGATCGCGCACGCCCGATGGCGCGATGCACTCGTTCAAGCGCGGCGCGATCCTGCTGGTGCGCCGGGCCGGCGTTCCGGTCGTGCCCGTCGCGATCGAGGGCACGTTCGACGCCTGGCCGCGCCGGCGCCCGTTGCCGCGACTGCTGGGACAGCGCGTGCGTGTGCGGTTCGGCGCGCCGCTCGATCCCGAAGCGCTGCTGCGCGACGGGCCGGAGGGAGCCGTCCGTCATCTGGAGACGCAGATCGACACCATGCGGCTGGAACTGCGGGCCCAGTTGCGGCGGGCATCGGCCGGGCGCTTCCCGGCGCCGGGGCCGGGAGATCGCCCTCGCTCAGCGTGATCTCAGGCCGATTCGCGCCGCTTGACGCGGAGGTCGGTGAGGGCCCGGCCGCTGCGGACAGCGTCCTCGTCGATGATGTACTCGGCGCCCTTGTTATCCAGGTCGGGCAGTTCGTACATCAGGTCGAGCATGAGGTCCTCGAGCACGCCCCGCAGGGCCCGGGCGCCGGTATCGCGCGCAATGGCGCGCCGGGCGAGCAGCCGCAGCGCCCCATCCGTGAAGCGGAGCTTGGCGCCCTCGATGCTGAAGAAGTGCTGGTACTGGCGCACCAGGGCGTTCTTCGGCTCGGTCAGCACACTGACCAGGGCGTCCTCATCCAGCGGCAGCAGCGGCGTGACGATCGGCAGCCGGCCGACGAGTTCGGGGATCATCCCGTACTCGATGACATCCTGAGGCGTCGCCTGCGTCAGCAGCGCCTCCCGATCATGATCGACCGTGCGCGACGCCTCGGAGCTGAAGCCGATGCGGCTGCGTCCGACGCGCCGGCGGATGATGTCCTCGAGCCCGACGAAGGTCCCGCCGCAGATGAAGAGGATGTTCTTGGTGTCGAGCTGGATGTACTGCTGCTCCGGGTGCTTGCGCCCGCCCTGCGGCGGGACGTTGGCCACCGTTCCTTCGAGCATCTTCAGCAGCGACTGCTGCACGCCCTCGCCCGAGACATCGCGGGTGATCGAGACGTTGTGGCTGGTCTTGCCGATCTTGTCGACTTCGTCGATGTAGATGATGCCGCGCTGGGCGGATTCCAGGTCGTAGTCGGCGCTCTGCAGCAGCTTGAGCAGCAGGTTCTCGACATCCTCGCCGACAT
>JBICIE010000100.1:0-3429 GCA_043101635.1 Phycisphaerales bacterium JB039 | reverse complement strand
GGCTGGGGTAGGCGGCGGCTCGGGGCGTCAGGCCACGCGGAGCAACTGACACGCCCATGTCAGCCCCGCGCCGAACGCCAGCAGCAGGATGTTCTGGCCCTGCTTGAAGCTGCCGGCGTCGCGGGCCTTGGTCAGGGCGATGGGGACGGAGGCGGCGCTGGTGTTGCCGGTCTCGGCGACATCGAGGACGACCTGTGGGGCCGGGATGCCGAGCTGCTCGGCGACGGCGGTGATGATCCGCTCGTTGGCCTGATGCGGGATGACCCAGGAGACATCCTGCGGGGCGAGGCCGGTGGCGTCGAGGGCGGCGTGGGCGGCCTCGACCATGCGCCGGACGGCCTGGCGGAAGACGCGCTGGCCATCGAGGCGCAGGTAGTGCTCGTGACGGCCGATGGTCTCGGGGGAGGCGGGCTTGCGGCTGCCGCCGGCGGGGATCTCGATCAGGTCGCGCTGGGAGCTGTCGGTCCAGACGCCGGAGTACAGGAGCTGCATCGGGCCATTGGCGGCGACGACGCAGGCGCCGGCGCCATCACCGAACAGGACGCAGGTGCGCCGGTCGCTGTAATCGGTGACGCGGGTGAGGATCTCGGCGCCGATGACCAGCACGTTGCGGTACACGCCGGCGCGCACCATGGCATCGGCGGTGTGCAGGCCGTAGAGGAAGCCGGAGCAGCCGGCGTTGATGTCCATGGCGGCAGCGCGGGTGGCGCCGAGCAGTTCCAGCACCACGCAGGATGCCGCGGGCACCGGCGAATCGGGGGTGGCGGTTGCGAGCAGGACGAAGTCGAGTTCCTCGGCGCTCAGGCCGGCGTTGGCGAGAGCGCGGGCGCCGGCCCGCGCTGCCAGATCACTGGTGGCGTCGGCCTCATCGGCCCGGCGGCGGGAGTGGATGCCGGTGCGGGAGGTGATCCACTCGTCGCTGGTGTCGACCATGGCGGCGAGATCGGCGTTGGTGATGGTGTGCGTGGGCAGGTAGTAGCCGAGGCCGGCGAGGGCGCTGCGGCGCGCTGCGCTCGGGCGCTGCGGTTCGGGCGCCTGCGCCGGGGCCGATTCGTGCGATTCTGTGGCGATCGACGAGGGCATGGGGTCCGATCGCTGGAGGTCAGCAGGTGCGACGCGCATGCGTCGGCGTGCCCGATGGTAGGCAGGCCCGCCGGCGGCCTAGCCGGCGGCAACGGGGTTGCGCAGGGCGCCGAGACCATCAATCTCGACCTCGACGGTGTCGCCGGGGCGCAGGCAGCGCGGCGGCGTGCGCCCGGCGCCGACGCCGGCGGGCGTGCCGGTGAGAATCACGGTTCCGGCGGGAATCGTCGCGGCGCGGGAGATGTCGGCGATGAGGCCGGCGACCGGGAAGATCATCTTGGCGGTCGAATCTTCCTGCATGATCTCGCCGCGGACGCGGCAGCGGACGGTGAGATTCTGCGGGTCGGGAACCTCGGCGGCGGGCGTGATGCGCGGGCCCAGCGGGCAGAAGGTGTCGAAGCTCTTGCCGCGGTAGAACTGGCCGCCGGAGCCGGATTTCTGCCACCAGCGGGCGCTGATGTCGTTGGCGCAGCAGTAGCCGAGGACGAAGTCGAGGGCGTCCTGGGCGCGGACATCGCGGCAGGGGCGAGCGATGATGACCGCCAGCTCGGCCTCGAAGTCGACCTGCTCGCCGCCGGTGGCCGGGTCGCGGCAGATCTCGGGGATCCGGATCGGTTCGCCATCGAGGATGACGCTGGCGAAGCTCTTGGTGAAGAGCATGGGGCGGTCGGGGACATCGGCGCCGCGCTCGGCGGCGTGCTCGGCGTAGTTGCGCCCGACGGCGATGATGTGGCGGACCGGCAGGGCCTCGCCGGAGGGAAGCTCGATCGAGATGCCGGCGGTGTCGTGGAAGAGGTTCATGGGGGTGGCAATGGGCAATGGGCAAGTGGCAATGGGCAGCGCCGATCAGTCGGTTGCGGTTCCCTGGATGTCCAGCGTCGGGATGGCGGGGATGAGGCCGGCGGCATCGGCGCGGCGGTACAGCTCGCCGAGGGCTGCTGCGCCGGCAGCGCCCATGTCCGCGGTCATGGCGCTCATGTACATGTCGAGATAGCGGCTCAGCAGGCCCGCATCGGTCCATTCCGGGCGGTCGATGGCGCGCATCATCAGGAAGCGGCGGGTGGCCTCCGGGTGGGCCCGGGCGTACTGCACGCTGCGGGCGAGCGTCGCGGCGACTTCCTGGGCAGCGCCGGCGCCGAAGCGGGCATCGAGGTCGCGCCGGAGCACGTTGAGGCCGAGCGGGAGGGGCTGCTGCGTCTGCCTCTGCCACCAGGCGCCGAGGTCGACAACCTCGCGCAGGTTCTCGCGCTCGATCATGAGCTGGGCTTCGTGGATGAGCAGGCCGCAGCCGGCCTCGCAGCGGGCGACAGCGCCGGGGATCGCGGCGAAGGGCATCTCGATGAAGTCGATCCCATCGCGCGCGCCCTCCAGCAGGATCGACAGGACCATGAAGGCGGTGGTGCGCCGGCCGGGGATGGCGACGCTCGGCTTCTGCCCGCGCAGGCAGCCCTCGCAGCGCACGGTGGAATCCGGGCGGGTGACGACCTTGGGGCCGTAGCCCTCGCCGAAGCTGGCGCCGGCGGCGGTGATGGCGTAGGCGTGGGCCACCGCCGGGTAGGCGGCAGCGCTGATGGCGGTGATGTCGAGGGCGCCGGGGCCGAGCGCTGCGCCATCCTCGGCGGCGTGGATGGCGCGGCGGTTGAGATCCTCGACATCGGCGGCGACCGGGCTGAACTGGACGCGGCCGGTCTCGATGGCGGGGGCGCCATCGACGCCGGGGGCCCGGGCGCCATCGGGCCCGAGCATGCCGGTCAGCGGCCACCCCATGGCCATGTCATCGGCATCGGGGGAGTGGGCGAGGGTGAGGATGGGGCGGTCGGGCATCGGCAGACGGTACGCGCGACCGGCGGCGGCCGAAGCGCTGCGGGCGCGGGGCGGGCGCGCCAGGATGCCCGGGGGGGCGCGGGCGGCCGTTATCGCCCCCGGCGCCAGCGCTGGGGCGCTGGGCATCGCGAGGCTGGTGGATGGAAACCTCACGAAGGTGGATACCAACGCGAGGTTTGTGCTCTCCAACATCGCGTCGGTGTCCTCCTTGGTCGCGTTGGCGTTCTCCTTTGTCGCGCAGGCGTTCTCCTTTGTCGCGTTGGCGTTCTCCTTTGTCGCGTTTCCGTGCGGTCTTGGCGGGCGCCTGCCCATAAGAACGGCGATTGCGGCCCGCCGGCGGGCGCAGGGCGTCGGCCGCGGCCGCGGGCGCTGCTGCGCGCAGCTCTCGGACCATGATGATGGCGATCCGGGCGGCGATCAGCCCGCTGCGCACAGCAGCGCCCGCGGCCGCGGCCGACGCCCTGCGCCCGCCGGCGGGCCGCACTCGCCGTTCTTATGGGCAGGCGCCCGCCAAGACCGCAC
>JBICIE010000099.1:0-5009 GCA_043101635.1 Phycisphaerales bacterium JB039 | reverse complement strand
CTGATGATCCTGGCGCCGGTCATCCGCGGGCGCAAGGGGTTCCACCGCGATGTGCTGGAGAAGCTCGCCGCCGAGGGCTGGCAGCGGGCCCGCGTCAACGGCGCTGTCATCGACCTGCGCGACGCGCTCAAGGAACCGGGGGAGAACCCGCTCGGGCTCGGCCGCTACGAGAAGCACGACATCGAAGCGGTGATCGATCGCATCATCGTGCGGGAGGACGCGCGCCAGCGGATTGCTGAGAGCGTGGAGGCGGCGCTGAAGCTCGGCGGCGGCAGGCTGCTGGTCGCGGTGTATGAGGCGGGCGCCGAGGGGGGCGGCTCCGAGGGCAATCCTGGGCGCGGAGTCGGCTCGGAGAGCCGACCTGCACGGGATCACGCCTTCAGCGCCAAGCTGGCCGATCCGGACCATCCGGAGTACGCGCTGGAGGAGATCGAGCCGCGCCTGTTCAGCTTCAACAGTCCGTACGGCGCGTGCCAGAGATGCCACGGCCTGGGCACGCTGCTGGAGTTCGATGAGGAACTGGTCGTTCCGGACATGGAGCGCACGCTGCAGCGCGGGGGAATCGCGCCGTGGAAGAAGAACGGGCCCGGCGGCATCATCTTCCCGCGCCGGCTGCGCCGCTTCTGCCGCGACTTCGGTGTGAATCTGAACACGCCGGTGGGCGATCTGGATGAGGAGATCTACGAGATCCTGCTGCGCGGGACGACGCCCGAGCAGCAGAAGGCCTGGGGCGCGAGCTGGCCGGGCGTGCTGCCGATGCTGCGCGACTGGTTCGAGCGCACTGAGAGCGCCTGGGCCAAGGACCACCTGCACCAGTTCCAGACCGAGAGGCCGTGTCCCGACTGCCACGGCGATCGGCTGCGCATCGAAGCGCTGCACGTGCTGCTGTCCAGCACACACAAGGCGGACACGTCGCGAGCCTCGTCGCAAACCGTCATCGGCCGTCCCACCGACGACGGCTCGATGCTCAACATCGCGGAGCTGTCGCGCCTGACCATCACCGACGCCATTGCCTTCGTCGACGGGCTGATGCTGACGACCGAGCAGGAGCAGATCGCGGCGCCGATCGTGCGCGAGGTCGGCAACAGGCTGCGCTTCCTGACGAGCGTCGGGCTGGAGTACCTCTCGCTGGACCGGCGCACCGCGACGCTGTCGGGCGGCGAGGCCCAGCGCATCCGGCTTGCCACGCAGGTGGGCTCGGGGCTGGTCGGCGCCTGCTATGTGCTGGATGAGCCGACCATCGGCCTGCACCAGCGCGACAACGACCGGCTGATCCGCACGCTGCGACACCTGACCGACATCGGCAACACGGTCATCGTCGTCGAGCACGATGAGGACATGATCCGCTCGGCCGATCACGTCGTGGACATCGGGCCCGGCCCGGGCGTGCACGGCGGGCGGGTGGTTGCCCAGGGAACCCCGGAGGAGATCAGCGCCGTGGCGGCGTCGATCACCGGCGACTATCTCGTCGGCCGGCGGCGCATCGCCGTGCCGAAGAAGCGGCGACCGTTGAGCGCCAAGCGAGCCATCTCGGTCAAGGGCGCTCGGCAGCACAACCTCAAGAGAATCGATGTGGCGTTCCCGATCGGGGGATTCATCTGCGTCACCGGAGTCAGTGGTTCGGGAAAGAGCACCCTGGTCAACGACATCCTGCTGAAGGGGGCCAGGCGCGAACTGCACGGGTCACGGGAGACCCCCGGCGCGCACACGCGGATCACGGGCCTCGGCGCCATCGATCGGGTGATCGAGGTGGACCAGTCGCCGATCGGGCGTACGCCCCGCAGCAATCCGGCGACGTACACGGGTGTCTTCGACGAGATCCGCAAGGTCTTCACCCAGACGCGCGAGGCCCGCATCCGCGGGTACAAGCCGGGCCGCTTCAGCTTCAACGTCACCGCCGAGAATGGCGGCGGGCGCTGCGAGGCCTGCCAGGGGCAGGGGCTCAAGAAGATCGAGATGCACTTCCTGCCGGATGTCTACGTCCAGTGCGAGGTCTGCGAGGGCAAACGCTACAACCGCGAAACGCTGGAGGCCCTGTACAAGGGGCGCAGCATCGCGGATGTGCTCGACATGACGGTCGAGGACGCCTGCGACTTCTTCGAGAGCCACCCGAAGATCCTGCGCTGCGTGCAGTGCCTGCACGATGTCGGGCTGGACTACATCACGCTGGGCCAGCCTTCGACGACGCTGTCGGGCGGCGAGGCCCAGCGCGTCAAGCTCGCGACGGAACTGGCCCGCGGCGTGCGCTGGGACGGCACGGCCAGCAGCGAGCGCACGCTCTACATCCTCGATGAGCCCACCACCGGCCTGCACTTCGAGGACATCCGGCGGCTGCTGGATGTCTTCGACCGCCTCGCCGACGCCGGCGCCACGCTCGTCGTCATCGAGCACAACCTCGATGTCATCAAGCGGGCCGACTGGATCATCGACCTCGGCCCCGAAGGCGGCGATGGCGGCGGCGGCCTGATCGCCGCGGGACCGCCTGAGGTCGTCGCCGGGGTCGGCGACAGCCACACCGCAGCGTACCTCAGCGAGGCGCTGCGGCCCGGGCCGGCGCCGGCCTCGGCGTAACTCAGCGGGCGCTGGCGGATCCGAAACGGTCGGCAAGCAGGCGATCCAGGGCCGGGGCCCAGCGCCGGGCCGACGAGGCGTCGAACGACGCCGGCAGCGGCGCCGGACCGCAGGTGTCCAGCAGGATGCGGACGATCTCCTCCACGAGGCTGGAGGGCGCCACCCGCCCGCCGGTCCAGTAGTCGTGATCGCTCCAGTGCAGGCGGAGCTGGCAATCCGCCGGCTCGGCGCCGTCGCGGGTAACCCGGACGGTGTAGAGCCAGCCGCAGGATGTCTCCTGCTCGCAAAGAACCTCGATGTCGCTGTGCAGGTCCGGCATCGCCATATCATTCGGCTGCAATCGCCGGGCGGTTGAGTCGTCCGGCTTCCCCAAGCCTGTGGAGCCTGTGTGACCTTCCTGCTCGAGACGCTGCGCCTTGGTCTCAACAACCTGCGGCTGCACAAGCTGCGCTCGTTCCTGACCGCGCTGGGCATCATCCTCGGCGTCGCAGCCGTGATCTGCATGGTCTCGATCGGCGAGGGGGCCAAGCGGGAGGCCCTGCGACAGATCGAGCGGCTCGGGGCCCGCAACATCATCGTGCGCAGCCAGCGGCCCCCGGAGACGAATCAGCAGACCGGCGGGCAGCGCAGCTCGCGCGTGCTGCGGTACGGGATCACCTGGGAGGATCTGGCGGTCATCCAGACCGCGCTGGCCGATGTCGAGGTCATCGTGCCGCTGAAGGAGGTCGGCGGGCAGGTGCTCCGCGGCCAGCGGATCCAGACCAGCCAGGCCTACGGAACGACTCCCGACCTGCAGGAGGTCGCCAACCTCCGCATCGGGCGCGGGCGTTACCTGACCGATGGCGACCTGGAAGAGCAGGCCATGGTGTGCATCATCGGCGCCGAGGTCGCCAAGCAGTTGTTCCCCCTGGAAGATCCCCTCGGATCGACGCTGCGCATCGACCAGACGGCGCTGACCGTTGTCGGCGTGCTCGAGCCCGTCGGTCTGTCCGGCGGGGCCGGGGCAGCGCTGGTGGGGCGCGACCTGAACCTGGACATCCACGTGCCGATCACCACGGCGCGGTCGGTCTTCGGCGACACGGTCATCCGGCGCCAGAGCGGGTCGTTCAACGCCGCGGAGGTGCACGTCTCGGAGGTGTACCTGTCGTCGCCGGCGCGCAGCCGCGTGCTGACGGACGCCAAGCGGGTCGAGCGCATCATGGATGTGCGCCATCCGGGCCTGACCGACATCGGCCTGATCGTCCCGTACGAACTGCTGGAGAACGCCCGTCAGCAGGCCCTGCGCAGCACCTTGATGCTCATGGCGATCGCGGGCATCAGCCTGCTGGTCGGCGGCATCGGCATCATGAACATCATGCTGGCGACGGTGACCGAGCGGACGCGGGAGATCGGCATCCGCCGCGCTCTCGGGGCGACGCGCAAGCACATCGTCTGGCAGTTCCTGGTCGAGACCAGCGTGCTGAGCATGATCGGCGGGGCCATCGGCATCTCCGTCGGCATCGGCGTCAGTCTGCTGCTCGGCTGGGCGGTGCCCAAGCTGCCGGAGGCGCCGGTGATCGGGCGGTTCATTCCGCCGGACGCCTCGCTGCCGACGCAGCTCAACGGGCTGTCGATGATCGTGGCGTTCGCCGTGGCGGCGCTGACGGGCCTGGTCTTCGGGCTGTACCCGGCGCGGAAGGCGGCCAAGCAGGACCCGATCGTGGCCCTGCGCCACGATTGACGCCGCTGCCGCTTCACTTCTGATCAGGGCCAGTTGCTCGTGAGCGACTTCTTCGGGGTCAGGGGCTCCATCAGACGGAAGAGCACGTAGAGCATGCGGATTCCGAAGGCGGGGCGGCCTGTCTCGACGATCCGCTTGAGAGTGCTCACGATCATCTTGCCGCCGCTGGACATCTGCTTCGCCGTCTTCGTGCCGGCGGGCAGGTTCTCGATCTCGAGCGTGAAGTCCACGCCGCCCTCGACTTCCTTGAGCCGGTAGCGCACCACGCACTCCGGATCATCCAAGTTCGTGAAGCGGAACGTGTGCGCGTAGACATGGGGCGGGTCGTACTCGATCACCTTGCCGACGGCGCCGGTGTACTTGCCGCTCCTGGTCCGCATGCGCATCGGGGCGCCGACTTCGAGGCCCGGCGTGTGCAGCACCATGTTGAAGAAGGCGCCCTGGGGCTCATCGGTCTTGGTGATCTCGCGCCACACGGCGTCGATCGATCCCCGGATGTGCACGTTGAACACCGCCCGCTCAGTCTGGCTCATCGAGGTTGTCCCCTGTCTGCTGGTTGCCTGGCCGCTCCGCTGCGGCCCGATCCTCCACGGCGTACTTGATCCGCGTGAGCCGGCTGGCCCAGTAGCGGCTGAACTCCTTCGTCAAGCGGTCGTAGATAATCTGGATGGGCGCCGCGGTGAAGTACATCCGGCGCGTCCGCCCCTGCTTCTCGGAG
>JBICIE010000098.1:0-33836 GCA_043101635.1 Phycisphaerales bacterium JB039 | reverse complement strand
GCCCGCACCCCGGCGACTTCCAGCGCCGTCAGCGTTCCATCCGCTTCCACGATCGCTGCGCCCATGGCCGGCAGCTCGTGGCGCCGCATCGCGTCGCGCAGCGCATCGCCGACCTGCGCCGCGCGAGGCTCCCCGGGCTGCTGGGCCCAGATGCGCGGGGCCGCCGTCGCCACCAGCACAGTTACGCAGCAGGCCATGACGGTGCGCATCTCAGGTCTCCTTGGCGTGAGGCTCGAGATCGACCGCCCCGACCAGGTCGGTCAGACGCCCGGCGCCCTGCCCGCGGGCCCAGCGGGCCAGTCCCCGCCGCACGCGCCGCGGGGCGCGCGGATCGGCGAACAGGGCCGAGCCGATCTCAATGGCCGACGCCCCGGCGAGGATGAACTCGGCCGCGTCGGTCCAGGAACTGACCCCGCCGGCGCCGATCAGCGGCACGCCGGCGTCCCTCGCCACCGCGCGATACACCCGATGCGTCAGCCCCACCGCTACCGGATGGACGGCAGGCCCGCTCAAGCCCCCGGTGACATTGGTCAGGCGCGGCCGGCGCGTGTGGATGTCGATGGCCATGGCCGGGATCGTGTTGCACAGCGTCAGGCCGTCGGCGCCTGGCCGGCCGGCCCGCCCGCCCGGGGCTCCGCCGGCGACGGCCGCCTCGGCGATGCGCTCAATGCCGGGATGGCCGACGGCGATCGGGCTCAGCTTCACGATCAGCGCGGTGGTGGGCAGCGCCGCCCGCACGGCCCCGACGAGTTCCCGCAGCGCGGCCGGATCGGCGCCGAACTCGACGCCGCCGTGGACATTCGGACAGGAAACGTTCAGTTCTACGGCGCCGATGGCCTCGATCTGCTCCATGTGCGCGCACACCTGGACATAGTCGTCAATGGAGAATCCCGCGACCGAGCCGATCACGCGGCAGCCAGTGCGGCGCTGGAAGGCGTCGATCCGCGGCGCGGTGTGCTCGACGAAGCGCTCGATCCCGACGTTGGCCAGCCCGATGGCGTTGAGCATGCCGGCGCGGGCCGGCAGGATGCGCCACGTCGGGTTACCTTCGCGCGGGTGGCGCGTGATCGACTTGCTCACCACGGCGCCGACGGCGCCGAAGTCGACCGGCCCCTCCAGTTCGTCGAGATACCCCGCCGTTCCGGCGGCAAGCAGCACCGGGCTCTGCAGTTCCAGCCCGGCAAGGCGCACGCGAAGGTCGGCCATCGGCAGGGTTATATGCCCGCTAGGACCCGGCCGCGGCCTCGAGCCAGCGCAGCAGCCGCTGCGGGGGCGTGGCGCCGACGGTGCGGGCGATCTCCTGCCCGTCGCGGAGCAGGATGACCGCGGGTATGGGCCCGATGCCGAGCCGCCCGGCGGCGGCCCGCTCCTCGGGGCCCGGCGCGGTGAGATCGAGATACACCGGCGCCGCGTGCTGGCGGACCCAGCCGGCGACGCCCTCATCGGCAAGCGCCCCGCGCTTCAGCGACTGGCACGGCCCGCACCAGTCGGCGGTCGCGACCACCATCACGACCCCGCCGCGCTCGGCCGCGACCGACTCGGCGCTGGCCAGTGTCAGCCCGGCCTCGAACCGGGCCGGGCGCGGCGCGGCGCCGCCGCCCCAACTGCGCACCAGGACCAGGAGGGCGATCAGCGCGGCAAAGAAGACGACGGACTGGAGCGTGCGGGAGCGCATCGGGCTTGGACCTGACCCATCGGTCAATCGCGCCGGGCCGATGAGTATTTCACCAGGTGGCGAGATCGCCGGTCAGCGGCTCGGCCAGATCCGCCAGCGTGACGACGCCGACGGGCCGGCGGCCCCGCATGACCACCCCCAGGCCAACGCCGGCGCCCCACAGCCGGGTCGCCGCCTCGTACAGAGGCATGTCCGGCTCGACGGCGATCAGCGGGCGCGCGTGCTCGGCGACGCTGCCGGACCCCAGCAGCAGGTCGAGCCGGCGCACCACGCCGATGGGATGCTGGGCCTGATCGACCACCGGGGCCCAGTCGCTCGAGGCGCGCCGCGCGGCGGCCTGGGCCGCGGCGCCCGCCGCCAGCGGATGCGCGGCCGACCATGGCGTCATTTCTTCGGCGACGGTGGCCCGCCGGAAGATGAGCGCGCGGTCGACGAGCGTGATCTGCGACTCTGAGAGCAGGCCGTGAGACGCTCCCTCCTTCAACAGCCCGGCGATGCGGGCCCGGGCGTCGCGCGATGCGCTGCGCCGGGCCACGCCCAGCAGGCGGGCCACGCCCGACGCGATCAGCGTCAGCAGGGCTGGAAGTCCCGTCGCCGACAGCGCCAGCAGCCCCAGTCGCAGCGGCCGCGCCAGACGGGGCATCAGCACGTCGGCCTCGACGCGAAAGACGTCCTTGGGCAGCGCTTCGGCGAAGATGAGCAGGCACGGCGTGACGATGATCGCCGAGATGACGACGACGGTGGCGTCCCCCAGACCCGCGCCGACCAGCAGCGCCGTGACGCCCAGCGTCCCGAAGTAGTTGAACACGTTGTTGCCGACCAGCAGCCCGGTGAGCACGTGGTCGGGCTGATGTACCAGCCGATCGAGGATGCGACCCGCCGGCTCGCCCCGGGCGCTGCTGACGCGCACGCGCAGGCGGTTCAGGGCGTAGTAGCCAATCTCCATGCCGCTGCACAGCGCCGAGCCGGCGACGCCGAACAGGCTGATCAGGATCCACATGATCATCTCGCCGGTCACGGGGTCGCCTCCGGCCCAACATCGACGACGACACGATCCACCACGCGTCCGCGCATCGACTCAACGGTGAACAGCACCGGACCGATCCGGACGCTGTCGCCGACTCTGGGGATGCGACCGAGCGCCCCCATCACGAGCCCGGCGATCGTCGTCACGCGCCGTCCGCTGGGCCCCACCTGCGGCGCCATATCCGAGAAGTGCTCGGCCCACTCGCGGATCGAAAGCCGGCCGGCGACGCTCCAGCGGTTCAGGCCGACCATGCGCACCACCTCGCTGCCCGGCGCCCCATCGGCCACGGAAACTTCCAGCAGCCGGGCAATGGCGTCCTCGCGGTGAATAAGGCCGCTGAGCTGGCCCTGCTCATCAACCGCCAGGGCCACCGGGCTGCCGACCCGGCGCAGCTCCTCGAGCAGTTGGTCCAGGCGGGCGTTCTCGGGGATGTAGTCCGGCTCGACGGGCCTGATCGCGCCGGCGCCGGCCAGCAGCCAGGCCTCGACATCCAGCAACCGGCGCTGCGGATCATCCAGGGTCCGCGCAGCGACCACCAGCCAGCGGGCCCGGCTCCGGGCCGCGACCTCGCGGGCCTGCCCGGGCGTGGCGTCGGCGTCGATCCAATCCAGGTCGACGCGAGGGCGCATCACGTCGCGCACGCGGATCTCTCCCAGATTCAGCACCGCGCTGAGCAGTGACTGTTCGGCGTCATCGAGGTCGCCCTCGGCGCCGGAGACTTCCAGCAGCGCGACCATCTCCTCGGCGGCCAGCGCCGGACCGAGACTTCGCGGACGCAGCAGGCGCACCAGCGGGGCCACGATCCACCGGTCCAGCCCCGACAGGGCGGGCCCGAGGGCCGCCATGACGACCGCCAGCGGCTGGGCGATCACGGCGGCGTACCGCTCCCGGGCGGCGCTGGCAAGCAGCTTGGCCAGCACCTCGCCGACCACGATCACCGTCAGCAGCGCCGCCAGGCCCAGCGCCGCCCGCAGCGCCCCGCTCTCGATGCGCCACAGCAGGGCCTGGGAGATGACGAAGTAGACCACATTGACGGCGTTGTTGATCAGCAGGATGCCGATCAGCAGCCGGCGCGGCTGCGAGAACAACCGGCGCACCGCGCGGGCTGCGCGCGGATGGGTGGCGCCCAGCCGGAGCCGCTCGGCGTGTGTCAGGCTGAACAGGGCGGTTTCGGCGCCCGAGATCATCCCGGATACGGCCAGCAGCACCGGCAGCAGCGCTGCCAGCACGGTATCGGTGACGCCCAGATCAGCCACGGCGCTTGGGCGTCGAACGCCCGGATCTCCTTCAGCGATCGAAGTCGGCGGACGCGGGATCGTACTCGGGATCGAGCTGCTCGATCAGCCGCTCGACATAGCGAAGGGCGTTGAGCTGCACTCGAATGTCGCGCAGCTGCGCCGGGTCAGGCGGATCGCCGAGGGCGCCGAACTGGCCGCCGATGATCCCGAGCCGCTCCAGGCGGCGCTGCTCGGCCCACGCCTCCCACCGGGCGCGGGCCGGGGCGCCCTGCTGGGCGATCTCCCGCTCGATCCGCTGGCGGGTCTCCATCATCTCCATCAGCAGCCCGTCGGGCAGCGTGCGCTCTTCGGCCCGGGACGGGCCGCCCAGGAGCAGCAGGAGGGCGTCGGCCCTCGCCTCCGGATCCCGCAGGGCGACCCGGGCGGCGTTGATGGCGCTGGCGTCGGCGCCGCCGCCGGGCGCATCGGGGTGGGCCCCGCCCACAGCGCGCAGGTAGGCCGACTCGATCTGGGCATCGGCCAGATCGAACCGGCGCGGCAGGGCCAATGTCGCGAAGGGGTCCTCCATATGTCACGATAGGGGGCGGGCTTACCCGAATTGACATTCCGCTCCGGATCGCGGACCATGATCGTGGTCACAGTGACCCGGAGGGCCGGCCAGGTTGGCGCCACACATCGGCATCGTCGGGGTGAGCCCGGAGGGCGCGGCCCTCGCCCACCGCCTGCTCTACCGCCGCGCCGCAGCGCTGGCGCACGACATCGATCACCCCAGGGTCACGCTCCACAACGAGCCGCTGGCGCTGTACATCGAGGCCGTGCGACGGGAGGACTGGCACGGTGTCGGCGACCTGCTCCGTCGCTCGGCGAACATCCTCGCCGACGCCGGCGCCGAATTCTGCTTCACGCCGGACAACGCGGTCCAGCACGGCATCCACCTGGCCGAGAGCGGGAGCAAGATCCCGTGGCTGGCCATGACCGACCTGGTGGCCGAGCGTGTCGCCGGCGACGGGCGGAAGATCGTCGGCCTGGTCGGGACTCGGATCGTCATGACCGGCTCGGCCTACCAGACGCATCTGGGCCTCAAGGGGGTGCAGACGCTGGCCCCGTTGCCGGAGGAGATCGAGGACCTGGACCGGATCATCTTCACCGAACTGATCTACGGACAGATCCGCGCCGCGTCGCGGTCGCGTGCCGCCGAGATCGTCCGGAGCCTGCAGGATCGGGGGTGCGAGGCGCTGATCCTGGCGGCCAGCGAGGCGCCGCTGCTCTTCCAGGATGACCACGGGATGCCCCTTTACGACGCGGCGGAGACCCTGGTGGAGGGCGCCCTGCGCCGAGCTTTCTCCTGAACTGACAAAAAAGCTGTCCCCCGAAGGGCAGGCGCCCTATTGCACCGGGGAACACCGTCCGGTATACTGGCGAACGGACTGATGGCTCTGGGCGGTCGCCAGCCCACCTTCGACCGCCCCCTCGGGAACGGCCTTTCGTGCCGGCCCCGGGGCCTGCCCGACAGCGGGCTGGCAATGATCCGCTAGGGCGGGTACATTGCCAAGGGAGAGCCGCACCAAGGGCAGGGCCGCCGCACCCCCTGCGGCGGCCAGGCAGGGCCGACCCGGCCCAAGCCGGAGCCGCAACGGTCCGGCCTCGCCGCCCTCGGCCCCACCCGCGGAGAGCCAGGCAGCCGCACATGGCCACGCGCCACGCGGCAACAATGAGAGCCACGCACAGGCGCTGCCCCCCGCCGGGGGGCGGACCAGACATGGAGCCCGAGATGAGCCGACTCAATACCCGCGCCGCCGACCTCCCCCCGAGCCGCGTCCGCCGACTGATGCGCTCGGCCGGCTTTGCTCGTCCCGGCGCTTCCCGGGCGGTCGAGCACTTCGAGAGCCTGGAGAACCGCGTCCTGCTCGGCGGAGACCATCCGAGCTTCATGCTCCCGCTGAGCCCGACCAGCGGTACCGAGATCGTCCTCGACATGAACGGGGACGGCTCCGACACCGGGACCATCGAGGACACGACGCCCGATCTGTTCGACGATCTGTTCCGCTTCGTCGCGCCGGCCGACGACTTCGTCCGCATCTGGGCGGACACCGTCAATACGGCGATGCCGAGCGACTTCGACTCGCGCGTCGAGGTGTACAACCTCGCCGGTGATCTGATCTCATCCGGATCGAGCCAAGGCAGGCTCACCGGCGGCACGTTCGACGACGGTTGGACGGGCTTCATCGCCCAGGCGGGCGAAACCTACTTCGTCCGCGTGCTCAGCGACCAGATGATGGGCGCCGGCGCCACCGGCGACTACATCATCCGCGTCAACACGCTCAGCCAGACGTTTGACGTTCAGACCAATCCGACGCCCCCGCCCGGCGAGCCTCGCTTCGGTTTCGGCGAGACCGACGACGAGATCACGACCGTCGGCGCCGATGAGGTGTACAAGCTCGTCATCCCCTCGGCCCAGGACTTCGACTCGCTGGCGACGCTCTACGCCACCAACGCCCTCTCGGTGTTCGATCCGCGCCTGGATGTGTACGACGCCGAGGGCCGGTTCGTCCGAGGCGACAGCGAGGCCGGCCGTCTCAACGCCGCGTTCCTCGCGGTGCGCTCCGGCCCGGATTCGGTGTTCTACGTGCGCATCCGCGGCGACGAGTTCGATGGCTCGATCGAGTCGACCGGCTCCTACGGGCTGAAGGCCGACACCCGGGCCATCCCGATCGAGGTCGACCCCGTGACCCGCCGGGCCGTCACCACCGAGGCGGTCCCGAATGGCTACGACAGCCGCCTGTTCGGCTTCCAGGCCCAGGGCACGGGCCTGAACTTCATCACGGTCCGAGGCATCCCGATCCCGCCGCTGGCCGATCCGGCCATCCGCCTGTACAACGACCAGGGCCAGCAGATCGGCTTCGACCGCATCGGCGCCGAACTGCAGATCCAGCTCGTCGGCGGCGAGCAGTACTGGTTCGTCGTCGAGGAGTTCGACCTCGGCAACGGCGGCCTGTTTGCCGCCTGGATCGAGGCGCATCACACCTTCGACACCCAGCAGGGCATCGACGATCACGCCTCCACCCCGCCGGGCTTCGATCCGGCGATGCCGACCGATGAGGATCGGCGGATCTTCGAGTCGGCGACGCCGATCATCTGGGGCCCGCCGGATCTGACCAAGGTGCGCGAGCCGGCCGCCGGCGGCAGCATCTTCCCGTTCCAGGACATCAACCCGATCGGTGACCGCAGCTACGTGGTGACCGGCACCGCCACCGGGCGCATCCACCAGGGCCCGGACACGGATCTGTTCCAGTTCGTGCCGCCGGTGGACATGCTCGGCGGCTACGGGGGCGACAACGACGACGCCGGCGACGCCCTGTTCATCGGCACCGCCGGCGCGGTCAAGCTGAAGGCGACTGACGGCCCGCCCGACTACAACCCGGTCCAGGAGAACTTCCTGGGCATCTGGGACGCCTTCGCCTACTGGGAGGTGCAGGCCGGCGTCAGCGCCACCGTGCGGGCCATGACGCAGTTCGACTACGGCGGAACCCGGCCGGCCCTGGTCATCGGCGGCGAGTTCACCAGCGCCAACTACGACCCGACGCCGTTCATCGCGGCGTACTGGTTCAATGAGATCACCGGCCTGTTCGAGTTCGCCGACCTCGGCGGCGGCACCAACGGCTTCGTGCACGCGCTGCACACCTTCGCGTTCGAGGAGGAGGACTTCACGTCGCTCATCGTGGGCGGCGAGTTCACCAACGTCGGCAACCGCGTGGCCCGCTGGGTCGTCGACATCCCGGCCCTGGGCCCGGGCGCCGGCCACTGGGAGCCGCTGGGCGGCGGCGCCTCGGACACGGTCTATGCGATCACGGACTTCGACTCGCCCGACCCCGAAGAAGGCGACGCCATCCCGCGCCGGCTGGTCATCGGCGGCGAGTTCGGCCTGCGCTGGTACAACCTGCCGGAGATGACGCCCGCCGCGGGCGGCGCGTGGGAGAACGTGTACACGGGCATCGGCGGCGGACCGGTGACGGTCAACGGCCCGGTCTATGCGCTCATCGAGTTCACGCCCCCCCCGGTCATGGGCGAGGAGCAGCCGCCGCAGCTCATCCTGGGCGGTGACTTCACCACCGTGGGTGGCCAGGGGCGCAGCCGCATCGCCGGCCTGACGCTCGACCCGGCCATGATGGGCACGGTCGACAACGTCAACCTCGGCGGCGGAACCAACAACACGGTCTACGCCCTCACGCTCTGGGATCGCGATGGTGAGGACAACGATGTCTTCCTGCCCGAACTGATCGCCGGCGGCTCGTTTACCAACCGCGGCGGGCGCGTGGCGTCCTGGGATGGGGCCGCCTGGAGCCCGCTCGGCCTGCCGCCGTTCGGCGAGACGCCGGGCTTCGACAACACCGTGCGGGCCCTGGTCTCGTTCACCGATACCGAGTACGGCCAGGGTCTGTTCAGCGGCGACCCGGAGGAGCCCAGCCCGGTGCTGTACGCCGGCGGCGACTTCACCACCGCCGACGGCGATCAGGCCCTGCGCCTGGCCCGCCTGGAGTTCAACGCGCTGGCCGGCGACTGGGAATGGCTGGCGATGGGCGACGGCGCCACGGACACCGTCTACGCCCTGGAGAACTTCAACGACGAGATCCCGGGCGCGTGGGACCGCAAGGACCGCACCGCGACGCGCATGAACATGGTCATCTCGCCGGTCGATGGCGGCTTCGAGAACACCTTCATCCGCGTCTACGACTCGAACCTGGCGCTCATCTACGAGAACGACACAATCGCCCCGCCGTTCCCCGATCCGTCCGGCATGATCGATCCGTCGGGATCGCCGGGCGATCTCGGCGAGATCGCGGGCATCCCGGTCTGGGGCGGCGAGGTGTATTACCTCGAGATCAGCAGCGTCGGCGGCGGCGGCACCGGCCGCTACAGCGTGACCATCCGCGCCGACGCCTATCCGCCGGACACCACCGGCGGACGGGCCCGCGATGATGTCATCAGCAGCTACGTCGAGCCGGTGGGTGAGCACGGGCTGCCCGACGCGGTCTTCGCCGAGGCCAATCCGATCAACCTCGCGGACATGAGTTCCGGCGACGGGCGCAACTTCCTGCCGCTGCCCAACGCCGCGTTCAACACGCGCTCCTTCGAGTTCACGCCTTCCGGCTTCCAGGTGACGCAGTGGTCCGAGCTGGGCAACATCCACTCCATCGAGGATGTGGATGTGTACCGCTTCCGGGCCCCGGCGGACGGGACCATCGAGATCCGGACGGTGACGCACCAGATCGCCGACGAGTTCTATGAGGAGATCGCGAATCTCAAGGATGGCAGCGTCGACTCCCAGACGCTGGAGAAGACCTACAACAGCCCGCTGGACTCCAAGATCCGCGTCTTCAACAACGACTTCGTCGAGTTGGCGGTCAACGACGACAACCAGGCCTTCGCCGGCGAACTGATCCAGCAGGTGATGGGCTCCTTCGGCGTCGCCGACACGGTCCGCACCTTCCGGGCCCACGACGCCCGCGTGGTGGTGCCGATCGTCAGCGGCGACACGTACTTCATCGTGGTCGAGAGCGGGCAGTACGCCTCGTTCGTGACCGATCCCAGCGAAGTCGACTGGCGCCGCGCCGCCGGCAGCTACGAACTGCTGCTCAACGCCGTGCCGCAGCTCGACTTCGAGGATGACCACCCGGACTTCACGGCCCCGGCGGTCACCACACTCTCCAGCGGCACGGTGATCCCGCTGGACGCCGGTACCGGCGTGGGTTCGATCACCGGCGAGATCCGGCCCAAGCTCACCGATCCCTTCGACGACGACCAGTTCGTGGTTCAGGCGGTGCAGGATGGCGCCATGACCATCACCGTCTCGCCGACGATCGGGTCCGGCGTGATCCCGTCGGTGACCATCTTCGACGGCCAGGGCGAGTTCGTCGGCGCCTCCACGGCGCCGGGCGGCGGCGTGGCCCGCGTCCAGTTCGCCGCGGGGCGCGGCGATCTGTTCTATGTCGTCGTCAGCGCCTCGCAGAGCACCCAGGGCGAGTACCGCGTGCGGGTCGACGCCGATCCGTTCGTGGACGATCACGCCACGCACCGCTTCGATCTGGCGACCGAACTCGAGATCCGCGACTTCCTCGGCACGGCGGAGGCCAACGGCTCGCTGGAGGCCGAGGGCGACATCGACCTGTTCAAGTTCGAGACGCCCGACTTCGACCGCGGGCGCATCACCGTCGAGAGCCTGACCACGGGCTTCAACGCGGCCGTCAAGGTCTTCGAGGTCAGCGTCGATCCCTCCGGCAACCCGGTGCTGCTGCGCATCGCCGAGAACGCCGACGCGCCGACAGCCACCGCCGCCTTCTCGCTCACCGCGCCCGACCGCACCAGCCTCGCCACCGGCGCAACCTACAACACCTACTACGTCATGGTCTCCGGCGCCGATCCGACCGCCGACGCCGGCGACTATCGCATCACGCTCCAGGTGACCCCGACCGACGACCACCCCGATGAGAACGAGTTCGCCTTCGCCACCCCGGTGACCAGCGACACCATCACCGGCGTCGGCGCCGACTCCGGCATCCTCGAGATCGACGAGGACTCCGACCTGTTCGGCTTCCGGGCGTCCGCCGGCGGCCAGGCCACCGTCACCGTCACCGCGACCGACGACCTGCGCCCGACGCTGCTCATCCTCGACCAGAGCTTCAACCCGGTCGAGCATCTGCTGCTGGGCACCACGACGCCGATCGAGGGCCCCGACGCCCTCGGCTCCAGCGCCACCTATGTCTTCCGCGTGGTCCGCGGCCAGCAGTACTACATGCTGGTCAACGGCGTGCTCGGCGGCATGGCGACGACGGGGACCGGCCCCTACACGCTGGACATCGTCGCGCCGATCGTCGACGACCACCCCAACGAGGGCGAGTTCTCCATCGCCAGCGAGATCGTGCTCAGCCAGATCACCGGCGATGGCGGCGTCAGCGCCCTGATCTCGCCGACGCTCGACACCGACCTGTTCTTCTTCCGCACCCTGGCCAAGAGCACGCCGGCCGAGCCCGGTCCGCACAACATCCTGCTCGACGCCCGCGCCGGCGGCTTCGATCCGATCCTGCGCATCTTCAACGCCGGACGCGCCGAGATCGCCAACATCGTCGACAACGGGCCGGGCGACACCGACCCACGCGTCGGCGTGGTCGGCTTCACGGTCCAGAGCGTGGCCCGCAACGAACTGTTCTACATCCTCGCCGACGCCGACGACGGCGCCACGACGACCACCGGCAGCTACCAGTTGACCATCGACGGGCCGGAGCCCGGCCTGCCCGATCCGAACCCCGATGACGATCACGCCAACGAGGGCCAGTTCTTCGCGGCAACCGTCATCGATCTTGATCCGCGCACCGGCTCCGGCTTCGACACCGGCATCATCGAGATCAGCGGCGATACCGACCTGTTCCGCTTCGACTCGCTCACCGGCGGCGCCGCGTTCGTGCAGGTGGTCACCCCCACCGGCACGCTGCTGGACACCCGCCTGACCGTCTTCGAGCGTCGCGGCAGCGAGTACGTCGTCATCGATGCTGACACCGTCGGCATCCCCGGCGCCAACTCCTACAGCGAGTTCCAGACGCTGGCCCCCGGCGCCGAGTACTACCTGCTGGTCGAGGATGTCAGCGACGGGCGCGGCTCGTACACCGTCGAGATCGCCACCGAGCCGGAGACCTTCTTCCTCTACTTCCCGGAGGGCTTCGCCGGCGACGACATCCGCGAGTACATCTCCTTTGCCAACCCCAGCGCGACCGACAGCGTCACCTACGACGTCATTCTGTACTACGAGAATCCGGATCTGGCCCCCGCCCGCCTGGTCTCCGGCGGCACGCTGGCGCCGGGCGCCCGCGGCGGCCTGACCGTCAGCGACGCCGGACGCGTCTTCAACCCGATGGTGCAGCTCAACGAGCCGTACTCCATCGTCATCGAGTCCGATGGCGTGCTGGGCGCGACCTTCGCGCACTACGACTTCGGCGCCGCCATCGGCGAGAGCTTCACCGGGCGCACCAGCGACATCTGGACCTTCGCCCGCGTCGAGCGCAACCCCGGCGGGGTGGAAGACTTCCTGGTCTACTACAACCCCAACGCCCACGATGTCACCGTCACGCTGACCGCCTACTCCGGCGAGGGCGCCCCCATCACCATCGAGCAGACCGTTGGCGCCAATCGGCGCGGCGGCTGGTCGGTGGATGATCTGGCCCAGCTCCCGCTCGGCGTCTTCAGCGTGCGTCTGACCAGTGCGCCGGCCTCGACCATCGAGCCGGGCGACAGCCACATCGGCATCGTCGCGGCCCTGAGCCACTTCGACATCGTCGGCGGCTCGGCCTTTGCCGTGCTGGGCGACGCCCTGGGCGGCTCGACGCTCAGCGTCATCCCGCGCGTCGAGCGCGGCGACGGCGTCGAGACCCAGATCACCATCTTCAACCCCGGTTCCACCACCACCGCCGTCACCATCATCGGCTCCTACACGCAGGCGGCCTTCGAGGACGTCCAGCAGAATGTCACCGTCGCGGCCCGCTCTTTCGTCACGCTCACCGGCGCCGATCTCGGCTTGATCCGCAACCAGCCGCTTGGACTCCGCTTCGACAGCGTCCGCCCGATCACCGTCACCGCGGTCCAGACCGAGAAGGGCGACGCCGCGGCCATTCAGGCGGTCGCCGAGGGCGCGACGACCTGGTTCTTCGGCGACGCCTTCATCAACAACACGCTCGCGGGCGATCAGTACTTCGAGACCATCAGCTTCTACAACCCGGCCAGCGCCTCACTGGCGGTGGACATCAAGCTCTACTTCAACGACGGTTCTATCCTCACGGATACGATCACGGTCGGCCCCGATGGCTTCGCCGAGTTCCGGCTGCACGAGTTCGAGGGCCTGCTCTCGCGCGATCAGATGCTCAACTTCTTCGGGTTGGAGCTCAAGGCGAACAGCCCCTTCATCGTCCAGATGGATCACTACGACCTGTTCCTGGATGGCGGCTGGGGCGCCGCCGGCGCGCCGCTGGGCCTGCTCAATCCGCTCAGCCGCATCGGCTGAAACCGAGCCGATACGACACGCGGGGCGGGACCATCGGGTCCCGCCCTTTTTAGTGCGCTCTGCGACTCCATCGCGCGCCGCTCAGGGCGACGCTGGCTCGGCCTCGGCCGGCGGCGTCGCGACCGGATACCCGGCGCTCTGCCACTGCGACATCCCTCCCGCGAACAGGCGCACGCCGTCGTAGCCGAACACCATCAGCCGCTTGGTCATCCCGCGAGCCGACGGCGTGGACGGATTCTCGCCGTAAACGATGATGTGGCGGTAGCTGTCCAGTTCCGGGTCCTTGCGGCCCCGGCGCGGCAGGTCCGGCAGACGCAGGTTGCGGGCCCCGGGAATGTGCCCGGCCGCAAACCGCGCTGAAGAACGGGCGTCGATCATGGCGACAATCCGCCCGCCAGGGTCGCGCTGCTGCTGCAGCGTCAGGGCACGGACTTCCGTCAGTTCCGCAAACCGGATGTCCGCGTCGGTCACCTTGCCCTGGCAGCCGCCCAGCCCCGCGGCCAGGACGCCGGCCCCCAGAAGCGATCGCGACACCGCGGCAAGATGGAGAATCCGTTCCATAAGTGAGAATACGCGGCCCTGCAGCGGCGTTGTACCCTCGTGCCGATCGGAGCCTCAGCCCGAATCCCCGCCCTGTGCGGGCTGCTCGCCCTCGGGCTCTCCATGGCCCGGGCTCAGGACGACTTGAGCGGGCCGGCCCTGGACAAGGCCCGGCCCCAGTTGCTCGCCGAGACCGCCTCCATTGCCCCCGGGCAGACCATCCTGCTGGGCGTGAGCTTCGAGATCGAGCCCGGCTGGCATACCTACTGGGAGGGGCGCAACGACACGGTCCCGGCCCCGTGGATCAAGTTCTCCGTGCCGGAGGGCTTCGCGGTCGGCGAGCTCCGCTGGCCGGCGCCGCACCGCCACGAATCGCCCGGCGCCCTGCTGGACCATGTCTATGAGCGGCAGGTGACCATCCTGGCGCCGCTGACGGCGCCCGCCGAACTGGCCGCCGGCCAGCCCGTGCGCATCGCCGCTGAGGTGGACTGGACCGCCTGCGCGGACATCTGCCTGATGGCCAAAGGGATCGTCAGGCTCGACCTTGCCGTCACCAGCCAGCCCGGGGGCCCCGGCCCGCAGGCGGCCCGCTTTGCGGCGGCCCGCGCCCGCCTGCCCCGCCCGCCGCGCCAGTCCGATCGCCTGGCGGCGATCCGATCTCCCGCCGCGGTCGAGATCCGGGCGCCTGGCGCTGCCCGCCTGGCCTTCTACCCGCACTCGGAGGGCCCGCAGACGCCCTCGCTGCTGCGCGACGGCGCCGCCGAGGGCGACACCCTCACGGTGCGGATCGGCCCGGAAGCCGAGCCGATCTCCGGCGTTCTGGAAATCTGGAAGGACGCCCAGGCGAAGACGGGAGAGGTGATCGAGTTCCAGGTGACCGTGGATGGAGCCATCCGGCCCATCGGGCGCGACGCCCTGCCGCCGGCTCCGCAGGAAGACCCCATCCGCCAGAGCGGCGGATAAACTGATCGTGTGTGGTGGAGAAACAGCCCGGCGACGCCGGGCCCTCTGAAGGAGACGCTCATGCTCGCTATTCGGCGCAAGACCCTGTTCGGTATGGTGCTCGCTCTCGGCGCATCGCTCGGCCTGATGGCCGCCGGTCCGGAAGATGGCGTCAAGCCGGGCGAGCGCGCCCCGGACTTCACGCTCACCGACACGACGGGTAAGGAGTACAAGCTCTCTGAGCTGCTGAAGAACCAGTCGACCACGGCCGTGGTGCTGGAGTGGTTCAACGCGGACTGCCCCTATGTGGTGCGGCACTACCGCGAGAAGACCATGACGGAACTGGCCGCCAAGTACAAGGAGAAGGGCGTCATCTGGCTGGCCGTCAACACCGGGGCCGAAGGCAAGCAGGGCGCCGGTCAGGCTCGCAACCAGAAGGCCAGGGACGAGTGGAAGATCGAGTATCCGATCCTGCTGGATCCGACCGGCGACACCGGCCGGGCCTACGGCGCCAAGACCACGCCGCACATGTTCGTGATCACTCCCGATGGCGTCGTCGCCTATGCCGGCGGCATCGACAACGACTCCCGCGGCCGCATGAACGATGAGGAGAAGATCAACTACGTGGATCGCGCCCTGGAGTCGGTCCTCTCCGGCTCCTCGGTCGAGACGCCGTCGGCCAAGCCCTACGGCTGCTCGGTCAAGTACTGATCCAGCGACCGCTGCCGACCCGAGCGGGCCTTCGGGCCCGCTTTTCGTTGCGCCAGACGCACGCGACGCCGATACTGAGACGCCCGGGAGGAATACGGGCGCGGCGCCACCGAATAGGATGTGGATATGACAGGTCTCCCCGGCTTCCTCGGACTGCTGATCGACCTCGCGGTCGTGATCTTCGGCTTCGGCCTCATCATCTTCGTGCATGAGCTCGGGCACTTTCTGGCGGCCCGCTGGGCCGGGATCCGCACGCTCGCGTTCGCCATCGGCTTCGGACCTGCGCTGGTGAGCTACCGCAAGGGCCTTGGCTGGCGAAGGGGTTCGAGCGAGCCGGAGTACCTTCGGCTGCTCCAGCTTCAGGGCAACATCGAGACCTGTCCGGCCAATCGGCGCGGCGAGGCGGTCAGTCACACCGAGTACCGGCTCAACGCCCTGCCCTTCGGCGGCTACGTCAAGATGCTCGGGCAGGACGACCTGAATCCCGCCGCGACCAGTCACGTGCCCGACAGCTATCAGAGCACACCGCCGTGGAAGCGAATGATCGTGATCTCGGCGGGCGTTGTGATGAACATCGTCACCGCCGCGATCCTGTTCGTGCTGGTGTTCACGGTCGGGCTTGAGACCGAACCGCCGCGCATCGGCGCCCTGGACCCGTCCGGGCCCGCCGCGGGAGCGGTCGCCATCAACGCCGATGAGGCCGGCGCCGGGATGGCCGGCCTGCGTCCGGGTGACGAGATGGTGCGCATCAACGACCGCAGGCCCAACTCCTTCAACGACCTGATCATGGCGTCGGCCATGGCCCGGCGCGGGCAGCCGGTTGAACTCGCCGTGCAGCGCGCCGGGCTCGAAGCGCCGCTGATCTTTCAGATCGTTCCGCAGCGCTCCGATCTGACCGGACTGCTCGATCTCGGGGTCGAGCCGCCGCGCTCCCCCACCCTCATCGACGCCCCGGATGACGACGCGACCCGCGAGGCGCTGCGGGCCGCTCTGGACCGCTTCGGGCTGACCGGCGTAGCGCCCGGCATGACGCTGACGCACGTGCAGCAGACCGGCGGCGATGCGCAGCGGGTCGAGCACGCCGCCGATCTTGCCACCGCGTTCCGGACTTCCCGCGGCGAGCCGGTCACGCTCACCTTCGAGTCCCCGACCGCGCAGGCCCGCGTGACACTCGACCCAGCGCCGGTGCTGCAGACCACGCTCATCCCGACGCCGGACAAGGCCAACTCGCGCACGCCCGTGGACCATCTGCTCGGCTTCACGCCGGTCATGGCAGTGCTGGACGCCAGCGATCGAGGCGCCGAGCAGGGGCTGCGCGACGGCGACATCTTCGCGCGGATCGGCGAGGTGATGTACCCGAGCGTCTTCCAGGGCGCCGCCGAGATCCGGGCCAATCGCGGGCGGACCGTCCCGATCAGCGTGCTGCGCCGCCCGGCGCCGGGCGCTCCGCTGGAGCGCGTGGATCTGGAGGTGAGCGTCAAGCCCTCCGGCACGATCGGGTTCTACATGACCGACGTTGACGAGGCCGGCGCCGGCCTGTGGATGGCGATGCCGCCAGCGGGGCTCGGAGACGGGGGCGCAGTTGCCCGGCGCATCATCGACCGGGCCGGCATGCGCCTGGTGAGCGCTGATGGCAAGCCCGTCGCCACGCTTGCCGATCTGCGCGCGGCGCTGCTGAGCGCCGCCGACGCCCGACCCGGCGAACCCAGTGTCGAACTGCTGTTCGAGCTTCCCCTGCCGGCCGACCCGCAGACCGGCGCACGGCCGACTGAGAGCCGCACGCTCACGCTCAAGCCGGACGAGGCGCTGGTCCTGCGCGACCTCGGCTGGGAGAGCCCGGTCCCAATGGCGATGTTCGAGCCGGATCAGTTCATCCTCAAGGCAGAGAATCCCGCCCACGCCGTCAGTCTCGGACTCTCCGAGACCTACCGCGTCATGGCGATGACCTACGCGACGTTCCTGCGCCTGATCGAGGGCACGGTCAAGGTCGAACATCTCAAGGGGCCGGTGGGCATCGCGCACCTCGGCACGCGCATCGCCAGCCGCGGGCTCATCTGGCTGCTGTTCTTCATGGCGCTGGTGAGCGTAAACCTCGCGGTCATCAACTTCCTGCCGCTGCCGATCGTCGATGGCGGGCAGTTCCTCTTCCTGCTCAGCGAGCAGATCCGCGGCAAACCGGTCCCGGTCGCCGTGCAGAGCATGGCCACGATGGCCGGGCTGGTGCTCATCGGCGCGGTCTTCCTGCTCGTGACCTTCAACGACATCAAGGCGCTGCTGGGCGGATGAACGCAAACGGAGAAGTGGCGAAGTGACAGAGTGGCCACGTGGCAAAGTGCGCCCGCAACGTTCGTCCGGCGCGCGCGTACTTTGCCACTCTGCCACGTGGCCACTTGGCCACTGCTCCGCATGACCGGCGTGCTCTACCTGCTTGCGGCCGGCTTCGTCCTGTACTGGGCAGCCATCGTCTTCTACATCGCCCGCACGCTGACACATCCGCCGCGGCGGACGTACGCCCGCGCCATCGCCCGCGGCGAGCCGGGAGATCCCTCCGAACTGTCCGAGCCGCTGCCATTCCAGCGATGGACGCTGCCGTGGCGCGCCGGCGACCTGCCGGTGTGGGACATCGCCTGCCCGCAGGATGGACCGGTGGTCATCTTCACCCACGGCTGGGCGAGCTCGCGCCTGGGCGCGCTGCGCCGCATCGGGCACATCGCCGACTGCGCCGGGCGGATCATCGCGTGGGACATGCCGGGCCACGGTGAGGCGCCGGGGCGCTGCGCCATCGGCATCCGCGAGCCCGGCGCCCTTGTCGCGCTGGTCAGGGAACTCCGCCGCCAGGGCGAGCAGCGCCCGATCGTGCTGCAGGGCTCCAGCCTCGGCGCCGGCGTGGCGATCGCGGCCGGGGCGCAGCTCGGAGCTGATGTGGCCCTGGTGATCGCCGAGGCGCCGTACCGCACACCGCCGGTCGCGGTCCGCGGCGTGCTCCGCGAGCGGGGCGTGGCGCCGCTCGGGCGCGCGCGTCCGGCCGTCGCGCTGGCCGGCCTGCTGACGAGCGGCGACCCGCTGCTGCGCGGCTTTGACCGTGCCGGCCTCGCCGCACGCCTGACTTGCCCGCTGCTGGTCATCCACGGAACTGGCGACGAGATCAGCCCGATCGCCGACGGTGAGGCGATCGCCCGGGCGGCGCGGCAGGGCTCGCTGATCGCCATCGAGGGCGCCGGCCACCGCGATCTGTGGTCGGATGAGCATCGGAGCATGACCGTCCGCGCCATCCGCGAGGCGCTGGCGTCGATACAGTCCGCCGATGACGACGAGCGACTCGTGGAGCACGGCCAGAGCGCGGGCTGAGCAGATCCTCGCCAGTCCGCTGCCGCAGGCGGAGCGCCGGCGCCTGCTGGGCGCCGCCATCGGGCTGCTCGATCTGACCACGCTCAACGCGACCGACACGCCCGGCGCCGTGCGGGCCCTGTGCGCCCGAGCCCGGCGCCCGCTGGAAGCCGACGGCGGCGCACACGTGGCCACGGCCTGCGTGCATTCATCGCTGGTCGGGGTTGCCTCCGAAGCGCTGGATGGCTCAGCCGTGCGCCCGTGCGCGGTCGCCGGCGCGTTTCCGCACGGGCAGGCGCCGCTGAGCGTGAAGATCGCGGAGGTCCGCGCAGCGCTGGAAGCCGGCGCCGCCGAGATCGACATTGTGATCAACCGAGGCATGCTGCTGGATGGGAAGCTGGAGCAGGTCGTCGCCGAGGTCGGCGCAATGCGCGAGCCGGTCGGCGCGACGCCGGGCGCGATCCTCAAGGTGATCCTCGAAACCTGCGAGATTCCGGATGCCGAGTTGCTGCGCGAGGTCGCCGCGGCCGTGATCGAACAACTCGGCCCCGGCGACTTCCTCAAGACGAGCACCGGCAAGGGCGCTGCGGGCGCGACGCCCGAGGGCGCGGTGATCATGCTGGAGACGATCGCCAGCGCTGCGCGCGCAGGAAAGGCGATCGGCTTCAAGGCCGCCGGGGGGCTGCGCACGCCCGAAGATGCGATCTCCTACATGCGGCTTGCCGCGGCGATCGCCGGGCCGGACTGGCTCGACCCGCAGCGCCTGCGCCTCGGCGCCTCAACGCTGCTGGACCGGCTGGCGCAGGCGCTCGCGTAGACGGCCGCCTCCCTAAGGAACGCCAGCCCAGTCGAGAAACACCGTAAGTGCCTCACGGAGCTGCGCCGGCCCACATGCAGCGTGATACCGCTGATCTGCGACCCAGCACACCATCCACGGACCGGTCTCGCATCCTTCATCATCGTGGTTGTCGTCGCCAACTCCGCGCTCGAGCCGCTCGAAGGCGCGATCCTCCAGACCAGAGCCGCTCAGGTCGACTTCGATGCTCCAGCCAGGATTGTCGAGCGTCTCGATCTTGATGCCGAAGCTGTGTTCCCACTCGCCATCACAGCGAGCGTCGTACCACTTCATCAACCGGAGCAGCGAATCGCAACTCTGCGACACTTGAACTCCCCGAGCTCGCCAGTGACTACGCGACCCCGATCAGCTTCTGGGCCCGCTCACCCACGGTCAGGCCCTCGACTGGCTCGGCCTCGCGCCACAGGATCTCAACCTGGATGTCGAACAGCGCCAGCAGGCTGCGAAGCTGGCGCCCGATGCTGCGCATGGCCTCGTTGCCGTAGGTCTCGTCCTTGCCGGCGAACAGCTCGCGAGCCTGCTCCTGGGCCTGGCTCATCAGGGCCTTCTGCCGCTCGGCGTTCATCGGGATGACATCGACCAGCCCCAGCGCCTTGCCGGCCTGGATGTCGTACGGCACCACGTCCGTCAAACGGATGTTCGACTCCAGCGGCGGAAGGTGGATGCGGTACTTCCCCTCGCCCAGCGACTCGACATCATCGTCGCTGAGACGGCTCAGGTCGATCCAGTACTGCTTCTCGAAGTTGAAGATCATCGCCAGCTTGGCCTGGCTGAGCACCAGCGGCGGCAGCCACGCCCATCCCTTGGTGGCGGTGGCGATCTCCTTGGCGAAGACCTCAAGGCCCACCAGCCGCCCCACCGTGCGCACGCGCTGGGCGATCATCTGAGCCCGGATCGTCATCTCCGACTGGCCGGCCCGCCGGCGCAGGATGAACCCCGCCCCGAAAGCGAGGGCCGCGACGAGAATGACGAGCAGGAACACCAGGATGACGGATTCGAGCATGACTGTTCTTTCGGACTCTGGCTCGCCCGATTGCTCAGGAGTTATCGGACTTCTCGCCGCCCTCCCACGGAGCCGGCAGGGCCCGCTCGAAGGAAGTGATCACGAGGTGGGTACCGGCCGAGACCAGCCCGACCCACGTGAGGAATGCGACCGCCGCGGCGGCGACGGCCACCGTCACGCCGAGCGAGGTGATCGCACCGACCAACGGCCGCCCCGGCCCGACCAGTACTACGGCGGCCAGGGCTGTTGGGATCGCAGCCAAGGCGACGCCGACGAGGGCCCGCCGCCACAGGCCCGGGCTCGTCCCCAGGGCCGCCACCGCCGCCCCAGCGGCCAGCAGCGCGGCGAGGGCGAGCCGGGCGCCGACGACCGGCTTCAGGGGCACGGGCCCTGCCATGTGCCCGGCGACTCCCGTGGAGAGGTAACCCAGCAGCGAGCACAGACCGACCGAGCCTGCCAGGAGAGCCAGCGTCATCGCCGGCGCCTGCGGGAATCGGCCGAGCCCGAAGAGCACGCCGAACGCCGCCGTGACCAGCACCACCCCCTCGAAGCCCACGACGAACCAGACCGGCGGATTCGCCGCAGCCCCGAAGCCGGCCAGCGCCAGCGCGCTGAGCGCCAGCAGCCCGCTGATCGCGAGCGTCCCCCGGCGCAGCATGGTCTCGGTCTGCGGCAACGCAACTCCCATCGGCAAGCCGGGCCGACCGGCTTGCGCCAAACTGTATTGCCGCCCAATCGGGCTGCAGAGCCGTCTGCCGGCTCGCCGATCTTGAGCTTGCATCTGGGAGCGAGTTCGGTGTTCTCGGACGCAGACAGGAGCTGGCAGCGTGGGCGGAATCACCTCTGGCATCGGCATCTTCAGCGGGATCGACACCGCCTCGCTGATCGAGCAGATCCTGGCGGTCGAGGCCCGGCCCCGCCTGCTGGCCCAGCGCCGGCTGATCCAGCTCCAGACGCAGCAGTCGAGCTACCTCGACATCAACAACCGCCTCAGCGCCCTGCAGACCGCCGCGGCGGCGCTGCGGACCAGCAAGGCCTTCGATGGCCGGGCGACCTCGAGCACCAAGCCGGAGGCGCTGACCGCCCTTGCCAAGCCGGGCGCCCCCGAAGGGGCGTTCACGTTCCTGGTCGACCGGCTCGTTACGACGCAAGGGCTGCTGAGCAAGGGCTTCGCCGACCCCGCCTCGGGATCGCCCTTCGGCGCCGCGTCGTTCACGTTTGAAGGCGTGGAAGCCCGGCTGGACCGCGACATCAGCCTGTCCGACCTCAACGGTGGCGCCGGCATCCAGCGCGGCCGGATCCAGATCACCGACACCGACGGGACCAGCGCCACCGTGGACCTGTCCCGGGCGGGGACGGTCGGCGAAGTGCTGGCGGCGATCAACAGCGCTGGCATCGGTGTGACGGCGACGGTCGAGGATGGCGCCTTCAAGCTGGTCGACACCGCCGGCGGGCCACAGAGCCTGACGGTCGTCAGCCTGGATGGCGCGACAACCGCAGAGACGCTCGGCATCGCCAAGAGCGGCGCCGGCGACCTGCTCGGCGACACGGTCTACGGCCTGCACGCAGGCGTGCAACTCAGCGACCTCAACGACGGAAACGGCGTCTTCATCGCCAATGTCTTCGGCGGGCATGACTTCACCGTGACGGTCGACGGCGTGCAGGCGAAGATCAACCTCGGCGACATCATCGTCGATGGCAAGGTCGAGACGCCGCGGGCGGCGTCGGTCGCCGACGTGCTCGGACGGATCAACACCGCCCTGGGTGACGCCGGGATCACCGATGTCGAGGCGCGGGTTCGGGCCGACGGGCTCGGCCTGGAGATCGTCGACACCGTCGGCGGGCGCACAATCGAGGTGGCGGAGAACACGTCGACGGCCGGAACAACTGCGGCGGATCTCGGGCTGCTCGGCTCGGCAACGACGATGCTGAGCGGGTCGCGCATCTTCGCGGGGCTGAACACGACGCTGGTCCAGTCGCTGCTGGGCGGCTCGGGCGCTCTCGGCGACGGGACGCTCACGATCACCGATCGCTCGGGCGGGGTGCACAACCTGACGCTGGATCTGGGCGGCAACGTCTCTGGCCTGATGGCCGACATCGCCAGCCAGACCGGCGGCGCGGTGACCGCCTCGCTGGACGCCAACGGCACGGGGCTGATCCTGCGCGATACCACCGGCGGCGCGGGCAACTTCATCGTCGAGGGCAACACGGTCGTCGAGGGCGCCGACACGGCGGCCGCCCTGGGGATCAGCACCGGCCCGGGCGGGGTCGCCCAGGACAGCGTCGCCAGCGGGAACCTGCAGCACCAGTACATTTCCCGCTCGACGCTGCTGAGCACGCTGAACAACGGCCGGGGCGTCGGGACCGGGCGCTTCCGGATCACCGACGCGACCGGCGCGACGGCGGTGATCGACATCGGCGACGACGCCCGCACGATCCACGATGTGCTCAAGGAGATCAACAGCGCCGGCATCGCCGTGGAGGCCCGGATCAACGCGACCGGCGACGGCATCGAGATCGTCGAGGACCTCTCCGGCGGCGGGTCGCCGGGGACCGTCAAGATCAAGATCGAGGATGAGTCCGGCTCGGTCGCGACGCGCCTGCGCATCGCCGGGGAGGCCCAAAGCGCCGGGGCGAGCAACACGATCGACGGCTCGTTCGAGGCCGTCGTCGAGTTCGATGCGGCGGACACGCTGGAGGATGTCGTCGCGAAGATCAACAGCGCTGACGTCGGCGTGCGGGCGTCGCTGGTCAACGACGGAACGGGCTCGACGCCGTACCACCTGAGCCTGACGGCCGACACGGCGGGGCTGGAGGGTCGCTTCCTGATCGACACCGGCGGGTTCGACCTGGGGCTGACGACGCTGGAGGAGGGCCAGAACGCGCGGCTGTTCTTCGGCTCTACCGATCCAGCCAAGGCGGTGCTGCTGAACTCGACGAGCAACACGTTCGAGGGCGTGCTGCGGGACGTGACGCTGGAGGCGCGGCAGGCGAGCGAGGATCCGGTCACGATCTCGATCACTTCCGACAGCGCCGAACTTGAGACGAAGATCCAGGAGTTCATCGACGCGTTCAACGACCTGGTCGACCGGATCGACTTTCACACGCGCTACGACCAGGAGACCGAAGCGCGCGGGGCGCTGCTGGGCGACTCGGCGGCGCTGACGGCCCGGTCGCAGTTGTTCGCGATCGCCAATGCGCCGGCGGACAGCGTCAGCGGATCGTTCCGCTTCCTGGCCGAGGTGGGCGTGACCATCGGAAGCGGCGGAAAGCTCGAGCTGGACGCCGAGCAGCTTCGGAAGGCGATCGCCGAGGACGCCGAGGGCGTCAAGAACCTGTTCGTGGCGCGGGAGATCGACTCGGTCGGCGGCACGACGACGCTGCCGAGCGGGATCGTGGTGCGCGATCCGGAGGCGAAGGAAACATTCAGCTCGCTGGGCGTGGTGGCGCAGCTCGAGGAGTTCGCCAAGAGCTACATCAACTCGATCGACGGCGTGCTGACGGTGCGCAACCGCACGCTGGATACGCAGATCGAGCTGCAGGAGCAGCGGATCCAGGCGTTCAACGTGCGGCTGGAGACGCGCCGGCTGATCCTGCAGCGGCAGTTCGTGGCACTGGAGCGGGCCATCGGGCAGTTGCAGTCGCAGCAGGCGTCGCTGGGCTCCATCGCGCGGGTGGGCTGAAGTCGAGAGACCACGGAACCGATCTGAACAACGAACCATGACCGATGCCACGACGACCAACGCGTACCTTCGCACCAAGGTGCTGACCGCCAGCCCCGAGGAGCTTCGCCTGATGCTGCTCGACGGGGCCATCCGCTTTGCGCACATGGGGCGGGAGGGCCTGGCGAAGCGGGACTTCGAGCAGTCATACAACGGCATCAGCCAGTGCCGGGCGATCGTGATGGAACTGATGACATCCATCCGGCGCGAGCACAACCCGGAACTGGCCGAGCGGGTGCACTCCGTCTACGTGTTCCTCTTTAACGAACTGGTCAACGTCAGCATGGAGAAGGATGTGGCGCGGATGGACAAGGTCATCGAGCTGCTCGAGTTCGAGCGCGAGACCTGGGCCCTGCTCATGGAGAAGCTGCGCAGGGAGCGGGGCGGGGGCGCTGCGGCGCCGACGCCGGAGGGGATTGGCTCGCTGAGCGTCCAGGCGTGAGGGGCGGCGGCGCGGGGCGGCCGACAGGTTCATCTTGAGATGGCGTGTTCGCGGGGCGTGAGGCGGCCGCGGCGATCCCGGCGGCGCCGTGGTGGTTTGCGCGCTCGACGGGGGACGCCGCCCGCTGGGGGACGAGCGGCGCCGTTCTGTGGTCTTGCAAACGGGAAGGACGTGGAGCGCTCGCGGGCTGTTCTGTCACCCTCACCTGCGGCACTTCGTGCCGCTTCCTCTCCCGCGAGGCGCGGGAGAGGGGGCTCGCTGCGCTCGCGGGCTGATCTACCCCCTTCGCCTCGCTGGGCTCGGCACTTCCCCCGCCGGCGGCGGGGGAAGAGGAGTTCACGTCTCGAGCTATTTCAGGCCCGGGCGCTTCGTCTTCGAGGTCGGCGCGCAAGGAGGCCCAGATAGAAGAGAGGAGCATTGAAGATGATGAAGACGGGGTAGGGTCAGGAGTTGGCGCCGACTGGTTGCACTCGGCGGCTCTGGCGCGACGCGCGCCGGGGGCAGGAGAAGAGCCCCCCACGGAGTGGGGGGGTACCCCGCGGAGGAGGGTGGTGGCGGCTTTGCGGCGGGTTTCTTCGCGGAGGGCCTGGGCGCCGGTGAGTTCGGCGGCGGGCATGTCGATGGCGTGGTAGCGCAGGGACGCCGCGGCGGCGGGTCGGGCCTGGACGATGATGTCGCGGGTGCGCTGGTCGGCGAAGTCGTCGAGATCCTTGATCGTGTCGCGCGTGTCTTCGCGCCTGCGCCATGCGAGGACTTGCTTGATGGTCATGTTGCAGGAGCGGGCGAGGGTGAAGATGTCGAGCTGACCGCGGTAGTACTCCTCGATGAGGCGAGAGTCGCAGATGGGCTCGGGCGGGGGCGGGGGGATGGGAGGATCGGGGAGAGAATGAGGAGCGCTCGCTTCGCTCGCGGGTTGTTCTGTCACCCTCACCGCGGCACTTCGTGCCTTGCCTCTCCCGCCGGGGGCGGGAGAGGGAGCTTCGCTCGCGGACTTCCTATACCCCTCACCTGTCCGCTGCGCGGACATCCTCTCCCCGCTGCGCGGGGCGAGGGTGGGGGGAGCGGCGTCTGTGTTTTTCTTGGAGGTGGCGCGACTCGGGGTGGCGGCGGCGCCAGGGTGCGCGCGCGGAGGGGGGAGGTCGTCGACATCGTGACCCGGCGGGGCGATGGCGCAGGGGGTGGAACAGGCGCTGGCGCAGCCGTTTGCGTGGCCGTTTTGGGCGGGATGGAGTGGAAGGGCGAGCATCGGGAAACAGGTGGTCCTCTATAGAGGGGCGGCGGGACACCAGTGCGCGCGCAGGGCGGTACCATGGGCCCGGGAGGTAGCTCATGCGACGACTCGGTCTGATCGCCCCACTGCTCTCGATGGCGCTGGCTCCGGCGGGCGCGGCTCAAGTCTCGGACAGCGAGCCGAACCAGCGGCCGCTGGCGTACCTGATGGACCACGTGGACCCGTGGACCAACTCGGCCCCCGCGGCGGACCTCCTGCGGGGCGCGGGGTTTCGGGTCGAGCCGCTGCCGCTGGACCGGCGGCCGCGGGAGCTGACCGAGAGCGACGTGATCTTCATCGCCTCGTTTGCCAGCGAGCGCGAGGACTACGCGGCGTACATGGAGACCTACGGCGAGGACCTGTATCACTACGTGGATGCCGGGCGCACGCTGGTGCAGATGACGCAGGCTGATCAGACCGAGGCCTCGCCGCCGTTTCTGCCGACCACGCACGGGGCGACGCGCAGCGATGAGGACTTCGGCGCGGCCATGATCCGCTCGCCGGAGCATCCGCTGCTGGCGGGGATCGAGCCGGGCGCCGATGGCCTGCTGCGCCTGCACGGGACGCGGACGATCTGGGAGAGCTTCGTCGACCAGGGCGGCTTCGAGGTGATGATCGCGGCGGACAAGGAGGCCCAGCGCCCGGCGCTGATGGAGGGGGCGTACGGGCAGGGGCGGATCATCCTGTCGGCGATGGCGTTCGACAAGGTGATCACGCCGGCGGATGAGCAGACGCCCGAGACGCAGGCGGCGCTGGCGGCGTTTCAGAAGGCGTTCTTCAGCAATCTCGCCCGGCACGTTGTGAACGTGCGCGAGCGGCGGACCAAGGCGCTGGAGATCACAGCGCCGCCGCGGAAGGTCGTCGAGCACACGCCGGGGTCGTGGACCATCGCGGTGCTGCCGGACACGCAGGTGTATTCGCTGCGATTCCCCGGGCTGTTCACAGCGCAGACCGGGTGGATCCGGGCGAACCAGGAGCGGCGCGACATCCGGATGGTGCTGCACCTCGGCGACATCGTGAACAACAACACAGCGCGGGAGTGGGGCTTTGCCCGCGACGCTATGAGCCTGCTGGCCGAGACGGTTCCGTGCGCGGTGGTTCCGGGCAATCACGATTACGGGCCGAGCGGGGACGCCACGACGCGCGAGACGCTGATGAACGAATTCTTCGACTACCGCGTGTACTCGGGGCAGCCGACGTTCGGCGGGGCGATGGAGCCGGGGAAGCTCGACAACACGTTTCACATCTTCGAAGCGGGCGGGCGCAAATGGATTGTGTTTGCGCTGGAATGGGGACCGCGGGACTCGACAATCGCGTGGGCCAACGACATCAAGTCAGCGCACCCCGAGCACATCGGCATCCTGATCACGCACGCGTACATGAACAACAATGACTACCGGTACGACTACACCGACACCACCCGGTCGCAGCGCTACAACCCCCACGACTACCGCACACCGGGGGGCGTCAACGATGGGGAGGAGTTGTGGCAGAAGCTGGTGCGCCGGCACAACTTCGCATTCGTGATCAACGGGCATGTGCTGGGGGATGGGACCGGGTATCGGGCGGACCGGACCGATACCGGCACGCTGTGCCATCAGATGCTGGTGAACTACCAGATGCGGGAGATGGGTGGGCAGGGATACCTGCGCCTGCTGGAGTTCCTGCCGGACGGCAAGACAGTGCAGCTCACGAGCTACTCGCCGGTGCTGGATTCGTACCTGCTGGAGGCGGACCAGCAGTTCGTGGTGGAGTTGGAGTTTGCGGAGAGCGCGGCGGGCCGATGAACCGGGTCGCGACGTAAGGCGCCTTCGCCCATTTCATGGGCTCTGGGGGATTGGCTGGCGCTGACCCCGGGCTTGCTCGCTGCGCTCGCGGCGCCCGGGGCTAGCGACCTGCGCCCACTTCGTGGGCTGAAGGCAGGCGCGGGCTTTGTCGGGCTGGAGGCAGCGCAGGCTTCGCGGGGCCGACGGCGCGTCGAAGCCCCACACGGAGTGTGGGGGTACCCAGAAGCTCACCCACCCAAGAGCGGCAGATCCTGCAGCAGCGGCGCCAGCGCGCTGAGCGAGTCGCTGCTGGTGATGCGCTGGACCTCGGCCTGCACCTTATCCACCAGCGGCTTGAGCTGGGCCTCGTACATGCCCTTGAGCTGGGCGAGCTGATCCGGGGCGAGCTTCTCGAGTTCGGCGACGTAGCCTTCGAGGTTCTCGATGAGCGATCTTGCCTTGGGCGTCGCGCTGGCAGCGCTGAACTGGCTGGTGACGCCGCCGAGCAGGTCGCCGAGCGAGCCCAGATCGGCGAGGTACTTGTCCATGGTCTGGCGGGCGGCCTGGGAGACTTCCTCGACCTTCTTCTCCGCCTCCTGACGGGTCTGCTCGACGGTCTCCTGAACATCCTCGGCGGCCTTCTTCGCGGCGTCCTCGGCTTCCTTGACGGGGTCAGAGCCGCCGGTGGCGGGCGCCGTGGGCTGCTGGGCAGGCTGAGCCGGCGGCGAAGTGGGCTGCTCGGGCGTGGGCTCGGGCGCGGTGGACTCGCCGCAGGCGGTCAGGGCAGCGAGGGCGAGGGCGATAGCGAGGGTGCGAAACATGGGTCGTTCCTCCGTCGGAGCGTACGCATCGCGGACTGGCCTATCCCTCGGCGGCTTCCACCCGCTGGCGCAGGCGTCCCATCCGCAGGTAGCAGTACAGGGGCCCCACGCTGAGGGCGACGCCGAGTGCGAAGAGGACCGTGGCAAGGTTCGGGCCGAACGGACCGACCTGCTGGAAGTAGGCTGCCGCGGCAACGCCGCCCGGGACCCACAGCGCCAGGAGCGACACGATCAGCAGGGCCGTGGCGGCCCTGGCGCTGCGCCATCCGAGCAAGAGCATGTGGATCGTGGCGAGAGAGCTGAGCGCCGCGCCCCCGGCGGCCACGGACAGATGCGGCCCTCCCGACCAGGCCGGGACCAGATAAGCCCGGGACGGATCCTGCGGATCGACGTAGGCGGGCACGACATCCCCGGCCGAGAAGGGCGCGACCTCGGTCTCCGCCTCCGCATGCAGGCGGAAGAGCCACGGAACCGGAAAGACGCCGCTGGTGACCATCTGCTTCCCGTCGATCTCGTAGCTGTACTCGACCTGCGGGACGTACTTGCTGTGGCCGCGGTGGCTGTGAACATCGACGGCCGCAGAGAGCACCGTGGCGTCGACCTGGCGCGGGCTCATCATCAGGCGGCGCTGCGTCTCCATTTCGACGGCGCCCAGGACCAGGATCGCGAGCGCGGGGATCGCGATCAGCACCGTCGGACCGAGCAAGATCGCGCACAGACAGCCGGGGCGGGCGCCGCGAAGCTCCTTGATGACCTGATCCGGAATACCTCCCAAGACCGTCCTCCTGGGCAGTTGGGGTTCCCGCATGGCTTCCGCACGCGCAGATACGATGGTTCCTTATGACAACGAGAAGTTCTGGCGAACTGGAGCGGCGGACCGAGGCCCTGGCCCGGCCCGACAAGTGGTATCTCTCGGCGGGCGATGGCATCCTGTGGGCGCCGGCGTTTCCGGTGTGGCTGGAGCATCCCGGCTTCTGGGATGAGGCGCACGTGTACTACCACCCGCTGGCGCCGCGGGTCGGGGTGGCGCTGATCGGGGCGGATGGGCGGGAGATTGCGCTGCGGCAGGTATCGCGGTCATGGCGGCCGGATCGACTGGTGTGTGAGTACGAGACTGCGGGCGGGGCGCGGCTGGTGGAGACGAAGACTGCGGCGGGGCGCGGGCGGTTTCGATCGGAGTGGCGTGTCTCACGCGGGGGCGCGGGGGGCGCGGAGTTGGAGAGGGCGCGGCTGGTGGGGTTCAGCGCGCAGCCGGGGGAGACGACCGGCGATGCGCGCGCAGTCGAGGGGGGCGTGGCGTGGGTGCGGGCGCTGCTGGACCGGCGCGAAGTGGAGATGCGGGTAGATGTGGCGCTGATGTGTGACCGGGCTGCGGGCGCCGCGGCGGTGCGGTCGGAGGGATCGGCGGTGCAGCCGCACTGGCGGTTTACGCCCTTCGGCGAGCGGTGGGATGGGGGGCTGCGGGAGGAGATACGGCTGGAGGGGATCAGTGAGCGGGGGCTGGTGTACTGCGCGGTGGCGAGCGAGCCCGTGGCGGGCGGGGGCGCGGTTGCGTTCGCGATCGAGCTGTCGCCGCAGGATGACTCGCTGCGCCTGCCGCCGGCGCGAGGCGAAGGCAGCGCGTGGGAGCAGTTCGCAGGCGGGTATCCGCGGTTTGAATGCTCGGATGAGTATCTGACGAGGTACTTCGACTACCGGCTGTACGGGCTGCACCTGTGCCGGCTGGAGGGGGGCGCGGGGAACGTGCGCCATCCGGCGATCGCAGAAGGTATCAGCTACTTTCACGTGCCGATCACCTACAGCGGGCAGTGCCACATGTTCGAGTGCCGGTGGTCGCGCAATCCGGATGTTGCGCGGGGCACGCTGCTGAACTTCCTGGACAACCAGAAGGAGGATGGCTCGTTTCACGGACGGATCTACACGAACCATCTCGTGGGGACGGACTTCTATCACGCCAACTGGGGGGACGCCCTGCTGGCGGTGGACGCGCTGCATCCGGATGATGACTATCTGCGCCTGTGTTACGAGCGGCTGGGCAAGTACGCGCGGTGGCTCGACACATCGCGCGATCCCGAGGGCAGCGGGATGTACACCGTCATCAATCACTTCGAGACGGGGCAGGAGTACATGTCGCGGTACCAGGCGGTCAACCCGCGGGCCGATGAGGACGGGTGGAAGGACACGACGCGCCTGAAGGCGATCGACGCGACGGTGTACGGGTATCAGCTCAAGCGGGCCCTTGCGCAGGTGGCGCGACGACTCGGGGATGACAAGGGCGCGGCGGCGTGGGACGAGGGCGCCGAGCGCATCGGCGCGGCGATCATGGAGCAGATGTGGGATGATGCCGTCGGGCTGTTCAGCGATGTGAATCCGGCGACCGGCGAGCGCACGGGCGTGCGGGCTGCCGTGTGCTTCTATCCGCTGCTGACGGATCTGCTGGACGAGTCGCACATCGAGCGGCTGCTGGCGATGCTGACGGATCCGGGCGAGTTCTGGACGCCGTGGCCGCTGCCATCGTCGGCGGTGAGCGACCCGCTGTTCAACGCCGATGCCGAGTGGAAGGGCAAGCGGCACGTCTGTCCGTGGAACGGGCGGGTGTGGCCGATGACGTGCAGCCATGTGATCGACGGGCTGATCCGGCAGTGGCGGCGGCGGGATTCGGGTACCCCCCCACTCCGTGGGGGGCACTCAGGCGGGCCGCGCACCGGCGGGGTCCCCGAGGAGTCGCCGCGGAGCCGCGACCTACCCAGACACCGCTGCGGCGCGGTCGCGGCGGAGATGCTCAGCAAGTTCGTGCGGATGATGTTTCATGACCGCGACCTGTCGCGCCCGAACTGCTTCGAGCACTACAACCCGTATACCGGCCACGCGTGCGAGTACCGTGGGATCGACGATTACCAGCACTCGTGGGTAATCGACCTGCTGATCCGCGGGTTCGGCGGGGTGGATGTGGGCGCAGACGGGTCGGTGGTGGTCGATCCGCTGCCGGCTGGGGATTGGACGCCGCGGGAGGTGCGGATGGATGGGGTGTGGGTCCGGGGGCGGGAGGCGGAGGTCCGGGTTGCGGATGGTGAAGTGAAGCGTCCCTGAACACGCGGCTGACCCTCGCGCGCTCACAGCCGGCGCGCAGCCCCAACGTGCTGCTGTCACCCGCTATGCGAAGGTGAGATCGCCGCGGCCGAGGTGGATGCGGATGTCGCCTCCGGTTCGGGCGCAGGTGGCGAAGTCCGGTAAGCCGTCCTCGTTGAAGTCGGCGACGGCCACGCCGGAGGGGCCGACGCCGGCGGGGTAAACCGGGCGGTCGTAGAACGGCGGCTGGCAGGGCTGGGCGAGGGAAGCGGGCGCCGCGGCCAGTGCGGCGAAGAGGGGGGCGATGCGGGACATGGCGGCCTCCGGGGCGAATCGAGATCAGGATACCAGAAACGCCCGGGAGATGCGCTACTCGTCGTGCAAGCGGCCTGCCCTAGGGCGTGTCGATCAACCGGACCTCACCATCTGGGATCTCAATCGCGAATCTGAGCCCAGATGTCCACCATATGTCCGCGCCCCAGTGGCTTTCTTCGGTCAACTGATACGCAGCGATCGCGGTCCACTCGGAAACCTCGGCCTCCAAGTGTTCCATCGCTTGGCGGAGGCTGCCAAACCCGGCGCCACGTGTATTCACCGCGCCACCGACTGAGATCGGCGCTGCCGCAACAAGATACACACCACGCCGCCGCAGAATCTCCCGCTCGTTGTCACTGGCTGAGACGAGTTCCGCTGCGTTCCCAAACATGTTCAGGAACCCGCACTGGCTTCGAACTCCCGCGCTGACCTCATCGAAAGCAGCGAATACGAGCGCGGTCTCATTAGGGGAGTCACCCATCCAAACGAGCTTTGACTCGTCAACAGAATCGCCCCACCAGAACACGCTAGGCTCCTCACAGCGAGCTGCCAAGAACCACTCCGAAAGCGTGGGAAGTCGCGCAGTAAATGGCGTGCGCGCGGTGAGCGAGGCGATCCTGTTCGCGGCCGAGGACGCGTTGACCAAGAGCGCTGGGTGGCGAGGATTCTCGAGGTACTCAGAGAGAGGCTGTAACGCACGGAGAGGGACCCGGTTGTCAATGCGAGCTTCCCAGATCAGGAAGTCACGATACTCATTGAAGTCGCCATACGCTCGGGCTGATGAGCCATTAAGTTCCGCGAATTGGGCCAGTGAGGTTTCCTCCACCGCGAGATAAAACGGTCGCTCCACACTGAGTTCGACCCCATCAACCGTCACCTGGCCCGGCCGTACCAGGACAAAGCTCAGCGGGTGAGCTTCTGCGATGCCATTGGGTGCCGCCCTCGCCACCGGAAGTTCGAACCAATTCGGCAGCAAACGTCCATCTACCGTTACTTGTGGTACACCAGCGGGAGTCTCCCACTCCGCATTAAGGTACTCCCACCAGTCGTGCCTCGCGACAGGCTCGCTCACCTGTGCGTAACTGCCGGTTGCAGCGACTGAACACATCAACCAAGATAGGTTCATCAATCCTCGCAGCATCTTGTTGTCTTCTCGCACTTGACCGTCCACGTCGAGTAGCTCCCGAACTTCACGGTACCCGCTGCTCCAAAGGACGCTTTCACCGAAGCCACGATTTCCGCGACAGCCTCGTCTCCCGTCTTGCCTTTTAACGAATAGCCTAGACCCCCGGGAAGGCTCAGGCTGCCTTCGCACTCCCCAGCTTGGATCACATCCCCATCTGGCGTCAGAAGCGCACCAAACTCGTACCTGGCCTTGCCGCCTGCACCTCCCAGTTTTATCTTCGCTTCCGGCCCACCCATTACCTGATGGTATCGGCCTTCCGGAGGACAACCCCGCTCCATCTCGATTTCGGCCTCGACCTTCCACTCAGCCTCAAACTGGATCTTGAGGCCAAAGAAGATATGAAAGCCTGACTTCTTGCACTCGTAGATTCTCCCGTCCTTGCAGCACTCGAACGTCTCATCGATGCTCTTGTACACACCCAAGCTGATATTGATATCTGGCGATACCTCCTCAAGAAGCGTGTTGAATACCGATAGCTTGCGCAGCACATCGTCTACCCACTCCCGACGGGGGAAGTGCTCAGGGAAGAGAGACCGCTCCAGGCGTTGCTTGGAGTATGGGTCGGCGTTCGGCGGATCGCACGCCAAGCCAAGTGGATCAGTGAATCTCGTTGGCGTCGAACGAACCCCAAGATAGAGGCTGGACCCATCTACGTATCCGATTGGATCTCTCTCCAACCACCTCCCCAACTCCGGGTCATAGCACCGGAACCGCACGTGATACTGCTCACTCGCGGGAAGGAACAGATACCCGTCGTACCCGACCATGTTGTCCAGGCTCGTCGAGCCGGCATCGCTGATCCAGCCAGCCGGCAGGGCGCTCTTCGCCGAGCCAACCTGCGCCATGTCGTTCAGATCGACATCGCCATCACGGTCCAGGT
>JBICIE010000097.1:0-29723 GCA_043101635.1 Phycisphaerales bacterium JB039 | reverse complement strand
TGCTGATCGCCTCCGGGCTCGATGGGGAGGCCGCGATCAAGGCCGCCATGTACCTCACCGGCCGCGGCGTTCCGGCGATCGCGGTGGAAACCAAAAAGGGGGGCGCCAAGAATGACTGGCGTCTCTATTCGCTGGAAGCGTTTCACTCGGACATCTTCAAAGAGCAGTGGAAGCAGCGGGCCGACCACAAGGCCCGGATCGAGGCTCTTTGCGGCGAGTTGACCCCGGCGGATGGAGGGCCCATCAACGCCAGCACGGCGTACTGGGAGAAGTACATCCCCTGAGACCGGCCCCGCCGGTGCCCCGGAGAGTCAGCATGAGCCTCGACCGATCCCTGAAGACCGCCGGCGCCCTGACGCAGAAGCGCAGCGTCATGACCCGCGCTGAGCGCGTCCAGAAGCTCGCCGCGGACAAGAAGCTCGATCCGAAGTCCGATGGCGCGCTCGGCCTGCCCAAGACCCGCGTGGCCAAGTAGCGCCGACGGCGCCTGATTGCGCACCGAAATCTGCCCAGGACGCGGCCCGGCCGCGTCCTGTCGCCTTTTGGCGAACAATTGCGCCATGGACATCAATCGAATGCTGGCCGACCGGGCCCGGGCGGTGGACGCCTCGGGCATCCGCCGGATCTTCAACCTCGGGGCGAAGCTCACCGACCCGATCAACCTCTCGATCGGCCAGCCGGACTTCCCGGCCCCCGAGGCCGTCAAGCGGGCCGCGATCGAGGCCATCGAGCGGGATCAGAACGGCTACACCCTCACGCAGGGGATCGGGCCGCTGCGCGACAAGCTGACCGAATGGCTGCGAGCTGACCTCGGCTGGGACTGCGCTGCCCCCGATGGCCCCGGGCTCGCGGTCACCAGCGGCACCTCCGGGGCGCTCCTGCTGGCGTTCATGGCGCTGGTCGAGCCCGGCGACGAGGTCATCATCCCGGATCCCTACTTCGTGATGTACCCGCACCTGGCGACCATGTTCGGCGCCGCGGCCGTGCGCTGCGACACCTACCCGGACTTCCGCATGACCGCCGAGCGCGTCGAGCCGCTGATGACCGATCGCACCAAGCTGGTGCTGTTCAACTCGCCGTCGAACCCCGCCGGGACTGTCTCGAGCAAGCAGGACTGCGCCGACCTGCTCGAACTGTGCCGGCGCAAGGACGTGCTGCTGATCAGCGACGAGATCTACGACGAGTTCACCTACCCGGAGGCCGCGACCGACCGGCTGGTTGCGCCAATGCCCGGCAAGCCCGAGGCCCGCTGCCCCAGCCCGGCCCGCCTGCCCGGCGCCGCGGAGCACGTGCTGCTGGTGCGCGGCTTCGGCAAGACCTACGGGATTACCGGCTGGCGAATGGGCTACTGCGCCGGCCCGCGGGCGCTGATCGAGGAGATCGCCAAGTTCCAGCAGTACACCTTCGTGTGCGCGCCATCCATGGCCCAGTGGGGCGCCATCGCCGCCCTGGACACCGACATGAGCGCGCAGGTCGCGGCGTATCAGCGCAAGCGCGACATGGTCATCGAGGCCCTGTCGCCGGTCACCGAGGTCCCCACGCCCGGCGGCGCCTTCTACGCCTTCCCGGCCGTGCCCGAGGGCCTCGGCCTGACCGGCACGCAGTTCGTCGAGCAGTGCATCGAGCGCAGCGTGCTGGTCATCCCCGGCGGCGTCTTCAGCGATCGCGACACCCGCCTGCGCATCAGTTACGCCGCCAGCGACGAAACGCTGGCGCGCGGGCTGCCGATCATCGCCGAACTCATGGCCGGCTGAGTGACGAGAGGGGGCCCATGAAGCTCCAGGAACTGGCTCGCGAAGCGCACGAGCTCTCGGCGCCGTATCGCATAGCAGATGGCAAGGGATTCTCGCTGTCGTCGGTCGACCCCGCCGACACGGGCGGCGGCGGCAAGGATCGCGCCGCGGCAGCGCTCCGCCGCGGCGTCCGGCGCCTCGCCGAACTGCAGGAGCGCCTGTACGCCCAGGATCGCTGGGCCGTGCTCCTGATCTTCCAGGCGATGGACGCCGCCGGCAAAGACCGCGCCATCAAGCACGTCATGAGCGGTGTCAACCCCCAGGGCTGCCAGGTCTTCAGCTTCAAGAAGCCCAGCGCCGAGGAACTGGACCACGACTTCCTGTGGCGCTGCGCCACGCGCCTGCCCGAGCGCGGACGCATCGGCATCTTCAACCGCTCGTACTACGAGGAGACGCTGATCGTCCGCGTCCATCCCGAGATCCTCGAAGCGCAGAAGCTCCCGCGCAAGCTGGTCACCGGCCGCATCTGGCGCGAGCGCTTCGAGGACATCCGCTGCTACGAGCGCTACCTGGCCCGCAACGGCGTCGCCATCTGCAAGTTCTTTCTGCATGTCTCGAAGGAGGAGCAGAAGCAGCGCTTCCTCAAGCGCATCGGCCGGCCCGACAAGCACTGGAAGTTCCACGCGGCCGATGTGGCCGAGCGGGCCCACTGGGATGACTACCAGCGCGCCTACGAGCAGACCATCACCAATACCGCCGCCGCCTGGGCGCCCTGGTATGTCGTGCCCGCCGACAACAAGTGGTTCACGCGCCTGGTCGTCGCCGGGGCGATCATCGATCTGCTCTGGTCGCTGGATCTGCACTTTCCCAGAATCGATAATGAACGCCGCGCCGAGATGGCCGCCGCCCGAAAGGACCTGCAGAACGAATAATGCGCCTGCACTGGGCGCCCGCAGAGAGCCGACGCCCGCGCCAGGCACGATCGAGGAGATCCTCTCATGAACTACCAGATTCGCGATGTTCCCAGCACGATCGCCCGTCTTGCCACAGGAGTGATCACCATCTGCCTTGCCGGCGTCGCTCTCGCCCAGGAGGCAGGTGATGCCGAAGCCCAGGCGGAGCCGCGAGCCGCCGAGACCATGGCCCGCGACGCCATCGCCGCCATCCCCGGCGACCTCGAGCAGACCACGCTCAACGAAATCGCCGCGTGGGCCGTCATCGGCCTGCTTGCCGGGACGTTCGCCGGGGCGCTGCTCGCGATGCGCAGGAAGGGCTACGGCCCCGTCGGCAACATCCTGCTGGGCATGATCGGCGCTGTGATCGGCGGCCTCATCGTCGACCAGTTCGGCCTCGACTTCGGCCTCGGCGGCATCTCCTTCTCGTACGAGGAGTTGATTGCCGCGGTGATCTGTGCGATGGGCCTCGTGTTCATCCTCCGCATCCCGGTTCAGCAGTGGCAGGCGGCCAAGAAGGCCAGGAAGGCCGGCGGGGCGAAGGGCGCCCAGGGTCCGGCGCCGAAGAAGTGATCCGTCGAGCACACAGATACATGACCACGGCCATGCGCCTTCGCTCCATCTTCCTCTTCACGGTCGCGAGCGTCGCACTCGCCGGCTGCGGCGTCCCGGTCGAGCCGTTGATGCCAACGCCGGCGCTGTACACCGCCGCGGAAGTCGATCCGTTCGCCCATCTGGCGCCGGAGGACCGCACCACGATCGTGGACATGCTCTACGCCACCAACCGCGACCGCGTCGATGACTGGCAGCGGATCCAGTACGGCAATCGGCCGACCGGGCGCATCGCCCTCGGCGCCGCCGCCATGCGCATCGGCGGCGCCGAGATGACGTGGGAGCAGTTGCACGCCGCCACCATGACCGCCGACCGGCCAGAGCCAATCCGGATGGAGCTCACCGGAATCTACGAACGCGGCGGCTTCGCGATCGACAGCCCGCTTGCGGATCCGACGCTCGAAAGCCAGCAGTTCATCAACACGATCAACCGCGCCGTCGAGAAGGCCACCGACTCGGATGTCTTCATCTACGTGCACGGCGCCAAGGTCAACTTCTACAACGCGTGCGCGTTTACCGCACAGCTCTCGCACTTCATGGGGCGCGACATCGTCGGCATCGCCTTCTCCTGGCCGACGCGCCAGGACTTCGCCGCGTACGCGGTCGGAGACGATGTGGGCAGATCGCGCAGCTCGGCCGAGGCCCTGGCGTCGCTGATCGAGTTCCTCGGCGCTCAGACGGACGCCCGCAGGATCCACATCGTCTGCTGGAGCGCCGGCGCCCGCGTCGTCGCCGGCGCTGTCGAGGCGCTGCGCCAGCGCTACCCGGACGCTTCGGCCGAGGCGCTTCGCGAGCGGTTCCGCCTCGGCACGCTCGTCTTCACCGCCGCCGACATCCCGGCCCGGCAGTTCGCCGAGGTCGCCGAGGACGCCCACGCGCTGGCCGGCCGGCTGCTGGTCACCGTGAGCGACGCCGACGCAACGCTCGTGCTGGCGTCTCGCGCGATGGGGGGCGGCGGCCGCCTCGGCCAGTACAACCAGGCGCTCTCCGAGGAAGACAAGAAGCGCCTGCGCACGCTGGATCGGCTGGAAGTGCTCGACGTCTCCTACGGCAGGGAGGAGCGCGGCTTCAACATCGGCGGACACCGCTACTGGTTCAACAACCCGTGGGTGAGCGCGGATGTGCTGCTGGCAATCCGCACCGAACTGGATCCCCAGCAGCGCGGCCTGCTGCCGGAGAAGGACTACAACGTCGTCTGGTACCTGCCGCCGGATTATCCCGAGCGACTCAAGGCGGTGAGCGCCAGCTACAGCTTCCGCAACTGGGCGTCGCAGCAGGGCATGCCGCATCCGGACGACGAGCGATAGGGGCGGACCGCAGCGGCGGCGGCGCCACGTCGACCGAAGCGCAGGCGAACGACGGCCGTTCGCATCGGTGCAGGCTGTGGCGGTGCGACTCGGTCTCATTCAAAGCTGCGGCGCGGCGCATTTTCGACTTGCGTCGCGGGCCGATCTGGCGCATAATTCAGATTGGCGACTCGGCTGTCTGTTATTGACGGCGCACGCGCCGCCACATCCAAGGAGATTCTGATGCGACTGCTTTCACGACCCGCCCCGGGCCTCCGGCCCCCGCGGCGCGCGGCTGCCCTGATGGCGGTGGGCGCCGCCGCCGCATTGCCCGCCGGCGCCGCCCCGCAGCAGGAGGAGTACCGCGTCTTCGCCGCAAACGACCTCGGCATGCACTGCATGCAGCAGGACAACTCCGAGATCCACATACTGCCTCCGTACAACACCGTACACGCCCAGATCATCAAGCGCGGCGACAACCCGGATGTGATCCTCGACGAGCCGGAGTTCACGATCGAGTATCTGATCCCCTCCAACACGCGCTCGGCCGACAAGACCAACTTCTGGACCTACGCCGAGGCGCTGTTCGGGGTGGCGCTGGCGCCGGACATCGGCCTGACCGGCAATGGCATGTCCGGCCTGATGACCTACACCGGCAACGGCGACCGCGCCGCCACCGGAATCCCCATCACGCCCATCGACGGCATCGGACGCGAAAACCCGTATCCGTTGGCGACCATCATCGCCCGCAAGGAGGGGCGCGAGGTCGCTCGCACGCAGACCGTCGTGCCGGTCTCGTGGGAGATCAACTGCAACCTCTGCCACAACGAGGCGGGCAAGACGCTGGGCCAGCAGGTCCTGCCGCTGCATGATCTCAAGCACGGCACAGCGCTCGCCGGGACCGAGCCGGTCCTGTGCGCCGCCTGCCACGCCGACCCCGCCCTCGGCCTGCCCGGCAAGCCCGAGATCCCGACGTTCTCATCGGCCATGCACGGCGCACACGCCTCCCGCATGGCGCCGGCGAGTCACCTCGCGGTGGACTGCTACGCCTGCCATCCGGGCGTGCGCACCCAGTGCCAGCGCGATGTGCACATCACCAGGGGCCTCGACTGCTACGACTGCCACGGCGGCATGGAGGCCGTCGCCAGCCCGTCGCGCACGCCGTGGGTCGACGAGCCAAGCTGCGGCGGCTGCCACGCGCGGCCCGGCTTCGAGTTCGAGGAGCCCGGCAAGCTCTTCCGCCAGTCTCGCGGCCATGGCGACGTGACCTGCCTGTCCTGCCACGGCAGCCCCCACGCCATCACCCCAACGACGACCGAAGTGGACAACCTCCAGGCGATCGTCCAGCAGGGTCACGCCGGCATGATCAGCGAGTGCGTGACGTGCCACACCGTTCAGCCGACCGAGCCGTTCTTCCACAGCCGGGAGAAATGACCATGAACGCAAGACCGCTCCACCGGGGCAAGCCCCGGACCTCCATGCTGCTGCTGTCGGCCCTCCCCGCCGTCGCAACGGCGCAGGAGTACGCCGTCACGCCGCTCGGCACGCCGACCGTGCAGTCCGCCGCGATGGCGATCAACGAGTCGGCAAACGCCGCCGGCTACGACCTTGACCTTGACGGGCAGTTCTCGGCCGTGCTCTGGGATGGCGCTGCGCCGACCGCCTTTGCCGGGCTTCCCGGCGACAGCCACGCCCACGGGACTGCCATCAACGGCGCCGGCGTCGCCGCCGCCATGTCGTTCTCGCTGGGACGGTTCCAGACTCGCGCGATGCTGATCGCCGGCGCAGCGCCGGCGCCCATCGGCGCCTTTGCGCCCCGCGGCGTCAACGACGCCGGGGATGTCGTCGGCTCGCGTGACGTCACGACCGCCGCCGGCTGGCACACCACCGAGGCGGTGCTGTACTCGGGCGGCGCGCTCTCCTCGCTTGCCCGGGGCGCCGAAGTCTCGAGCGAAGCCACCGACATCAACAACCACGGTGTGATCGTGGGATCGTTCATCCCCGCCGGCCAGCTCCGGCCGCGCCCCTGCGCCTGGATCGGCGGCGTGCGCCATGATCTGGGAACTCTCGGCGGCGCCAGCGCCCTGGCGCTGGCGATCAGCGACTCCGGGTTCGTCGTCGGCCTCTCGCAGACCGCCAGCGGCGCCGTGCACGCGTTTCGCCTCACGCTCTCGGCCGGCGGCGCCGTCTCCGACCGCATCGATCTCGGTGAGCTCGGGCGCGGCTTCTCGTACGCCTACGCCGTCAACGACGCCGGCGTCGTCGTCGGAACCTCCGACTCGCGCGCGTTTGTGTGGCGCGACGGGACCATGACCGACCTGAACGCGCTCATCAGCCCGGCGGCCGGCTGGGAACTCTTCGCCGCGGCGGGCGTCAACAGCAGCGGCCAGATCGTCGGCTCAGGTCGCCATGATGGCGCCCAGCTCCGCGCGTTCCTGCTTTCGCCGGACTTCTGCTACGCGGATTGCGACGGCGACGGCGCGCTGACCCTGTTCGATTTCCTGTGCTTCCAGAACGCCTTCGCCTTCGGCGATCCCTATGCCGATTGCGACGGCTCGGGAGGGCTCGACTTCTTCGACTTCCTGTGCTTCCAGAACGCCTTCGCCGCCGGTTGCCCGTAGCAGCGCTCCGACGCGAACTCAGCGTCGCGGCGACTCCGGCAGATCGAACTGCAGCACGATCGTCGCGCCCAGCGGCGGATACTTCATGTCCAGGCGCACAGCGCGGAAGTCCGCGGCGTCCCAGCCCATGCGCTCGAACATGCGCTGCTCCATCTCGACGTACCGCGGAACCAGCGGCGTCGCCACCGCCGGCGGTGAGCCGGGCAGTTCCACCGCCGGCTGATTGATCGGCAGGATCGTCGATTCCTCGCCCAGCCCCTGCTGCGTGAAGGTGTGGGCCCGAACGATCGTCCGCGTGTGCAGCGCGTACGCCACATCCTCGTGAGCGACCAGGTCGATGATCAGCGTCTCGGCCGGGACCATCAGCGTCAGGCCGAACTCGCCGGTCGTGTCGGACCCGATGCGCCAGCGGCTGGCCCCGGCCCGCAGCGCCTCGGCCTGATACACATCAATCGCGCCGCGATTGCCAACCTGCCCGGGCTGGAGGATGTAGTCAACGCCGCCATCGGCCCGGACCGCTTCGATCTCCGGCGCTTCGGCGCTGGTGAAGTCGCCCAGCAGACCGCCGGCGCTCCCCGGCTCCAGCGGTTCCCACCCCCCGGCGCTGCCGACCTGCTGACCCTCGCCGCTCCACTGACGGATGCGGAAGATCGGCAGGCGCACCTGCGGGCGCAGCCGGCGCAGGCCCGCGTACCCGCTGAGCATCACCATGTCGAGCTGATCGGGCTCAGCGGCGTTGGGCGCCAGCAGGCAGCTCATCAGGCGCGTCCGGGCCTGCGCGCCGTAGATGCCGCTGTTGCCCAGGAACGCGTGCTTGCGGCTGACCTCCAGCGCCCGGCCATTGCGCCCCGCAAGCCCGTCGATGATCAGGTCGAGCGTCGCCCGGTCGCCGGCGTGCGTCTCGATCATCTCTTCGCAGCGCCTGGCCGCGGCCCGCACGCGCTCGATGACCTGCCGGCTTGCGCCCTTGCGCTCCGTCGCTTCCAGCAGCTTCTCGATCGACGCCGTCCCCGGCAGGTGCGGGATCGCCTCGATACCGCTGGGCGCCTGCATGAGGCGGGCGAGGTTCCAAGTAAGGGTCTTGTTCAGGCGGAGGCGCCGCGAGGTGTCCTGCGGCCGGCTGGGATCCGCCCCGACGCTTGCGTACAGGTCGATCATCGCAGCCTTGAGGCCCCCGAGCGTGTCGCGACAGTCCTGTTCGAGAGTTGAACTCATCGGGCCTTCCAGAGCTTGACGAGCCGCGGCTGCGGCCTCACAGGAGTCTACACCGCCTTCTGGGGGCGAGCGAGCCCTGAGTAGGAGTTCCTACTGATTTTCCATCTGGAAACTTGATTGGACGGGAACTCGCCGGTACCTTCCCGCGAACCAGACTCGCGCGGACCAAACTGGCCCGCCGATCGGGGAGCCCAATGGGGCCATCTCGCACAAAGACCAGGAGAAAGACCATGCCTTCCAGGACTCTCGCTCTCGTCCTTGCCGCCGCGGCGACGCCCGCCGCGCTGGCCCAGTCGTTCACCGTGATCGGCCCCGGCGGCGCCACCGACGTCAACGCCGACGGCACAGTCGTCGTCGGCAACACCAACGGCGCCTACGAGACCTTCCGCTGGACGGAGGCGACCGGCATCGTCACACTTGGGCGCGCGACGGTTCCCGTGCTCGGCGTCGGCGCCGGCACGCCGGGCGTCTCCGCGGACGGAACTCGGATCTCGGCGACCATCCTCGACGACACCATGACCTACGCGACTCAGGGCGTGTGGAGCGAGGGCTCGGGCTGGGATGTCCTGGACCCGTTCCCGCCGGACGCCGGGCTGCTGGACCAGTCGCTGGGTTCGGCCTGGGACATCTCGGGCGACGGCACGACAACCGTCGGCCTGTACTGGCGCCCGGGCGCCCCCGGCGGCACGGCCCACGCCAGCGCCGGCACCAGCGCGGGTGTCACTGACCTCGGCAGCTCCGGCGGCAGCAGCCGTGCAAGCACCGTGAGCCACGACGGGCGCGTGATTGGCGGCTTTGATTCGCATCCGACGATGGGCGTCCGGCGCGCCGCGGTGTGGGTCGATGGTGTGCTCACCGTCCTCACGCCCGAGGAGCCCGGCGAGGTGTTCGGCGTCAGCGCAAGCGGGCTCGTCGCCGTGGGCCAGAGCTACGACGCGGTCGCCGGCAGGCAGGTTGCCACAGTGTGGCGCTTTGATGGCGCCGAGTGGACCGGCGAGCAGCTCGGCGTGCTGCCCGGCACGTCGCCGGCTGGCCGATCGGCCGCAATCGCCGTCAGCGCCGACGGGTCGCTGATCGTCGGCTCCAACTCCTTCGACTTCGGCCCCTTCGCCAGCCGCACCGGCATGGTGTGGACGGCCTCCGGCGGCCTGCAGAGCGCCGAGGACTTCCTCGCCGCCCAGGGCGTCACGCCCGATGGCGTCATCATCCAGACGTTCACCAACGTCTCGGCCGACGGCTCGGCCATCATCGGCTCCGGCCTGCCGCTCGTCGGCTTTGAAACCCTCAGCTTCGTGGTCCACCTCGGCGACAGCGGCTGCTATCCCGACTGCGATGGCTCGGGCGAGCTTGACCTGTTCGACTTCCTCTGCTTCCAGAACCAGTTCGGTCTCGGCGACCCCGCCGCGGACTGCGACGGCAACGGCGTGCTGGACCTGTTCGACTTCCTCTGCTTCCAGAACGAGTTCGCCGCCGGCTGCCTGTAACGATCCCCCTCTCGTCCCCGGCTGTGACCGCAGAGGCGCAGCCAGGACGCTACAAGAGCCCGCAGCTCGCTGCGGGCTCTTTTTGTGTGGGCGACTACAATGCGCGGCGCCGACCGGACTGGAGATCGAACATGACGAACAGGATCGCTGCGGCCGTGAACGTATCGCTGATCGGCGCATTGCTGAGCGGGTGTGTGGCGGGCAGGCTCACCGAATCGGAGTATGCCCGCCTCAAGGCCGCAAGTGACGGCACCGTGCGCGCCATGCGGGCCCAGGGCGCGCTGACGCAGGCCCGCTTCGACACCGTCGCCGGGTACGCCGTCTTCCCGACGATCGGCAAGGCGGGCCTGTGGGGGCTCACCTTCGGCTTCGGCCCGGGGCTGGTCTACAAAGACGGCGAAGTCATCGGGCACGCGGCCTTCAACGCCGCCAACATCGGTTTCGCCGCCGGCGCCCAGGCGTACCGGCAGGTCGTCTTCCTCCAGAGCGAATCTGATGTCGAGAAGTTCACCAAGGGGCGGTGGGCCGGCGCCGTCCAGGCCAACGCGGTCATCGGTACGGCCGACGCGTCCGCCGACGCTGACTTCTATGACGGCCAGAACCTCCAGACCTTCGACCACGGCGGCCTGATGCTGGAAGCCACCATCGGCCTGCAGAAGTACAGCTACCGGCCGATCGAGCAGGCGGTTCAGGCGCCGTCCGGCTCGCCGGAGCCGGAATCGTCAGGGGAGCCCGGCTGACTCAGGCGACGCTGCACGCGCCGCGTCGCGGTATTCCTCCAGTTGCCTCTGGTATCCAGGGCGGACGACGTCGTTCGCCATCGCGATGACCTTCTCCTGAAGCTCGATTGCCTGCTCCCACTCGCCGCGCGTCGCGTGCGTGCGGGCCAGCGTCCAGAGGGCCCACTCATCCTGCGGATCGATCTCGACGGCCCACCGCACACAGCGCAGCGCCAGCTCAAGATCGCGCTGGCGCCGCTCGACCCGGTCATCGATGATGTCGAACGCGACCGACGCCATCAGGCCGGAAGAGTCATTCAGCGGGCCGCGCAGCGCAAGTCCAAGGAACGCCGCCGCCTCCTCGTAGCGGTGTTCGTTGAGCAGGTTGCTGAAGGTAGCGTAGTTGGCGCCCGCCACGCGCCGGCGCCGATACGAATCGGCCGCGCTCCCGACGTCGTACGACCCGTCCAGCAGGCCACCGACGATCTGCTCCAGCGACATCCCGGACATCTGCGCCACCGCCGCGATGCGCCCTTCCGGCCCGATCACGAACGTCGTCGGCAGCCCCCAGTGGCCCGAGGCGCTCATGAAGCGGCGGAAGGTCTCTCCGCCGTCATCGAACAGCGCGGCGAAGCCCATGTGCTCGCTCGACTCGACGAACTCGCGCACGGTCTCGAGCGAGTCGATCCGGTCCGCCTTGGCCACCGCCACCACCGTCAGGCGCTGCGGATGCCGCTGCTGCAGTTCGGTCAGCCGCGGGAACTCGGCGATGCAACCGGCGCACCAGGTCTGCCAGAAGTCGATGACGTAGACATGCCCCGGCTGCCAGCGGTCGATCGGGCCGCCGCGGAGCCATGTCCCCTCGGCCAGGGTCGGCGCCGGGTCGCCCACCATGAGTTCATGCGTTCGGGCCCCGGGCCCCAGCGGGATCGGGCTGGCGGGCTGCGGCTCGCCCTGGCCGAACGCTCCCTGCAATAGACCGAGGAATGCCGCAACAGCGATGATGACATGACGCACGTCGGTGATACCGGGCGGCAGCCCGCAGGATGCGACGCCGATCGACTTCCCCTGCGAGGCGGGGCCCCCAATCATCCCCCCATGTTCGAACGACTCTCCGAAGGTTTCTCCGGCGCCCTGCGCAAGCTCTCCGGGCGCGGCGCCATCACCGAGGCCAACGTCCGCGAGGCCATGGCCGATGTCCGCAGCGCCCTGCTGGACGCGGACGCGAACCTCGACGTCGTCGACGAGTTCTGCGAGGGCGTGCTCAAAGACGCCGTCGGCCAGGAGGTCACCAAGAGCCTCAAGCCGGGCCAGGAGATGATCGGCATCGTCCACCGGCGCCTGGTGGAACTGCTCGGCGGCGACCCGGACGCCGAGCCGGGGCAGGCCGCCCCGGCGCCGGAGATCCTCCGCGTCAGCCCCGCCCCCACCATCGTGATGATGTGCGGGCTGCAGGGCTCGGGAAAGACCACCACCTGCGGCAAGCTGGCCGGCTGGCTCAAGAAGCGCGGGCGCAGCGTCATGCTGTGCGCAGCCGACCTGCAGCGCCCCGCCGCGGTCGAGCAGCTCCAGACCGTCGCCGAGCAGGTGCGGGCCCAGGCCCCCGGCGGCGCCGAGGTGCACTTCTACGCCGAGGCCGACAAGGTGGCCGAATACGGCAAGGCCACCGGCGTGGCGGTCAAGGTCTGCCAGAACGCCCTGAAGGAAGCCCGCAAGCTCGGCGTCGACACCCTCATCCTCGACACCGCCGGGCGCCTGCACGTCAACGACGAGCTGATGACCGAACTGCAGCAGGTCAACCGCTCGCTGCAGCCGCACCAGATCTTCCTGGTGGTCGACGCCATGACCGGCCAGGACGCCGTCAACAGCGCCAAGGCCTTCCACGAGCGGCTCGAAGTCGATGGCGTCATCCTCAGCAAGTTCGACTCCGACACCCGCGGCGGCGCCGCCCTCAGCGTGCGCAAGGTCACCGGGGCGCCCGTCAAGTTCGTCGGCACGGGCGAGAAGCTGGATGCGCTGGAGGGCTTCCACCCCGAGCGGGCCGCCGGGCGCATCCTCGGCATGGGGGATGTCGTCAGCCTCGTCGAGAAGGCGCAGGAGCAGGTCTCTGAAGAGGAGGCCGAGCAGCTTCAGGAGAAGATGCTCCGCGGCGAGATGACCATGGACGACTTCCTCAAGCAGCTGCGCACCCTGCGGCGCATGGGGCCAATGAAGCAACTGCTCGGCCTGCTGCCCGGCGTCGGCGCAGCCCTCAAGGATGTTCATGTCGATGACAACCAACTCGACCGCGTCGAGGCCGTCATCAACTCCATGACCAGCGAAGAGCGGCGCAAGCCCGACATCATCAACAACTCCCGGCGCAAGCGCATCGCCACCGGCAGCGGCAGCGACACCACCGCCGTGGGCCAACTCGTCAAGCAGTTCGGCGTCGTCAACCGCATGACCAAGCAGATGGCCGGCATGAGCGCCGCCAGCAAGGTCAAGGCCGTCAAGGAGATGGGGCGCGGCGGCATGGGCGAGATGCTCCCCGGCGCGGAGGGCCTCCCGGGTTTCAAGTCGCGCAAGGGCACCAAGTCCTCATCCTCGCGCTACAAGAGCCGGAAGAAGCGCCGGTAGGAGAGGTTGAAAGCTCAAACCTCAGATTCTGGAAGCGGGAGTCCAATCGCGCAAGCCGGGCTTTTTGGGATTGAGATTCGAGCGAGATGGCCGTTGCTGCGCGGAACGTTTGAGGCTGGGGTGGACGCGGGACGCTACTGCGCCAGTTCCCAATCCCCGGGATCGTCGAACAAGCCCGGCGTCTCTGGGTAGACCGGAGCAATCTCGTCAAGTTGAGCCTTGAACGCCTCGTAATCGTCGTGAATCTTCATCAGGCCCACGACAGTGCCCAGATGTAGCAACAGCGTGGGGTGGCCCAATTCTTCACTGGTCCACCAGTGGAGCTTATCGCTGGCCCTGCCTCGCTCAATGCGCCGCTCTTTTAGGGCACGCAGAAGTCCCGGGGCAATCCTGCGATAGACCAGATCATTTGTCAAGTGCCCAAAGTACTGCGGCAGCCGCATGTCTGGCCGAAGCTCAACACCGCGCAGCCGGCAGAGGTGCTTGAAATAGTCGTGAGGGAACGATCGAACCCATCGTACAAGGCCCTCGGCCAGAAGCTTGCCGAGGTACTCTTGGAGGTCGCGGCGCGGGCGTTCGTACTGGAATCCGGTCGCTTCATCAATGAGCGCCCTTAGGCCGACATGGGCGAACCCCCGGAGCAGGATGTCGGCCCGCTCCGCGATCAACTCCTGGCGCGGCCCAAGTACCCCCTCGCGATCGGCGTCGATCCAAACTTCGCAGACCTTTGGGATGATTTCATCGGGAATCCCATGCGCGACGCTACCCCCCTCGGTGATGTACCGAAACGGCTCAAAGTGCACAGACGCCAAGTGCTTTTCTACAAACGGTCTAAGGTTCTTATAGGCTAAGAACAGCGGCTCGTGTGCACCGCGCCTTGTGGACAATGCGCCACTACGGTACATGCCCATCGCTTCCATAAACCGCGTCTCCGAAACCAGCCGGAGCACCCGATCCCCATCCTTCACGACAGCGCAGTCGAATTCGATGTCGCCAACCCTCAACGGGCCGGAGTAGGCAGCCCGGGGAAGGTCCTTCTTCCAGCGGGAGTCCGCCGCCCGCTTGGCGGATGCAGACCGTTCCTCTGGGGTCAACTTGGCCGCACGGGCCTTTCCGCCCTTCGACTGCTTTGACCCGACCTCGTTCCTGGCCGACGCCTTCTTGACTACTTCCTTCTTGGGCATGCACGCATCTTACCACGCATGGCTAGCACGGTCAAGCGGATCCGTGCTTGATCTGCCGCACAATGCGTGCTACTCTGCGTGCATGGGAAGCTCAGGGCAGAAGGTCGGATCGCCATCCTGCGGGCCTGGCGAGGCGCCGCGTCCATGCCCATGGCCACCCAGACGGTCGACCAATATCACGACCTCGACGCCCGTCGACCTCCATTCACACGGGTCCGAGCGGTCGATCCGGCGGCAGCTATCGGAGGCATGTGTTGCTAGTTCATACAAACAACGCCCGCCTTGTGGGCGAGCGTTGGGACCGAGGGGCTAACCTCGGCGTAGTTTGATTCTGAAGATTATACCCGATATCGGGTAAAACGGTTCGGCGCGGGGGCTCCTAATGCAAAAAGAGCGTGTTTTTGCCTATGTGGACGGATTCAACCTCTATTACGGGATCAGGGAGAGGGGCTGGCGGGACCGGTATTGGATCGACCCCTTCCGGCTAGTGGAAAGCCTGTTGGTGCCTCCGGTTGACCTCGTTTCAGTTAAGTACTTCACCGCCAGGGTGAAGCGGCCAAAGGAGAAGCGCGAGCGGCAGACGCGGTTCCTTGACGCTGTCCGGTCTGGCAACTCCGAGATCATCCTCGGCAAGTTCTCAGAGCGGCCCCGGTCGTGTCGACAATGCGGAGCCGAGTGGCTTTCCCATGAAGAGAAGATGACTGACAGTGCGATCGCCGCCCACTTAGTTGCTGATGCGTTTCTCGACCGGTTCGATACCGCAATCCTCGTCGGCGGGGACACAGACATTGTCCCGGCCCTCAAGATTGTCCGAACACACTTTCCAAGGAAAGCCCTTGTTGCGTGGTATCCGCCGAAGCGGCAAAATGATGCGGTCGGCAACCTGTGCGACGGCTTTGACACCATCAACTATCAGCACCTCACTGCGGCTCTCATGCCCGACACCGTGACTGTTGCACCGGGTATTGCGGTAGTTCGGCCGGCAGAGTGGGCGCGTGATTCAAAGTGAACCACCAACTAAGGTCTTAGGTTCGTGATTGAGCTTGCGCCTTGAACTCCCCCATGCCCTGGTTCGACGCCCATCTCGACCTCGCCTACCTCGCCGAGATCGGGCGCGACATGCACGCTCACCCCGCCGACTGCCGCGGCAGGCTCCAGCCCGCCGCCGTCACCCTCCCATCCCTGCGCGAAGGCGCCGTCACCGCCTGTCTCGGCACGATCTTCACCGAGGCAATCGGGCCCGACGCCCCGGACGAAGGCCCCTACGCCTACCGGGCCAGCGACGCCGAGGCCGCCCGGCGCGCCGGCCTGCGCCAGCTCAAGCTCTACCACGCCTGGCGCGACGCCGGCGCCATCGAACTGCTCGCACGGCGCAGCGCCCGACAGCCCGCCGCACGCGCGCCGCTGCGCGTCGGCATCCTCATGGAGTGCGCCGATCCCATCATCAGCCCGGATGATCTCGACGAATGGGTCAGCGCCGGCGTCATCTGCATCGGCATGACCTGGGCCAGCGGCAGCCGCTACGCCGGCGGCAACGCCACCGGCGGCGGCCTGACCGACCTCGGCCGGGCCCTGGCGCAGCGCATGGACGAACTCGGCGTCGTACACGATGTCAGCCACCTCAGCCAGCGGGCCCTCGATGACCTGCTGGAACTGACCGGCGCCACGGTCGTCGCCAGCCACTCCAACTGCCGCGCCCTGCTCGACGGCGTCAATGAGCGCCACCTCTCCGACGGGGCGATCCGCGAGATCGCGCGCCGCGGCGGCGTTATCGGACTGAATCTCTGCAGCGCCTTCCTCGCCACCGGGCTCTGGGACCGCGGCCGCGCCACCATCGACGACTGCGTCCGCCACATCGAGCGGATCTGCGAGCTGGCCGGCGACCGCCGGCACATCGGCCTCGGCAGCGACATGGATGGTGGATTCGCGGCAGATCGGCTTCCAGTCGGGGTGGATCGCCCCCGAGACCTGGAGCGTCTGGCAGACGCCCTCGGCGCGTGCGGCTGGTCCGAGAGCGATCTGCAGGAGCTGCGCTGGGGCGCCTGGGCGCAGTTCTGGGGCCTCTGAAGCGGGCTCGGCGCCGCCGCCGAGCTTATTGCATTGCGGGTTTTCCGTGCAAATCCGGCGCCCCCTGTTACAATCAACAGGAGCGAAGGAGGAGACAAATATGCGCGCCGCGCGTTACTCGCTGCTGGCCAGCACCCTTCTGGCCGCATCTGCCAGTGCACAATGGTCCGCCACGATCCTGCACCCGACCGGCGCCGAGTCTTCGGCGGTCTGGGCGGTGGGACCGACCAGCCAGGCCGGTGAGGCGGTCTTCGAGGGAGCGGCCCACGCCGCACTCTGGGACGGGACCGCGGCCAGCTTCATCGATCTGCACCCCGCCGGCGCCACCGTGTCGCGCGTGCGCGGCGTTGATGGCGATCGGCAGATCGGCACGGCCGTGCGCGATACCGGCCGGTCCTTCGCCCTTATCTGGGAAGGCGCCCCGGCGCCGATCATCGAATTGCACCCCGCGGGGGCGAGCAACTCCGCCGCCCAGGGCGCCAGCGCCGGCCAGCAGGTCGGCGGCGTCGACGCCCGCGCCGGCTTCTGGACCGGCGACGCCGCGAGCTTCGTCCAGATTCACCCCACCGGCATCGCGACGGCGTCGGTCGCTCGCGGAACCGATGGCTTCCAGCAGGCTGGCGAAGCGACGGTCGGCGGCGCCCAGCACGCCGCGCTGTGGAGCGGCGACAGCGCCAGCTTCGTTGATCTGCATCCCGCGGGCGCATCGAGCTCCGGGGCCCGCGCCGTCTTCAACGGCCAGCAGGCCGGCTGGGTCATCATCAAGGGGAATCGCCACGCCGCCCTCTGGCACGGCGACGCCGCGAGCTTCGTGAATCTCCAGCCGGCGGTCTTCGACACATCGGAGATCCTGGACACCAACCGCTCGATCCAGGTCGGCTACGTTGCGATCGAGGGGCTGAGCCGGGCAGCACTCTGGCGCGGCTCGGCAACCGGCTGGTTCAGTCTGCACGTCTTCCTGCGGGGCTATGTCTCGTCGCAGGCGACCTCCCTCAGCCAGATCGGCCAGCAGTTGTACATCGGCGGGTTCGCGATCAACGCGGCCGGCGAACGTCACGCCGTGCTCTGGGCCGGTCCGGCGCCCTGCTACGCCGACTGCGACGGCAACCAGTCGCTCGACTTCTTCGACTTCCTCTGTTTCCAGAACGCCTTTGCCCTGAATCTGCTGTACGCAGACTGCAACACCGACGGCGAGTTCGATCTGTTCGACTTCCTCTGCTTCCAGAACGCCTTCGCCGGCGGGTGCTGATCAGCCGCCCTCGGCGTCGCCCGGCGGCTGGGCCCATCGCGTGGCCAGGTCGTGCTCGACCCCGAGCAGGTCCAGCGCCTTGCCGACGATGAAGTCCACCAGGTCATCGACCCGGCGCGGGTTCAGGTAGAACCCGGGGTTGGTCGGGCAGACGATCGCGCCGGCCAGCGCCAGCGTGCGGTAGTTCTCGATGTCGATCAGACTCAGCGGCGTCTCGCGGTGACAGATGATCAGCGGCCGACGCTCCTTGAGGGCCACCACCGCTGCCCGCGTCAGCAGGTTCGATCCCGCCCCGGTGGCGATGGCCCCCAGCGAGGCGCTCGAGCACGGCAGCACCACCATCCCGTCGTGCAGGAAGCTGCCCGAGGCAATCACCGCGCCGACATCCTTGCTGGGATGCATGATCAGGCGGGAGGCAAGCTCCTCGGCCCTGGGATCATCGGAGAACTGCGGCAGCAGGTCCGTCAGGCCCAGCCCGCGCACGCCCTTCTCGTCGAACAGCAGCCGCCGCCCGTAGGGCGTGACCACGACGTGCGTCTCGGCGCCCCCGGTCAGCAGCAGTTCCAGCAGGCGCAGGCTGTAGGCCGCCCCCGAGGCGCCGGAGATCCCCAGCACGAAGCGCCGGCCGGTAGCGGGGCGAGGCGTGTTCATCACAGACAGGGTACGACCGACAGATTCATCGCCTGTCGCTTCGCGGCGCCAGACCGCCCGGATACAGTGTTTTGGACCTGTCGCCGAAATGGCGGCCAAGGATGGGAGTGGTCTCGATGAACCGACGCGCACGATGGACCGGCGCGGCCGCCTGCTGCGGGCTCCTTGGCCTGCTGGCGGGGTGCGCCGGATGGCAGACCTGGCCGCCGGTGAAGGGCGAGCCCGCCCTGGCCAGCCCCAACTCCTCGGCCGCCCTTGATGTCATGGAAGCGTCGCTGCGCTGGACTCTGGAGAAGCGCCCGCCACTGGAGTACCAGGGCCCCATCGCGCTCAACCTGCCGACCGGCCTCTCCGAACAGGCCTATCAGGGCGTCGCGCGCGATGTCGGCATGGGCGCAGTCCCGCTGAGCACCAAGACCTCAGACCTGCCCATCTACCACATCGTCTCCTTCCGCATCCGCATGAACGAGGCGGAGGTCGAACTGCTGCGACCCGCCCTGCCGGCGGCCGACTACACCGACGCCATGCGCGTCGACCCGCGGGCCTATGAGGGCTACCTGCTGACCCTCAGCGGCGGACTCACCGGCTGGACCGTCAAGTGGTACCGCCAGCGGTCGCCGGGCGTCGTGGGCATGCCGGAACTCAATTTCATCGATGTCCCCGACGCTGTAATACCCGAGCCCGAACCCGAGCCGGCCCCGGAAACTGATTCGCCGCCGCCCGCCGACGCCGCCCAGCAGGCCCAGGACACCGCCACCGGTGGCTGACGCCGCCGGCAAGCCGGATTAGAATCACGCCAATGCCCATCGCCGGCGCCAAGGCGAGCCCGACACAGATCTGGAACCGGAGCTGTCTGCTTGGCCTGGGCCGGCTGACCCCCGACGAGATCCGCGCTGTGCTCCGGACCGCCGCGGCGTGGGACCGCGGGCGCGAGGATCACCCGCTCGCCGGCCAGGTCATCTGCAACCTCTTCGCCGAGGATTCGACCCGCACGCGCACCAGCTTCACGATCGCCGCACGACAGCTCGGCGCCGATGTCGTCGAAGGCGCCAGCCAGGGCTCCAGCCTCTCCAAGGGCGAGAGCCTGGTGGACACGGCCCGCACTATTCAGGCCATGGGCGCCGGCATCTTCATTGTCCGCTCCCGTCAGACCGGCGGCGCCCACGCCGTGGCCCGGGCCACCGGCGCCGCGGTCATCAACGCCGGCGACGGCTGTCACGAGCATCCCACGCAGGGCCTGCTCGACTGCTACAGCCTGTGCAAGGCGCTGGGCGCTGCCCACCCGCGCCGCTTCGACGAGTTTGACCTCGCCGGCGTGCGCATTGTCATCGTCGGCGATGTCGCCCGCTCGCGCGTCGCCCGCAGCGCCACCTGGGGCATGCAGGCCCTCGGCGCCCGCGTCACGCTCTGCGGCCCGGGAAGCGCTGCGCCCCCATCGCTCGGACGGGCCCTCGGATGCGATACCACGCACGATCTGGACAGCGCCCTCGGCGAGGCGGACGCCGTGATGGCCCTGCGCATCCAGAAGGAGCGCGGCGGGATGGGCGCTGTCGGCTGCCTGCGCGAGTACCGGGCCCTCTACGCCCTCACCGCCGAGCGGGCCGCGCGCATGAAGCCGCGCGCCGTGATCATGCACCCCGGGCCGACCAACCGCGGCGTCGAGATCGACCCCGAGGTCGCCGACGGACCGCGCTCGATCATCCTCGATCAGGTTGCCGCGGGCGTGCCGGTGCGCATGGCGGTCATGGAACTGTGCGTGGGCGCGAGCCTCGCCCCATGACCGGACCGGACCGGCTGCCCACCGATACCGATGATGGCCTGCTGCTCGTGATCAGCGGCCCCTCCGGCGTCGGCAAGACCACCATCACCCGCGCTGTCGAGCGGGCCATCCCCGGCGCCGTCTTCAGCGTCTCTGTCACCACGCGTCAGAAGACCGCCAAGGATGTCGAGGGCGTCGATTACCACTTCGTGACCGACGCCGAGTTCGACCGGCTCATCGCCGAGGACGAACTGCTGGAATGGGCCGAGGTCTTCGGCCGGCGCTACGGCACGCCGCGAGCCTGGGTCGCCGAGCAACTTCGGCGCGGCCGCCTGGTGATCCTCGAGATCGATGTCAAGGGCGCCCGCCAGATCAAGCAGCGGATCCCAGACGCCTTCGGTCTGTTCATCCTCCCGCCCAGCGACGAGGTCCTGCTCCAGCGCCTGCGCGCCCGCAAGCGCGACACGGAAGAAGCGATCCAGCAGCGCTTCGCCGAAGCCCAGCGCGAGATCGCCGAGGCCCGCGACGCCGGCGCCTACGACGCCTACGTCATCAACGACGACCTCGACCGCGCAATCGAGGAGGCGGTGCGCATCGTGCGCGCCCGCATGGCGATGCAGCAGCCGTAAAGCAGCGAAGCGCAGCGGGACGCCGGCAGCGGCGCCTGCTGCCATGCGCCACCCCTGCGCGCGCACGCAGTCCTCCCCCGCGCGCCCTGATCCGGGTACCCCCCCACTCCGTGGGGGTCTTCCCCTCCGACCTTCCTGTCGCAAGCGCACACCAACAACCGCGCCGCACGCGCGGCGCGCTCCATGCGCCCTACGTCTCCCGCCGCAATTCCGTTCCTTCGCCACAGCGCGCCGCCCGCAGCGGCCGACGCCCCGCCCGCCGGCGCAGCGCGTTCACGCGGCGCAGCACCCCCGGCCGCCCCAGCACCGCCCGCTCGATGCGCCGCTTGCCCGGGCCATCCGCCAGCACCAGCCCCACCGCGATCGTCAGCAGCCCCTGACCCGGCAGCGCCAGCATCGCGATCCCCGCGACCACCAGCAGCCACGCCAGAACGTTCTTGGCAACCAGCAGACCGATGCGCAGCGGGCCGGGCGCCCAGCCGAAGCGCGGCCCAGGCTTCTCGCTGGTGAGGTAGTCCTCATCCAGCCACAACAGCGTCCAGATGGCCAGCACCGCCGTCGCCACGAGCATCGCCAGCGAGGCGCCGGTCATCCACGCCACCAGTTCCGGGTGGACCTCGATCCAGTTGAGCGCGCGATCGATCACACTGGATCATTGGGCGCTGCGCCTGCGCTGTTGCATCCGGCGCTCCAGGCGCCGCGCTACAGCACGTAGATCAGCACGAACCCGATCAGCGCCAGCGCCCCGGCGATGATCACCCACCACGGAGGCCGGCTCCCGCGCTGGCGGGCCTCGCTGATCACGCACCCGCAGTTCCAGCAGATCTCGACATCGTCGAACAGTTCCGTGCCGCACTCCGGGCACCGCTGCGTCACTTCGCTGAAGCGCTCGATGTCCTCGCGCAGCGGGGCGTCCGGATCGTCATCATGCTCGTGGTGATCCACGACATCGCCGCGAGCCGGCGGCGCCCGTCGCACCATCGCCTTGCTCTGCTTGCGTCCGAACATCTCCGGATGGTAGACGCCACCGCCCCCCACTCCCGGCGCCCGCTACTGGACCCGCACGATGACGAACCGGTACAGACGCACCCGCCCTTCGTGCACCACCGGCCCCGGGAAGCCGCCGGCCTGCTCCCACACCCGCCCCTCGTCGCTGAGCACATCGGTGCGCAGCGCGAGGAACACGCCGGCCGGCGGATTCGCTCCCGGGCGCACGTCGCCCCAGACCGGCCGGATCGGCGGGCCGGGCCGAGGCGCACTGGCCGCGTACCACAGCGTCTCCGGCACCGCCTCGATCAGGTGATCCGCCCACACCTCGGCGCCGGCGGGCAGCGCGGCGCCGAGCTCCAGCCCGGCGGCGCGCCCGCTGCGCCCGTCTCGGGCCGGCTCGATCCCCCAGATCCACACCTGCGATCCGACCAGCAGCGCGCACAGCCACAGCGGCGACGGACGCGTCACCAGGCGGTGGTACACCCAGCCCAGCGAGCCGCGCGCGGCCGTGCGCCCGTTGTGCACGCCCCAGCCCACCAGCGGCGCCAGCAGGGCAATCACCGGCATGGTGTAGCGCACGTTGCTGACGCCGGCGAGCGCGTACAACACGATCGATATCACCGCGCCCCAGCCCAGGGTCCGGGCGATGGCCCCGCCATCACGATCCTCCGTCCGACTCCACGCCTGCGGCAGCGCCAGCGACACCGGCAGCGACGCGATGAGCACCGCAAGCGGCAGCGCCGCGGTCTGCGCGCGGCGCTCGGGATCCCACAGGAACTTGCCGACGCTCTCGGTCACCGGCGCCCGGCCGATTTCCTGCACCGCGATGGCCGTTGCGCTCCAGACGACCGCGACCACCACGCCCGCCACCAGCGCCCCGAGCGCAACCGGCCAGAGCCTGCGCCAGCCGGGCGGCCCGGCGATGAGCCCGCCGGCAATCGCGCCGGCAAAGACCGGCGCTGCGCCCGGCCCCTTCGCCAGCGCAGCGCCGGCCATGGCCGCTCCGAGCAGCAGCCCGCGCAGCAGCGCCGAACCGGACCTCGGGCGCACCAGAAGGTCGACCGTCAGCAGCGCCGCAACCGCGGCGAAGAGCGTCAGCAGCGGCTCGATCTGCGCGCTGCGCCCGCTCTGCCACAGCCAGGGCGCCAGCGCGACGGCCAGCCCGCCGGCCAGCCCCGCCGCTGGCCCGAACCAGCGCAGCGCGAACGCGAAGCCCGCCAGCGCCAGCCCGATCGAGGACGCCGCCCCGACCAGCCGCGCCGACCACTCCGTCTTCCCGAACACTGCCGCGCTGGCCGCCTCGGCCCACACCATGGCCTGCGGCTTGCGCAGGTAGGGCCGCTCGAACATCACGGGTACCAGCAGCGCCTCCCGGGCGGGCGCGCCGGCCGCCAGCCGGTCCAGCGTCTCCCAGCCGGGAATCACCCGGTGCCCTTCGGTCCGGGCCAGGCCGTCGGCCCCCAGACGTGGCAGGAACACCGCCAGTCCGACCAGCAGGACCACCAAAGCGCCCAGGCGCGGCTCGCTGGCGATGCGCTGCCCCAGTCGCCGCACGCGCTACTTCCCCTCGGATGCGTCCTCAGACGAGGCCGCCGGCTCGGACCCCGACGGATTCGCGGGGTCGTACTCGATGGGCTCGCCCGTCTCCAGCGCCCGCTCCACTGCGCCGGTGTACCGGTCGAGCATCTCGCGCACGCGCGGGTTGCGCTCGGGGGAGTGCCGGTACAGGCGGGTCTCGCGGTAGGCCAGATCGTCGTCCCAGCCCTGCTCGATCTGGCGGTACATCGCCACCAGGCAGCCGGTCCGCTCGGCGCCGGCGGCGCAGTGCACCAGCACCGGCTGGGCCGCCGGATCGGTCATGATCCGCAGGGCCTCGACGTATTCGTTGGGATCACCCGTGGCGTCGCCTTCCAGGTCGAGCCGGATGCGCCGGACGCCGAGGGCCTCGGCCGTCCTCTGGGCGATCCGCTCCTCGGGCGTGCCCGGCTCGTGGGCGCCCAGGTCGATGATGGTCCGCACGCCGAACCGCTCGACGACCTTCTCGGTGGCGCTGACGGTCAGTTCGCCGGCGCGGTAGATCTGACGCTGGTCATCGACCTGCACCACCCCGAAGTTCTTGGGGGCGATCTGCGGCCAGAGGGCCTTGCGCCACGCGACGGCGCCCCCGACGACAATGAGGACGAGGGCGAGGCCTGACAGCAATCGTCGAGGACGGGTCATGCGCTCGATCATAGGGTGGAATACGATTTGCATATGAGTTCGCCGGACGCCCACCAATCTGCCGCGGAATCCACCCGCGCCGGGCCTGTGCCTGCCTCCGCGGGCGCCGGGGGGGCGTATCCCGAGACCGTTGAGCGGCTGATCACCGAGTTCGGACGGCTGCCGGGCATCGGCCGCCGTTCGGCCGAGCGACTGGCGTTCTGGACGCTCAAGAGCGACCCCGAAACCGCCCTCGGCCTGGCCCGGGCCATCGAGGCGGTGAAGCGTCAGGTGCGCCACTGCTCGGTTTGTGCCAACCTGTCTGACGGGGATCGGTGCGCCATCTGCGCCGGAGCGGCCCGGGGACAGCGCGACGCGGGGCTGGTGCTGGTGGTCGAGCAGCCGCGCGACCTGATCGCGCTGGAGCAGACGGGTCTGTTCAGCGGCGTCTACCACGTGCTGATGGGGCGGATCAGCCCGCTGGACGGGATCGGCCCGGGCGACCTGACCATCCCCGACCTGCTGCGCCGGGCGGAGGACCCCTCGGCCAACGCGGCGGGCGTCGCGGTGCGGGAGGTGATCCTCGGGCTGAACCCGACGCTGGAGGGCGATGGGACGGCCCTGTACCTCGCCGAGCAGTTGCGCCTGCGCGGCGTGAAGGTCAGCCGGCTGGCCCGCGGCCTGCCGACGGGATCGCAGCTCGAGTTCGCCAGCAAGGCAGTGCTGGCGGACGCGATCGAGGGGAGGAGGGATGTGTAGAGGAGAGAGACGAAGAGACGGAGAGACGGAGAGACGGGGTGCGCGCGCGTCAGGCCTTGCTCTGCGTGTCGTCCCCGGCGCTCGTCGGCCCGTCCGCTCGACCCGCTTCCTTTTCACTTCGTCTCTTTGTCTCTCTGTCTCTCTGTCTCTTCTTTCCTGACCATGCGTTTCGATACCTCACAGCAGATGCGGCTGGGCCAGCAGATGAAGCTGGCGCCGCGGGTGATCCAGTCGATGGAGATCCTGCAGATGCCGCTGGCGGAGTTGGAGCAGCGCATCGAGCAGGAGCTCGAGTCCAACGCGGCGCTGGAGCAGATCGAACCAGGCGCAGATGGCGAGGCAGCGCCGGCGGAGCCCGAGGGGCCCGATCCCGAGGTGACGATCGACGACAGCGGCCAGGAGGACTTCGAGCGGCTCGACGCCTTTGAGGCCGACAACCCGGACGCGGCGGAGAACCAGTACTCCGCGGCGGAGATCGGCTCCGACTACGGGCGCATGTTCGAGGATCGCCCGGGCCCGCGCATGACGCGCCTGGAAGGCGAGCGTGATGGCAAGCTCGATGCGATGGCGCAGACCCCGGCCCGCAGCGCCTCGCTGGTCGAGCAGTTGCAGGATCAATGGTCGGTCGCGGAGAACGAGCCGCAGCTGCGCGCCCTTGGCCGTCACCTGATCAGCTACATCGAAGACGACGGCTACCTGCGCACGCCGCTGGAGACCATCGCCGACCAGGCGCCGCGCGATCTGATCGAACTGCTCGGCGGCAAGCCGACGGTCGAACAGCTCGAGTGGACGCTGGCGGAAGCGCACATCGCCCTGGAGCCGCCGGGCACGGCGGCCCGCGATGCCCGCGAGTGCCTGCTGCTGCAGCTCGACGCCATCGAGAACGACCTGGAATCCGCCGCGGAGTACACCGATGACACGCTCCAGGCGGCCCGGTGGCTGGTGGAGGATCATCTCGACGATCTGATGCAGAATCGGCTGCCGAAGATCGTCGAGAAGACGTCGCTGACGCTCGATGAGATCAAGCAGGGCATAGGCGTGCTGCGCCGGCTGAGTCTGTCGCCGGCTCGCCGGCTGGTGGACGATTCGCCGGCCCCGATCCGCCCGGACGCCGTCGTCGAGTACGACGAGGAGCAGGACCGCTACATCGCGTATCTGACCGACTCTCGCCTGCCGAATCTGCGGATCAACCGCGAGTACTCGGAGATCGTGCGCGACCGGATGGTCTCCAAGCGCGACCGCGACTTCGTGCGCACGAATCTGAGCAACGCGCAGTGGCTGCTGGACGCGATCGAGCAGCGGAAGAACACGCTGCTGCGCGTCATCAACGTGGTGGTGGATGCCCAGCGCGACTTCTTCGACTACGGCCCGCAGTCGCTGCGGCCGCTGCCGATGACGCAGGTGGCCGAGCAGCTTGGGGTGCACGTGGCGACGGTGTCGCGGGCGGTCTCGGAGAAGCACCTGCTGACGCCGCGCGGCATCGTGCCGCTGCGCAAGTTCTTCACGGGCGGCACGCACACCGACAGCGGCGAGGAGATGAGCTGGGACTCGATCAAGGCGACGCTGAAGGAGATCATCGACGCCGAGGACAAGCGCGCGCCGCTGAGCGACGACGCCCTGGCGGCGGCGCTGAAAGAACGGGGCATCGACATCGCGCGCCGGACGGTGGCGAAGTACCGGGACCAGCTCGGGGCGCCGACGGCGCGACTGCGCAAGGAGTTCTGAGGCCTTGGAGCGCAGCCGCGATAGCCATGATGGACGGGATGGACCTGATGGAGCTGCGCCTCGGCTTGGGCGCTGGCCTCGCCCATGTCATTGGCTCTGAGGTTCAGGTCGTTGCGAACGCCCCCTCTGCCAGATCAATCGCCCGCCCCAGCGCCGCGGCCTTGTTGACCGTCTCGGCGAACTCGGCCTCGGGCTGTGAATCGGCGACGATTCCGCCGGCCGCCTGGAGGTGATACGTCCACGCGCCGCTGGCGGCGTCACGCAGGCCGATCGGGACCACCATCGTGCGCAGGGCCAGTGCGATGTCCATCTGCCCATCGAGGCCGATGTAGCCCATGCCGCCGCCGTAGGGCCCGCGCAGGTTCGGCTCCAGCTCATCGATGATCTGCATGGCTCGAATCTTCGGGGCGCCGGAGACCGTGCCCACCGGAAGCGCGGCCCGCAATGCGTCGAAGGCGTCGGCGCCGGCGGCGAGTTCGCCGGTCACCGTCGAGCTGATGTGCATGACGTGGCTGTAGCGTTCCACCGTCATCACGCTGTCGAGAGTGATCGACCCCGGCCGGCAGACCTTGCCGACATCATTGCGCCCGAGATCGACGAGCATGATGTGCTCGGCCCGCTCCTTGTCATCGGCGAGCAGTTCGGCTTCGAGTGCGACATCCTCGGCCTGCGTGGCGCCGCGCCGGCGGGTGCCGGCGAGCGGGCGGTTGGTCATGATCAATCTGCCGGCGGGGTCGCGTTCGACGCGGCAGAGGATCTCCGGGCTGGACGCCACCAGGATGGCGCCCTGGGCCGGCTCGGCGCCATCCAGCGCGGGCGCTGATTGCGGCCACCCCGGCGCCTGCATGTAGACCATGTACGGGCTGGGGTTGACCACGCGCAGGGCGCGGTAGACATCGAACGGATCGGCGCTGCTCGTGCGCGCGAAGCGCTGCCCGATGACGACCTGGAAGATGTCGCCGGCGAGGATGTACTCGCGGGCCTGCTCGACCATCTCGCGGTGGCGAGCCGGGGTCAGATTGCTCTCGGCGAGGCCGCGGGGGGGATTGGCGTCGAAGCGCCCCGCCGGCAGGCGTTTACTGTGCGACTGGATGGCGTTCATGCGCGCTTCCAGCTTCGCCAGGGCCCGGTCGTAGCAGGCGCCGGGATCCTCGCCGGGCCGCACGATGCCGAGCTGGCCGACGAAGCAGAGCGTGTCGACGTGATCGAAGACGATGACGCCGTCGTAGAAGGCGAAGCTCAGGTCGGGCAGGTTGCGATCGTCGGCCGGGGCGCCGGCCCACGGCAGCTTGCCGGGCTCGGCGTAGCGCACGGTGTCGTAGCCGGCGTAGCCGAACCAGCCGCCGCGGGCGGGAGCGGGGATCCGGCGCGGCGGATTCGGCGGCAACACCAGGCGCACCCCGGCGGCGAGCTGGCGCAGCTCCGCCAGCGGATCGACGGTCACTCGCACGGACACGCGCTCGGCGCCGCCGACGCGGTCGACGATGGCAAGCTGATCGCGCCGGGCGACAACCTCGATCACCGGCGACGCCCCGAGTATCGAGTAGCGTCCCTGGCGCTGGCCGCCTTCGACCGACTCCAGCAGGAACGATGGCGCGGTGCGCTCATCGGGCGCCACCAGGCGCCGGTACGCCAGAGCCGGCGTGAGCTGATCGGAGAGGATCGCGTCAGCCAGCGGGATGGCGATGGCCTGCGGGCCCCGGGCAACGGCGCCGGTGGCCAGATCCATGAACTCGTTGCGTGAGGGGCCGAGCATGCGTGGGGCCAGTTTATGCGCCGGCTCTCTACAGTCCGCCGTGGGATCGATCGCGCCCATCCTGGCGGGGCTCGTCACCATCGGGGCCTGCTTCGGCGTCCAGCCCGAGGGGGCAGACGAGCTGCGCCGGCTGGAGGCGATCATTGCCGATGCCGCGGCGGCCCCCGAGCAGCGCGAACAGGCCGCTGACGAGGCCCGGAGGCTGCGCCCCCGCCTGATCGCCAGCGCCGGGCCGGAGAGTCTCGAGGCGCCGACGTGGCTGCTGGACCAGGCCGGGGCGGAGCTGGCCCTGATCGGACGCAACGGGTCCGACCTTGCCGCGCTGTTCGGGCTGGCGACCGAGAGTCAGTGGCGCGAGGTGGCGCGGGCGGCATCCGAGGCCGAAGCGCTGGTGCGCGACGCTGAAGGGCGCATCGAGCGGCTGCTGGCGCGGGCCGACGAGGCGCCGCTCGGCTCGCTCAGCGAGCAGCGGTATCAGGCCCTGCGCCGGCTGCGCGACGATGAGGCCGGGCTGCGGGCCCCGTACTGCCGCGGGCGCGCCACCCTGCTGCTGTCGGCGGTCTCGGCGGAGGCGGGTGACGCGGCTGGGGCGGTGCGCTGGGCCCGGGCCTCGATCGAGGCGCTGGGCCTGACCGAGGCGGCCGATCCGGTGGCCGAGACGGCGCGGCGCATCACCGGCGCCGTCGCGTTGCTGCGAGCCGGCGAGCGAAGCGAGGCGCAAGACGCCCTGGAGGCGATCCTTCCGCCCGGCGGCCCGGGCCCGGGGCGCGACGAGATCGACGGCGTCACGCACGCCGAGGGGCTGCTGGCGCTGGCCGAGATCCGCAGCGCCGAACTTGGCGCCGAGGCGGCAATGAACTGGCTGCTGGGGCGCATCGGCCAGAGGCCCTTCGCCGGCGATCCGCTGCTGATCACGATCGCCCACGACGCCTGCGCCCGGATGCTGATCGAGGCGCAGGGCGCCGGCGAGCCGGCCCGCCGGCGCGCAGTGAGCGTGGTGCTGCGCCTGCTGGAGCGTGACGATCTCGGGCTCTCCGAGGAGGCGCGCCGCGCGCTGGTCGGGGCCAGGCTGGATCAACTCCTCAGCGGCGCCGATCTCTCGGGCTACCCCGTCGAGGCGCTGGCGCTGTGGGCGCAAACAGCGGCGCAGGACCCGGCGCGGCGGGAAGTGGCCATCGACACGCTGCGCGACGTCGCCTCGCGCACGACCGACCCGGACCTGCGCGAGGAGTCTCTGTTCGAGGCGGCCGCCCTGCTGCTGGATCCCGGCGCACCCGATGCGCAGCGCATCGAGGGCGTCGCCATTCTGATCGCACTGCTGGAGCATGTCGCCGACTGGCCCCGCGGGCCCGAGGCGGCCCGCGCGATTGCAGCGCACGCCGGGGCGCTCTACGCGAGCGCTGTGGACGATCCCGACCGGCAGGCGCTGCTGGAGCGGGCGCTGCGGGCCTGCATCGGCGCCCTGCCGCAGCGCAGCGAGGCCGACCAGTGGCGGCTGGATCTCGCCCGGCTGCTG
>JBICIE010000096.1:0-13294 GCA_043101635.1 Phycisphaerales bacterium JB039 | reverse complement strand
CGCAAAGGCGTCCTGGAAGCACAGGAAATCGAAGAAGTCCAGCGCGCCGTTTCCGTCGCAGTCGGGGTAGCACACGGCGACCTGCCGCTCGAGGGCGCCCATGTCCACGATGGCGCTGCCCCCGGCGCCGCCGGGAACGCCGGTGTCGGGCGCAGCCGGATCGTCCACGAACCGCGGCAGGCCGGCGAGGTCGGTCAGGATGCCGGTGGGCACGGCGGTGTTGTCGCCGGCGTCGACGCACGGCGAGCCGGAGCCGAGGGAGTAGTCGCCAGCGCCGGGATCAAGCAGCATCGGGTCGGCGTCGATGTTGCCGGCGCCGGGCCAGCCGGCCTCGACGTCGGAGTATGTGATCGAGATGACGCCGGTCCCGGCAATCGCCCCGGCGCCGTTGCCGTAGACGATGGCGCCGGCGACATCAAACGCCGGATCGCCCGAATCCAGGAACACTGCGCCGCCGACCTCCGCCCGGTTCCCGACGATGGTGGCCGAGCGCACGAGCAGGCTGGCGGCGCCGGCGAGGTTGATGGCGCCGCCGTAGGTCCCGACGTCGCCGAGAACCTCGTTCTCGGCCAGGAGCGAATTCGTCACCGTCACCGAGCTGTTGAAGATACTCATCGCTCCGCCGCGTGATTCCGACCCCATGTAGCTCCCTGTAGCCTGGTTGTCCACCAGTCTGCAGTTGTGCAGTTGGACCACGGCGCCCGAACTAACAAAGAGCGCGCCGCCGACGCCGCCCCATGCGGCGTGCGCGGCATTGCGCTCGAAGACGACGTCGCTCACCAGAAGCGAGCTGTCGCCGACGCGGATTGCGCCACCGGCGCCGCCGCCACCATCCCAGTACGTCGAGTTCCCGGCGAACGTCCCGCCCTCAATCCGCACATCCGCGCCATTGGTGATGTACAGCCCGCCGCCGGAGCCGGATCCGGCGTCGTTGCCTTGCGCAGAGTTGCTTCGAAACTCGCAGTCGAGGAACACGGGCGCGCCCCCACTAATGTAGATCGCGCCGCCGGCGCCACTGCCCATTCCGAAGACCGGCATGATGCGGGCGCTGTTCCCGGAGAACACGCAGCGATCGAACGTGGCGCTGGAGCCCGAGAGGTAGATGGCGCCGCCGCGAGCCTCCTCGCTCGGAGGATCCCACCAGCCGGAGGTGCTGTTCCCGCTGAAGACGCACCGCTCGAACCTGGGACTGCTCGAGGTGAGCATGGCGCCGCCGAGGTACGCGCCCGAGCCGCCGCGGAAGGTGATGCCGCGGATGATCGACGCCGATGAGGGATAGATGGCGCGGGAGCCTTCTTCGCCCCCCACCTCCTCCACCTGCACGATGCACAAGGCAGGGTCGCCTGAGGCGCTGCGCAGGGTGAGCGTGTGTGACGGCATCCCCAGATCCTGGTTGCCCTCCCCGGAGTACAGCCCGTCGGCGACGACCACTTCATCACCGGACTGCGAGGCGTCCAGCGCCGCCTGAATCGTCGGGTACTGAGAGGGGACGTGCAACTCGTCGGCGAGAGTCAGCGGCGTCAGCGCCAGCCCCGCGGCGAGACAGATGCACTGCAGATTCATGTCATACTCCTTCGTGTTGAGCGGACGCCGAACCCGGCGCCCCGCGTATTGTCGCGTCATCACCGGCCCGCCTAGCGCGGGCACCCCGTCGCAAATTCGTTCTGGAAGCACAGGAAGTCGAACAGATCCAGCGCGCCGCTGCCATCGCAGTCGGCGTATGGATCGCCCGCTGCGAAGGCGTTCTGGAAGCACAGGAAGTCGAACAGGTCCAGCTCGCCGCTGCCGTCGCAGTCGGGATAGCAGACGACCTGCCGCTCGAATCCGCCCATGTCCACCAGCGGCGCAGTCCCACGTCCGGTGTCCGGCGCAGCAGGATCGTCCACGAAGCGCACAGCGCCGTCGAGATCCAGCGGCAGCGGCTCGGTCGTGTCGCCGTCGCCATCGAGATCGAACGTGTCGGGTGGGACGAGGTCGTTGGCGCCGGCGTCGATCACCGGCGAGCCCGGGCCGGGCCGCCAGTCGCCGGCGCCGGGATCGACCAGCAGCGGATCGGCGCTGATATTGCCCTCCCCCGTCCAGCCGCGCTCGATGTCGGAGTAGGTGATCGACACGATCGCCTCGGGACCGCCCATGGTGATCGGCCTGGCGCCACCGGCAAAGACGATGCTGTTGGCGATGTCAAGCTCAGTGACCTTCCCCGCCTCGGTGTCGAGCACGAATGCGCTGCCGTCGCACACCGGCCCGTTGTTCCAGATGGTGCTGGACGTGACGCTGAGCGAGGTCCCGGGCGCGAGACGGACCGCCCCGACGCACCAGGAGGGGCCCTCGTTGTCGGCAATCACGAGGTTCACGAGCGAGCCGGCGCCGTAACGCATCCAGATCGCCGAGCCTCTGCCCACGGCGTAGTTGCCGATCAGGCGGCAGTTGACCAGTTCCGTCACCGCGCCGCCGGGGTATCCGCCGGCCGCCACTGCGCCGCCGGATGTGCTGGAGCTATTGTCCCGGAACAGCGTGTTGACGGCCCGGAACTGCCCCGAGATGGCGCCGCCTTCCGCATCGAACCCCGCGGCGCTGTTGTCCGTCAGCGTGCAGCCCTCCAGCAGGCCATCGGTTGCAACTGCGCCGCCTGCGGCGAAGCCGCCGTCTGCGCGGACGCTGTTGCCCGTGAATGTGCAGTCCACGAAGACCGCTCGGCCCGCAACAGCGCCCCCGAACCCGTAGCCGGAGCGAGCGGATGCGAGGTTGTTCGTGAAGTCGCAGCCGACGAACACAGCTTCGCCGTCGTCGATCGAGACGGCGCCGCCCCATGCCGATCTGCCCTCGCCCGGGTCGCACTCGTATGCCGCGGCGGTGTTGTTGGAGAAGACACACTCCTCGAATCGCGCGCTCGAATCGGCCATGTAGATAGCCCCGCCCCATCCCTCGCCGCCCTGGCAGACGAGGTCGAGCGCTTCGTTGTGATCGAACACGCACTGCTGAAAGGTCGGGCTGGCGCCGATGATCATCGCGGCGCCGCCGTAGCCCACGTAGCCGCCGGCGTTGTGCACGCCGATCCCGCGGATGACAATGTCCGAGGAGGCGCCCGGATAAAAGAGCATCGCCCGGTGGTCGTAGCGAGGGTCCATCACGCACAGCGCCGGATCGCCCGAGGCGCTGTGCAGCGTGATCGCGTGGGCTGGCATCTGGATATCGTCGTTGCCGGCGCCCGTGAAGACACCATCTGCCAGCACGATCTCGTCGCCGGCCCGGGACGCCGCGATCGCCGCCTCGATTGTCGGATACTGCGATGGCACGTGCAGTTCGTCGGCCATCGCCGCCGGCGCCAGCGTCACGACCGCGCCGAAACAGATGTGATGCAGTTTCATGGTCGGTCTCCTTCTGCCCGGGCCTCGCCCGGTGCACTGTCTCGGATGACCCCACGAGCCTCGGCGCCCGCCTAGCGCGGGCACCCCGTCGCAAATTCGTTCTGGAAGCACAGGAAATCGAACAGATCCAGCGCGCCCGTCCCGTCGCAGTCGGCGTACGGATCACCCGAAGCAAACGCGTTCTGGAAGCACAGGAAGTCGAACAGGTCCAGTTCGCCGCTACCGTCGCAGTCGGGATAGCAGGCCGGGCGGAACTGCGCGACCGCCGCGTCGATGGCGCCGGCGCCGGGTATCCCCAGCAGCCGGTCCGCGTAGCCCGTGACATGCAGCTCTCCGGTCTCGCGCAGGGCCAGGCTGTAGCCCCAGCTCTCCCGGGCGCCCAGCGGATCGGCCAGCAGCCAGAGTTCGTTGCCCGACGGGTCGTACTTGCTCAGCAGCATCACGTTCGGGCCCTCATAGCCGAACGACGGGCCGGAGCCGCCGCAGACATAGGCGTTGCCTTCGAAGTCCGCCGTCACGCCGCGCCACATCTCATCGGTGGACCCGGAGCGGTCGTACTCCCGCGTCCACAGCAGCGCTCCGTCGGCGTCGCACTTCATCAGCAGGGCGCTCCACTGATCGCCCGCGGCGTGGTAGCGATCGCCCACGATCAGGATCCCGCCGGCGCCATCCAGCGCGAGGTCGTAGATGTAGTCGGCCGCCGGCGTCTCGATCCTGCGCAACCACAGGTCCGCGCCCCCAGGCGTGTGCTTCCGCACGACCGGATCCTCGTCGCTCCACCCGCATGTGATGAGATCGCCCGCGGCATTCATCGCGATGCCGGATGCAGAGTCGTGCAGCGCCGTTCCGAACTGCCGCTCCCAGATGCGCTGGCCCGACGCGTCGTACCGGGCCAGGAAGCAGTCGATCGAGCCGGCGCTGGCGGCGAACAGGCTGCCGCCGGTGTCGCCGCAGACATACACGTCGTCGCCGTCGGCGACCACGCCGTTGATCCACTCATGCGTCGACGTGCCGAACTGCCGGCCCCAGAGCAGTTCGCCGGATGCGTCGTATTTCGCGAGAAAGGCGTCCGAGGATCCGGCGTGCGGCCCGAAGAGTCGCCCGCTGGTGCGCCCGGCGAGGTAGATCGCGCCGGCGGCATCCACCGCAACGCCGCTGCCCATATCGTTCGCCGTCGTCCCGATCTGTCGCGACCAGAGCAGTGCGCCGGACGGCGAGTACTTGGCCAGCAGCGCATCGCCGCGCCCCGGCTCGATGCCGATCCACCCTGCGATCACCAGGTTCCCCGCCGGATCCAGCGCGGCGCGGAACCCCAGATCATCCAGGGGGGTCCCGATCAGCTTGCCCCAGACGACCTCCAGCGGCTGCTCGGCCATGGCGCCCGGCGCCAGCAGTCCCGTCGCCGCGGCGATCGCGCCCGCCGTCGCTCCCAACCGTGCCCTGCTCCTCATCACGTGCTCCTTGCGTCCCGGCCGCCTCCGGGGCGCGCAGCGACACCGCACGCCCCGCGCACGCCCACCGGTAACGGCGTGCGCCGCTGCGATTGCCTCCACGAGCGCGCCTTCATGAAACCGCGCCTGGCGTTCATGATGCGACTTCCCTGGCTGATCACAGCCCAAGGACCGCCACCACCACGGTTGCGCGCACGCGCCCGGATTTCCACAGGAACTTCACCCCCAATCCCCCGGCTGGGCGTCACTGCGCCCCAAGTGTCAGGAGCGGCGCCGGCGCCCGTCCGTTCGTATCATGTACGCATGACCGGCCTGTGGACCCAGCAGGAACTCGATGCCGCCGACACGCGCGTCTTCGTGCGCGTCGCGCTGGAGCGCAGCATCGAGCGCGACGACCGCGGGCTGACCTACCTCGCCGAGGGCGTGCGCCCCGCCGACGCCTCGGATCTGCTCGGCCGCCACGTGGAGGCGCCGCTGGCCCGCTCGAAGAGGGCGGTCCGCGGGATCGTCGTCGAGGCGGGCGGGCGTGAGCTGCTGGACGGCTTCGACCCGGCCCGTGTCAAGGCCCTGGCCCGCATCGCCGAGACGCGCCTGGCGCCCGGGCTGATCGAACTGGCTCGCTGGATGGCCCACTACTACCTCTGCCCGCTCGGCATGGCGCTGGCGACCATGACGCCGGCCGCGGTCAAGCGGGCCACCGGCCAGCGTACGCGTCTCGAACTGGAGCGCACCGGCGCCGAGCCGCTCGGCAAGCTCCCGCCGAAGACGAAGGCGGCGTGGGAAGCCGTGCGCGATCTGCCCGATGGCGCCTTCCCCGCCGAGCCGGACGAGCTTGCGCGCGCAGCCGGCGCCCCTACACGCGGCCCGATCAACCGGCTCATCAAGCTCGGGCTGCTGCACGAAGTGCGGCGCTCGTACGTCGCCGTCCCCGCGCCCATGCTCGATCCGCGACTGGCCGACGGCTCCGCCATCGACCCGGAGACGCCGACGCCCGCCCAGCAGCAGGTGATTGATGGCGTCGCCAGCACGCTCGGCGCATTTGCCCCCCACCTGCTCCGCGGCGTGACCGGCTCTGGCAAAACCGAGGTCTACCTGCGCATCATCGAGCAGGTGCTGGCCCGCGGCGACAGCGCGCTGGTGCTGGTGCCCGAGATCTCGCTGACGCCGCAGACCGCCGCCCGCTTCCTGCGCCGCTTCGAGCGGGCCGGCGTGGCGGTGCTGCACTCGGGCCTGAGCGCTTCGGAGCGGAACCGGCAGTGGGCTGCGGCCGCCAGCGGCGAGGCGCACGTCGTCATCGGGGCGCGCTCGGCGGTGTTTGCGCCCCTGCCGCGGCTCGGGCTCATCATCGTCGATGAGGAGCACGCCTCCGACTACAAGCAGGACCAGGTCCCCCGCTACAACGCCCGCGATGTTGCCGTCAAGCGCGCGCAGATCGAAAACTGCCCCGCGCTGCTGGGCTCGGCCACCCCGGCGCTGGAATCATGGGCCAACGCCATCGGCGCCGCGCCGCGCTACACCCTCTGGCAACTGAACGAGCGCGTCGGCGGCGGGCGCCTGCCCAAGGTCGATGTCGTCGATCTCGCTGAAGAGCGCCGGGCCCGCGCGCGCAGCGGCGACCGGCGCCTGCGCCTGCTCGGGCCCACGCTGGAGAAGGCGCTGCTCGAGACCCTCGATGAAGGCGGGCAGGTGATCCTGCTGCTGAATCGGCGCGGCTGGGCCAGTTACCTCTGCTGCCCGCGGGCCGCCTGCGGCTGGACCGCCCAGTGCGACTCCTGCGACAGCGGGCTCGTCTGGCACAAGGCTGGCGTGATCCCGGCCGAGGGCGTCGTCCGCTGCCATCACTGTCTCGCCGAGCAGAAGCCGCCGCGCCTGTGCCCGCTGTGCGGCAGCAAGGTCACGGCCCTCGGCATGGGCTCGCAGCGACTGGAAGAGGAGATCGCGCAGATCACCGGCCTCGGGCCCGAGCGCATGCTGCGCGTCGATTCCGATTCCATGCGCACCGCCAGCGACTACTTCGATGTCCTCAGCCGCTTCGCCGCCGGCGAGGTGCGCCTGCTGCTGGGCACGCAGATGATCGCCAAGGGCCTCGACTTTCCGAACGTGCACCTCGTTGGCGTCGTCAACGCCGACACCGCCCTGAACATCCCCGACTGGCGGGCCAGCGAGCGCACCTTCCAGCTTGTCAGCCAGGTCGCCGGGCGCACCGGGCGCAGCGCCCACGCGGGCCGCGTGATCGTGCAGACCATGTCGCCGCAGGTTCCGGCGATCCGGCTGGCCGCACAGCACGACTATGTCGGCTTTGCCGAAGGCGAGCTTGCCGTGCGCCGCCGGGCGCATCTGCCGCCGTACGGCCGGGCCGCGCGGATCGTCGTACGCGACGAATCCCCCGAGCGCGCGATGGAAGAGGCCCGAACCCTGGCGAAGCTGCTGCGCGAGGCCGCCGGCAGCGCCGTGCGCATCGAAGGCCCGGCGCCGTGCGTGATCAGCCGCATCGCCGACCGCACGCGCATCGGCATCGAGCTGTACGCCGACACCGTCCGGGCCCTGCACGGCCCGCTGGAAGCCCTGCGCCGGCGCGGCCAGCTCAAGAGCGACGCGAAGGCGGCGGTGGATATCGATCCGGTGGCGCTGCTGTAAGGCGCAGGCAAAGGCAGCAAGGCAGCAACCACAGATGGCACAGATGCAGATGCGCGATCCACAGATGGCACAGATGGGACCAAGATAAGAAGAAAAGGCCCGGCGCTCTCGCCTGGCCTCAACCCAGTCTTTTCCTCTGCGTGACTCTGCGGCCTCTGCGTCCCTGCGTTCTGCCTCTTCGCCGCGATGCAACAGGGCGCGGGATCCTCCCTCGGAGTCCCGCGCCCTGGTTGTCGGCGCCCGCCGGATGGGGGAGATCCGGCGCTTCGCGCCTTTGCGGAGGGCGGGCCCTTATCCGCCCCCGCGCCCGTGGTCTTCATCGTTGGCGAAGATGTAGTCATCGCCCGCGGCAGTCTCGTGGCACTCGATGCACGACTGCACCTTGCCGGCGACAAGCTGGCCGGCCTGGCGCGCGATCGCGCCTTCGGCGCCGTACTTGGCGTAGAACCAGTCGCCGTTGTCCGGGTCGAAGCCATCGATCTTCTGCATGATGGTGATCGCGACCAGTTCGCCGCCATCGGGCCCGTAGTTCTCCTTGACCAGCACCGAGCCGGCCGGCGGATCATCGGGGTTCGACAGCGCCCTGCGGTTGACGAACAGCTTCAGGCGCGCCCCGTGCGGCGCCCGGCCCTGGTAGAAGCCGACGGTCGCGGCCTTGCCGGCGCCGGGCCACGGGGCCCACTGCCGGTAGCCGGCCTCATCGAGCCAGTCCCAGAGCTGGCGGGCGTCGCCCTCGGCCGGCGGGCCACCCGGGCCATTCGGCGCTGCCGCCGCGATCGCGAGCCCGACGGCGCCCGCCGCCAGTGTTGCGGCCAGTGATGTTGCGATGTTCATTCCGATCGACATCCGCTTCCTTCCTGGCGGGCGCTGCGAGAAGCTAGCACGCCCTGCAGAACTCCTCGATCTCGCGGTTGGCCTCGTCGCGCGACTTGCCGTAGGCCTCCTGGATCTTGCCCACGAGTTGCTCGCGCCTGCCTTCGATCTGATCCAGGTCATCATCGGTGAGCTTGCCCCACTTCTGGCGGGCCTTGCCCTTGAGCTGCTTCCAGTTGCCCTTGATCTCGTTCCAGTCCATGGTTCCAGTCTCCTTGTTCATCACCATGTTGGCGGGCGAATCTGAGATGCTCGTGAGCAGCGCGTGAAAGCAGCTTCAGGTCGGTGAGGGATCAGCAATCAGCGATCAGCGATCGGGGATCAGGGAAAGGCGGAAGGCAGGGAAGCAAGGCAGGAACGCAGAGGTCGCAGAGGTCGCAGAGCTGCGCAGAGAAGAAGAGACTTGGGTTGTGCGCGCACGGGCGCATGAGAAAGACCCGGCGCTTTCGCCGGGCCTCAAACCCATCTTCCTCTCTGCGTGAGGGGATCAGGGAAAGCCAGGAGGCAGGAAAGCAAGGCAGGAACGCAGAGAGCGCAGAGCTGCGCAGAGAAGAAGAGATTTGGGTTGTGCGCGCGCGGGCGCATGAGAAGACCCGGCGCTTTCGCCGGGCCTCCAACCCATCTTCCCCTCTGCGTGACTCTGCGCTCTCTGCGAACTCTGCGTTCCGTCTTTCCTGCTTCGTGGCCATGAGAGGAGCTCCCGAGGCCACCACAGAAGTTCCCGTGGCCACCGGAAGAGCGCGCGTGGCCACCGGAGCAGCGCGCGTGGCCACCGGAGAAGCCGCAGCGAGCGCCAGCGCCTCCCCGGCGCCCTCCGAAGATCGCCGCGCTGCGGCGTAGAGGGCCATCCCCCTCTGCGTGACTCTGCTCCCTCTGCGCCCTCCGCGTTCCTGCCTTCCGCCTCCCCCTCATTCGCTCACTCGCCATTCGCTCATTCGCTCCCCCAAAAAGGCCGCGGGCCCCCGGTCTCCCGGGGGCCCGCATCGCGGTCGGGCGCAGCTGGTAAGCCGAGTTCTGTCCCGGCGGGCGGTTCCCACCCAGGTCCTTGACGGGGGCTCGGGCGGGCCTGCCCGCGGGGGCGGCCATTTCTCTGCAGACGCCGTTGCCGGCGCCCGGAGGTGGGTCGGCAGTCCCATGCCGACTGCTCCTGCCGAGTCGGCAGGGACTGCCGACCCACCTCAGCGGTCTACCCGCTCCCATTCGCCCGGGCCGGGCGCCCCCTCGCGGGGCGGGGGGGCGGGAGCTGCTTGACCTTGCGCGCGGTGGGGCTTGCCATGCCCCCGCCGTCACCGGCGGGGCGGTGCGCTCTTACCGCACCGTTTCACCCTTGCCTGTGCCGGCTTCGCAGGGAAACCCTGCCCCGGCCATCGGCGGTCTGATTCTCTGTGGCGCTTTCCCTCGCCCGTGACCGCCCCCACGAGCCAGGCCCGTGGGACTCGATCGGACGGGTGGACGCGATCCACCACCGTTGCCCTGTCGCGCTCGGACTTTCCTCGACGATGGATGGGCCATCGCCGCGGCCGCCTTGCCGCGCCATACCCCCAATTGTGCTCAGCGACAGGGCCGCGGGCAAGCCCCGGCGCCGGGCAATACCATGGCCTCGTCACGGATCGACGCCACATGCCCGCCCAGCCCGCCCATCCCGAGGCGCCCCGCGCTGTCATCCTCTGGCTGACGACCGATCAGCTTGCCCTGGCCCGCCAGGTGTGCGCCCTGGCCCAGATGCGGCCGGTCGGCGCCGGCAGCCCGCAGCGCGGCCAGGGCAGCGCGGTGGCCGCGGAACTGGAGACCCGCCATCTCGATGACCTGCGGGCCGCGCTGGCCGGCGAGGAGGCCCGCCTCTTCTGGCTGCTGGCGCCGGGGGCCTTCGGCGCTGGCGACAGCGAGGATGCCGCAGCGCTGCTGGCGGCCCGGGCCCGCGGGGCCATCATCACCAGCCTCGAGCCGATCCCCGCCGCCGCCACCGACCTGGCCAGCGGCTGGCTGAGCCAGTCCGGCCCGCTGCGCCCGGCCGACTGCGCCGCCTGCGGCCCGCGCCTGCGCCTGAGCCAGCCGCTGCGGGATGCCGCCGAGGTGCTCGAGTCGTTCGGCGACATCCGCTCGGCCATGGTGGAATCGTGGCGCCGGCCGAGCCAGGGCACGCTGGGGGCGCAGGTGTACGACGCCCTCGATCTCCTGTGCGCCCTGCTCGGCGAGCCCGAGACGGTGGACGCCGCCTACGTCGGCGCCGGGCCGGGACGCGCCCGCCCGCCGGCGGACAGCCTGCGCGACTTCCGCGGCGACCTGACCGCCTCCCTGCGCTTCGCCGACGGGCGCACCGCCAGCGTGGTCGCCAGCGATCACGCCGGGCGCTGGAACCGCACGGTGACCCTGCTGGGCCAGCGCGGGCGGCTGCGCATCTTCGATGATGGCTTCGAGTGGATCGATCCGGCCGGCGAGAAGGTCGACGCCTCGCGCCGCAGCACGCGCGAAGCGCCGCCGAAGACCACGCACGATGTCGCCGCGATGGTCGATGACATCACGCGCCGGCTTGATCCTGCGATCCCGCCGCCGGGGCCGGTGGATCACCGGACCGTCATGTCGCTGTGCCAGGCGACTCTGCTCAGCGCCCGCACCGGGCAGTGCGAATCGCCCGCGTCCATCCGCCAGATGACGGGCGCGTGATGGCCGCCGGCGCGCCCGCCGCGAGCTGCGATCGTGTCTTCCTCGGCTGGGACCGCCCGGCGCTGCACAGCGCTGCCGACTGGCTGTGGGCGCACGCCGCCGATGGCGACCTGTCGCACCTGCGCCTCATCACGCCCGGCGCCCGGGCCGGGCGCGTGCTGCTGGCCCTGCTCGCCGAGCGGGCCCAGGCTGGCGGCGGCGCCCTCGCCCCGCCGGGCGCCCTCACCGCGGGCAACATCGCCGAGTTGGCGCAGCCGCCCGCGCGGCTCGCCTCGCCCACCGCCCAGCGGGTCGCCTGGATCGAAGCCCTGCGCGGGCTGGATGAGGACGCGCTGTCGGCCATCTGCGGCCCGAAGACGCCCGCGACCGCCCCCGCGTGGGACGCACTGGCGCGCCTGGTGCAGCGGGCCTCCGCCGAGCTCGCGGCCCAGGGACTGTCGCTGGCGGATGTGCCCGCCCGCGCCGGGGCCCTGCCGCTGGATCCGGCCCGCTGGGAGGCGCTGGGGCAGGTCGAGTCGCGGTACCACCGTCTGCTCGACGCCCACGCGCTGGCCGATCCCGGCGCCTGGGCCATGCGCCTGGCCCGGCAGCCGCCGGGGCCCGGCGCCGACCGGCCCGCAGTCGTGCTGGTTGGCGTCGCCGAACTCGGCGCGGTGGCGCGCGCAATCCTGGGAGGCTTTGCGCTCAGCGCCCTGGTGGCTGCGCCCGAGTCGCTCGCCGACCGCTTCGACGCCCTCGGCTGCATCATCCCGGAGGCGTGGAACCAGGCGACCATCGCCATCGATGACAACCGGCTGATCTTCTGCGCAGATCCGCGCGATGAGGCCCGCTGCGCTGCCGCGGCGATCGCCCGCAACCATGCGGATCGGCCTGCCGGCGCGATCACCATCGGCGCACCCGAAGGCGCTGCCATCGCGCCGCTGCGCCGGTCCGTGCGCGACGGGCTGGGCGTCAGCGCCCGGGCCGCGGCCGGGCGCAAGGCCTCGCTGGCGCCGATCGGGCGACTGCTCGAACGCATCGGCGCATTCCTGGAGACCGGACGGTTCCGCGACTTTGCGGCACTGGTGCGCTCGCCGCTGCTGGAAGAGGCGCTGCTCGCCGGCCGGCGCCGCGCGAAACCCGAGATCAACGAGTGGTGGCTGGAGCGGCTGGACGCCTTTCAGCGCCAGCGCCACCCGCGCCGGATCGGCCACTGGGGCGCCGAGGAAGCTCGCCTCGCTGACCTGGAGCGGCGCGTGCGCCGGCTGCTGCGCCCGCTCGAAGGGCCGCCGCGCCCCGCAGGCGCCTGGGCGGGTCCCATCGGCGACTGCCTGCAGGGCATCGTCGCCCGAACTGCCGCGCCCGACGGCGCCGGGCAGCGTCAGCGCCTCGCCGAGGCCAGGCTGATCGGCAGCGCCCTGACGGAGATGGCGCAGCTCGGCGCCCTCGCCCCGCAGCCGCTGACCGCCAGCGAGGCGATCCAGGCGATCATCCGGCGGCTCGGCGACCTGGCGATACCCGAGGACGCCGGTGGCGACTGCGTGGAGATCCTCGGCTGGCTCGAACTGCCCCTGGACCCCGCGCCGGCGCTCGTCATCACCGGCCTGACCGAACAGGCCCTCGGCGGCGGAGGCGCCGGCGGGCTTCTGGCGCCGGCCGTGCGCCGGGCCCTCGGCCTGCCCGACGATCCCCAGCGCCTGGCCCGCAATGCCCACGCGCTGGCGACCATTCTCGGCACGCGCCCGGACGCCACGCTGCTGTGTCCGCGCCGGGATGCGGATGGGAATCCGCTGACGCCGAGCCGCCTGCTGCTGATGGCTGATCCGCAGACGGTGGCCCGGCGCGTGCTGCGCTTCACCGGCGACGAGGCCGCCGAGGGCCCGCCGCGCATCGCGATGGCGCCCTGCGGCGACACGTGCGCCTTCTGGCCGGCGCCGATCATGGCGCCGAAGCGGGCGGCGCTGCAGACCATGCCGGTCACCGGGTTCGCCGCCTACCTGCAGTCGCGCTATCGGTTCTACCTCGGGCGCGTGATGCGGGCCGAACCGCTCGATGACAGCGCCCGCGAGATGGACCCCCTCGTCTTCGGCTCGCTGCTGCACGCGGTGCTGGAGCGCTTCGGGCGCAGCGAACTGACCGCCGAGACCAACCCCCACCGGATCGAAGCGCACTGCGCCGAACTGCTCCAGGAACTGGCGCTGCAGCGCTTTGGCGCCAGCCCGCCGGCGCCCGTCTGGGTACAGCTCGACATGGCTCGCCGGCGCCTGAGCCGCTTTGCGCATCTGCAGGCAGAGCGGGCTCGCGCCGGCTGGCGCATCATCG
>JBICIE010000095.1:0-24743 GCA_043101635.1 Phycisphaerales bacterium JB039 | reverse complement strand
GTGCTCTTCCGATCTGTCGCGGGCGCGCGACATCTTCACGGAAGTGATTGAGGCGCCGGCGGCGGAGCGGGCGCGGGTGATCGAGTCGCGCTGCGCCGCGGAGAGCGAGCTGCGGCGCGAGGTGGAGTCGCTGCTGCGGTTTCACAGCGAGGACGACGGGTTCCTGGAGCGGCCGGCGCTGGAGGAGTCGGGGCTGGCGCGGGCGGGGCCGCTGGAGCGGCTGGCGCCGGGCGCGCAGGTGGGCGGGTATCGCATCAGCGGCTTTCTGGGGGCCGGGGGGATGGGCGTGGTGTACAGCGCCGAGCAGGAGTCTCCGCGCCGGCTGGTGGCGCTGAAGCTGATTCGGCCGGGGCTGGTTTCGACGGGGGCGGTGCGCCGGTTCGGGCGCGAAGCGGCGGCGCTGGGCCGGCTTCGGCATCCGGGGATCGCGCGGATCTACGAGGCGGGCGAGGCGGAGATCGCCGGGGCGACAGCGCCATATCTGGCGATGGAGCTGGTAGAGGGCCAGCCGCTGACGCGCCATGCCCGGCAGGCGCAGTTGAACGTGCGCCAGCGGCTGGAGCTGTTTGCGCTGGTGTGCGACGCGGTGGCGCACGCGCATGAGCGCGGCGTGGTGCACCGGGACCTGAAGCCGGGGAACATCATCGTGGAGTCGCCGGGCGGCGCAGCGGCGTCGCGCGACGCCCCGGGCGGCGCGTCGAGTGCGGGGGGCGCGAGCCCGAAGATCCTGGACTTCGGCGTGGCGCGCATCGTCGCGACGGGGGAGCAGGATGGCACGGACGGCGGCGAACCGATCACGATGCACACGCGGGCGGGGCAACTGATCGGCACGCTGGCATACATGGCGCCGGAGCAGGCGACGGGCGATTCGGACATTGTCGATACGCGAGCGGATGTGTACGCGCTCGGCGCGATTCTGTACGAACTGCTTGCCGGACAGGCGCCGATCGATGTGCATGATGCGCCGATTCCGGCGGCGGTGCGCGCGATTGCGGAGCGGGAGCCGGCAGGGCTCGGCACGATCGACCGGCAGCTTCGCGGCGACATCGAGACGATCGTGCGCAAGGCGCTGGAGAAGGACCCGGCGCGGCGGTACGCCAGCGCAGCAGCGCTGGGGGAGGACATCCGGCGGCACCTGGATGATCTGCCAATTGCAGCGCGGCCGCCGAGTGCGATGTATCAGCTACGCAAGTTCTCGCGCCGGCACCGTGCGGCGGCGGGGGCCGCGGTGGCGGTGGGCGCCGTATTGTCGGTGAGCGTGGTGGCGCTCGGCGCGATGCTGGCGCGGGCGACGACGGCGGAGGCGACAGCGCGGCGCGAGGCGGTGCGGGCGGGCGCAGTTGCGCAGTTCCTCGATGACATGCTCAGCGGAATCTCGCCGGAGATCGCCATGAGCATGGACACGGAGCTGCTGCGGGCGATCCTGGACCGGGCCTCGCAGCGCGTGCACGCGTACTCGGAGCACCCGCTGATCGAGGCGGACATCCGAATGATCATCGCCGACAGCTACGACGCGGCCGGGCTGACCGAACTGGCCCGCCCGCACCTGGAGCAGTCGCTGGCGATCCGGCGGGCCGAACTGGGGCGGGCCCACGCCGACGCGATCGCATCGCTGATCCGGCTGGGCGAGATGGACTTCGAGGACGGCGACTACGACAATGCGCTGGTGAAGGCGAGCGAGGCCGAAGCGCTGGCGCAGGAGGCGCTTGGTCAGGGGCATGCCTTCACGCTGTGGGCGCAGAACAACATCGCGACCTACACGGCCAACCTCGGACGCCCGCAGGAGGTGGACGCGTTGAGCGTGCGGGTGCTCGATGGACGGCGCCGGCTGTTCGGGCCGGATCACCCCGACACGCTGGTGTCGATGAGCGTGCGCATGCACCTGCTGTGGGACCTGCGCCGGCTGGACGAGGCGGCTGTGCTGGGCGAGGAGACGCTCGAGCGGCGCACGCGGGTGCTGGGGGCGGAGCATCCCGAGACGCTCATCAGCGCCAACAACCTGGCGGCGCTCTACTACGACCTCGAGCGCATCGACGACGCCATCGCGATGCACGAGCGGATCCTGGAGGTCCGCCGGCGCATCCTCGGATCCGATCATCCGCACACACTGGCGACGCTGAACAACCTCGCGTCGGCGTGCAACACGGATGGACGAGACCTGGCACGGGCCGAGGAGCTCTTTGTGGAGCTGCTGGAGCGGATCCCGCGCGTGCTGGGCGAGGAGCATCCGAACCGGGCCATCGCCAGCCACAACCTGGCGCGGCTGTACCGCAACCAGGACCGGTTCGCGGAGGCCGAGCCGCACTCACGTCTGGCGACGGAACTGGCCCAGCGCACGATGCCGGAGGGTCACTGGCAGATCGGCGCGCTGCTGACCAGTCACGGCGCGACGCTGATCGGCCTCGAGCGGTACGACGAGGCGGAGGCGGCGCTGCTGGAGGCGCACGCGATCATCGTGACCGGCGCCGGCCCGGAGCATCCGGCGGCGGCGTCAGCGGCCCGCACGCTGGCGCGCCTGTACGAGCAATGGGGGCGCCCGGCGCAAGCCGATCGCTGGCGGGCGCCCTGAGCGGCGCTCAACAGCCGGCGAGACCTTTCGGCCTCGCCGGCTCCTCTATCCTGCGCGCCGGGCTGCGGCGCATCTCCCCCTCAACTCCTGTGCGCGCTACTTCTTAGCGCCGCCGCCCGGCTTGCTGGGCGAAGCGGGCGCAGCCGGCTTGGCCGGTGGCTTCGGGGCCGCGGCGGCGGCGGGCTTTGCAGGGGTGGCGGGTGTGGGATTCGGCTTGTTGGCAGCCATCGGACTGCTCCTTCGAGGCACGCCGCTGGCGTGCTTTGTCTGGCCACTCCGGCGCGCGAACACCGCGCGGCCGGCGTCGACCGGTCAACTCAATCAAGGCCGCGCGGCACAACAGCATACACGCGCGGCGAATGCGTCATGATGATGCGATGCGGGTGAGAAACTGAGGTGTTCGAAGAACCCTCTCAGGAAGCCTTGGCCGCTCTGGGTTCGCACGGCGTTCGGTCCGTGCGAGCGGGCGCCACTTCCGGAATCAGCATAGCCGGCAGCGCGCGCAAGTCAAGGAGCCGCAAACTTGTCACCGCCCGCGGTATCGGAAGGTCACCAGTGCGCGCTCGGGCGCGCTCAGATCGCGCCACTGGTTGCGCATCTGCACGGCAAGCGCAACTTCATCGGTGATCATGGCGTCGACGCCGAGGGAGAGGAAGCGCTGCATCGCGGCCTGATCGTTCAGCGTCCAGACATGCACGCGCTTGCCGGCGTCGCGCAGCCGGTCGAGCGTGCCGAAGCGGAGTCGCGCAGCGCTGATTGCGATGAAGTCGGCGTCGGCGCGCGGCAGGTCGCCCGCGGCGGCGCCCACGGTCAGGCCCGCTGGCACATGCGGCGCAGCGGCCCGAAAGTGCGCAAGCTCCCGGGCATCAAGCGACATCACCATCACCGGCCGGTCGAAGTCGGCGCGGCGCAGCGCGCCGGCGACAGCGCGGGCCAGGGCGCCGTCGGCCAGCGCGGGCTTCAGCTCGATGAGCAGCCCGACGCGTCCGCGGGCCGCGTCGATGACCTCCTCCAGCGTCGGCGCGGCGGTCGCGGGGAAGCCGGCGCCGAACGAGGCGCCCACGTCGATCGCACGCAGTTCGGCCAGGGTGAGATCGGCCACGCGGCGCGGGTCGCGGGCGATGCGCATCAGGTCGGCATCGTGCATCAGCACCAGCGCCCCGTCGCGCGTGAGGCGCACATCGAACTCGACGATGTCGGCGCCGTCTTCGATGGCGGCCTCCACCGCCGGGAGGGTGTTCTCCGGGGCCCGGCTCGAGCTGCCGCGGTGCGCGATCACCAGCGTGCGCTGATCACGCAGGGGATAGCGTTCGACCAGCGCGCCGGCGATGACCGACGATCCGGCGACCAGGGCCGCCAGCGAGCCCCAGCCCAGCAGGCGCAGGCGCGGGGAGCGTACCGGCGCGGCGAGCGCGGGCGACGGGGCGCCGCTCAACGGCACGAACAGGCGCAGGACGATCGTCACGTGCGCCGCGAAGGCGAGCATGGAGATGACGAGCGTCGCGGCGAGTTCGATGGCCAGCAGCCCGGAGACCACCAGCAGGATGCCGGTAATCGATGTCGGCAGACCCAGCGCCACCGTCTCGACCATGTGCAGGATCGCGGCGCCGGCGGCGGCGACGGCGGCGATGGCGCCGGCCCAGACCAGCAGGCGGCCAAGCAATCGGCCGGGCGCCTGACGGAACAGGCCCCAGCTTCGGCGCAGGGCCGCCCGCGGCGGGGCGCCCTCCAGTAGCATCGCGGGTACGGCGTACGCAAGCGCCGCGTAGACGAGGCCGACGCAGATGGCGCCGCCTGCCGCGGCGAGCCCGGCGATGGCCAGGGCGATCCAGAAGCGCGGCGGGGTCTGGTCCAGGTAGTAGTTGATGTCGTGGTCGGCCAGAAGGAGGGCCGAGACGCCGATCGCGGCGAGCCAGGGGGCCGCGGCCAGCGCCAGCAGCGCCGCCTGCATGGCGCCGAGATGGGCCAGCCCGGGCAGTCGGCGGGCGATCGTCATCAGAATGCCCGGCAGACCCGGGCGCCCGGCGCCGGAGAGGGCGAGGACCACCGCGCCGAACTGCGCAAAGCGGGCCGCCAGGCGGGCTGCGATGATGACCAGCATGCCCGCGATGGCCTGCGGCGACAGCAGGAAGCCGATCAGATCGGTATTGCTGACGACGACGTCGCCGGTGGTCCGTACAAGCCTGCTGAGCAGATAGCCCGCCACCGGCAGCACGATGATGGCCGACAGGAGCAGGAAGACCAACTCGATGGCCAGCAGGCGGCCGATGGCGGCGGCGACGTCGGCGAGCGTTGCCCGGACTTCGGCCGCGGCGCCGGCGAGACGGTCGCGAGAGAACGGCATCATCGGCGCACTCGGACGAGCCATGCGAGCCCGAGCAGCAGCGATCCGAGCACGGCCGCGATGATCAGAAGCTGCACGCTGCGCACGAAGATGCGGTCGATGCGCCGGTCCAGCAGGGCTTCGGCGTCACGGAAGGCGGCCTCGCGCTGGATCGCCAACTGCGCGATGGTCGCGTCCAGGGCCTCGGTGGCGCCGGCGAGCGACTCGTCCATGCGATCGAGCGTGTTGATGCGCTGGGCGTTGACGCTCTCGAGGGCGATGGATGTCTGTCTGTCCAGATCGGCGGTCAGCCCCTGGCGGAGGGCGTCGATCCGGTCGAGCGTGTCGGTGCGCTGCAGGTCGATCGCGGCGAGGGTGTCGGTGCGCTGCTGGTCGATCGCCGCGAGGGTGTCGGCGCGCTGCTGGTCGATCGCCTCCAGCGTCTCGGCCCGCTGGAAATCGATGCGATCGAAGGAATCGGTGCGCTGGCGGTCCACCTCGCCGGGAAGGTCGGTCATGGTCTGCTCGATCGCGGCGAAGGCGGGGTCCGCCCTGAGCTGGTCGATCCGGTCGGTGATGAGCAGGTCGGCGTACCAGATCATCTGCTTGGGGAGCTGCGTGGTCATGATCTCGAGCCGGTCGCTGATGTTCGAGACGCTCTCGTCCAGACTGTTGACCGAGGAGAACAGATCGCCCTTGACCTTGTCGCCGAGGTAGGAGGCCATCAGAGGGCGGACGCTGGTGCGCGACAGCCGCTGGAGGTTGATCGGATTCTGCTCGACCCAGTCGGCGACCAGCAGTTCGCCGCGCCGGTCGCGGTCGTCGCCGAGGAACTCGTCGGCGAGGGCTTCCATCGCGCTGCGCATGTCGGCGACCGAGGCCTGCACGATTGCCTGCTGAGGGCCGAAGTAGTCGACCCCGGCGCCGGCGTCGAAGAACTCGTTGAGCTGCGCGACAAGCACCCACAGGTCGACGAACTGCACGACCGGGTCCGGGTGCGAGCCTGTCCGGATGATCTCCTCGTTGACACGGATCATCATGAGCAGGGCCCGCTCGCGCAGCAGCGAGTCGCTGGTATTGAGGATGACCTGGGCGCCGGCGTGCTCGATCGAGGCGCTGAACTTCAGGCGAACTTCGGCGACGCGGGCGCCGAGTTCGGGCTCGCTGAGCCGGGCGCTGGGCACGGCGTCGATCAGGCGCTTGCGTGGCGGGGAGGCGCAGGCGGCGACGAGCGCAGGGAGCGTCAGCAGCAGCAGGATCGCGGCGGTGCGCCGGGCTTGTCCGCACATGCGCGTACTGTACGGCCCGGACCGCCGGCGCTCGCTCAGGTTCCGAGCCGGCGGGCCAGCAGGAAGGCCATCTCCAGGGCCTGCTGGTAGTTCAGGCGCGGGTCGCAGGCGCTGGCGTAGTTGAGGCTGAGGGCCTCCTCGGTGACGCCGGCGGCGCCGCCGACGCACTCGGTGACATCCTCGCCGGTCAGTTCGAAGTGCACGCCGCCGAGGCCGGGGCCGGCGGGCCCGCTGATCTCGCGATGGACATCCAGCGTGGCCTCGAGTTCCTGGAGGATGTCATCGAACGAGCGGGTCTTGACGCCGCTTGCCGTCGTGCGCGAGTTGCCGTGCATGGGATCGCAGAGCCAGAGGACCGGCGGGCCGCCGGCGGCCTGGTCGCGCCGGACGGCCTCGATCAGCGGCGGCAGGGCCTGGCAGACGCGCCCGGCGCCCATCCGCGTGATGAAGACCAGCTTGCCGGGCTCGCCGGCGGGGTTCAGCCGCCGGCCCAGCGCCACCGCCAGTTCGGGCGGGCAGTCCGGGCCGAGCTTGATGGCCACGGGGTTGCGGATGCCGCGGAAGAACTCGATGTGGGCGCCATCGAGCTGGCGGGTGCGCTCGCCGATCCAGGGCAGGTGGGTGGTGAGGTCGTAGTGGCCCTCCCGCCGGGGAACCCGCCGGGTCTGGGCGCTCTCGTAGAGCAGGTTGAGCCCCTCGTGGCTGGTGAAGAACTCGACTTTCGTGAGCTCCTCGACCCGCTGCTCGCCGAGGGCCTCCATGAAACGGAGGCCGTCGGCGAGGCTGGAGGTGATCCGCTCGTACTCGGCCCGGAGCTGGGGCGAGAGGTCGGCGTTGTGGAGGAAGCTGAGATCCCAGTACTCCGGGTGGTGGAGGTCGGCGAACCCGCCGTGGACGAGGGAGCGGATGAAATTGAGGGTCATCGCGGCGTGGGCGTAGCCCTGGAGCATGCGCTCTGGGTCGGGGCGGCGGGCGCCCTCGGTGAAGTCCGGGGCGTTGACGAGGTCGCCGAAGTAGCTGGGGAGGCTGACCTCGCCGGCGCCGACGATGCGGGTCTCTGTGGGGCTGGAGCGGGGCTTGGCGTACTGGCCGGCAAAGCGCCCGACCCGCACGACCGGCTTCTTGGCGCCGTAGACGAGGGCCAGGGACATCTGGAGCAGGATCTTGAGCTTGCTGGTGACGCTCTCGGGGGTGCAGTCGGCGAGGCTCTCGGCGCAGTCGCCGCCCTGGAGGACGAAGCGGCGGCCGGCCTGGGCATCCGCGAGAAGGCCCTTGAGACGCTCGATTTCCCACGAGGTGACCAGCGGCGGCAGGCGGCGCAGGCGGGCGACGACTCGCTCGACGGCCTCGGCGTCGTGGTAACGCGTCTGGTGGGCCGCGAGGCGCGATTTCCAGGATTCGGGCGTCCAGTCGGGCACGGAACCTCTCTCTTCGGCGCCTCTGCGGGGAAGCGCAAGTCTGACGCAGGCGGGGACAAGTCAAGTTTTTTGGTCACGAAAGCTTATTTCGCATGCCGGCGGTGTCGATTGGCATTGCGTCCGCGGTTATTCGCAACCCGGACGCAACAGGCATGGAGGCCGCCCTTTTTCTTGAAGGCGCCCGGGCGAGTCCCGGCGCAGTGCCGCGCGGGGCGGCGCCAGGGCGACCCCTATACGGAGCAGAACAACGATGCCCACGACACGCAAGAGCACCACGTCCAAGCGCCGCACGGCCCCGGCCCGCAAGCGCACCCACGCCGCGAGCAAGTCGCGCAGCAGCGCCCCCAAGGCGACCGCCCGCAAGCGTCCGGCCCGCAAGGCCACCGGCGCCGCCAAGCGGAGCCCCACCAAGCGCACAACTTCCACGCGGGCCACGAAGCGGCCGACCACGAAGCGCGCCACCGCCAAGCGCAGCGCCAGCAAGCGGACCACTGCGAAGCGCCCGACGACGAAGGGCACGGCCGCGAAGCGCACAACCGCGAAGCGGACGACCGCCTCCACCGCCACCCGCCGGCGCAAGACCACATCGCCGCGCGCCACCAGCGCCACGCGCAGCGCCACCCGCCGCAAGCCGTCGACGGCTCGCAAGACCACCACCGGCGCCCGCAAGACTTCCACGACCGCGCGCAAGCGCTCGGTCGCCGGCAAGCCCTCCAGCCGGGCCGCGACCAGGCGTCCGGCCGCGAAGCGCTCCACCGTGAAGCGCAGCGGGACGGTCAAGCGCCGCTCGACGACGACCTCCCGCAAGCGCACGAGCGCTGCGCGGTCGACTCCTGCGACGTACAGCTTCTCCTCGACGCGCGCCTACGTGCGCCGTCGCGCCGCCTGACGCACGGATGCGATCATCGAGACGGCTGATTCGGCCCGCGCCAGGGATGGCGCGGGCCGAGTCGTTTTTGCACGAGTACGGCAGAGAATAGAGAACAGAGATCAGAGACAAGAGAACAGAGATCAGGATCGGGGGCGTCGGGAGCGCTGCAGAGGACCGATCCGTGCGCAGTGCAACTCTTCAGCCCGGAGGGCTGACCGGTCGTAGCCGGGGGGTGGAGCGAGCGATACCCCCCGGGACCAGAGCCCCAATCCCAACGATCCTGCAGGGGTCGAACGCACCAGAGAGCACCAGCCACCCGATTCTCGGCCTCGATTTCTGTCTGCTCTCTGATCTCTGCTCTCTGCTGTCAAACAGACCGCGCCAGCCCCTCGCCCGGCATCACAACGATCGCCTTGGTGTAGGCCACCGCAAAGCCGAGGCGCATCGCGTTGCGCTCGGTGGGGATGCCCGGGCGGGAGTGGATGGCAACGACATCGCAGCCGCGCTGGCGGGCCCGCTGGATCCGCGCCACGATCATCGCCTGCTGCACGCCGCGCCGCCGGAAGTCGGTGTGCGTCGTGGCCCCGAACAGGCAGGCGATGCGTCCGGCCGACTCCATCCCGCCGCAGCCGACCGTCTGTCCGCCGATGCGCCCGATGAAGCTGTCGCAGCGCTGGTGGCGGGCCACGCGCAGGCCGCCGTCGATCCACGAATCCGGGATCGGCGCCTCCGGGCCGATGAAGCCGCGGATGCCGAACTCCAGATAGGCGCGCACAGCGTCGTCATCCGCCGGGTCGAGGCGCTCGATTTCGAGCCCGTCGGGCCAGCCGCGGGGCAGCAGGGCCCGCAGGTCGTCGGCGGCGCTGACCGTGCGGGCCATGACCGTCTCGAACTCGCGGACCACGAAGCCGCGCTCGGCGAGGCCGCTGATGAGCGACTTGTCGGCAAACGGGCACAGTTCAACGCGCGGCTCGACGGCGCGCGAGCGGTAGAAGTGAACCAGGCGATCCAGGTCATCGTCTGACACCGGCCCGTCCATGCCCAGGCCACAGGCCTGGTTGGCCCACGAGCCCTCGCCGCCGTAGCACATCCAGCCGCCGGCGACGGGTTCGGCGCATCCGGCGGCATCGGCGACGCCGAGGGCCTGGCGGGCCTCCTCGAGGCGGGCGATCTCGATTGGCGCAAGCGGCACGGGCGGCTCCTGTGACAGCGGGGACGACTCTACGCCGAAGCGCAGGTCATCTGCGCTGGATGCCACTCCGGTTCGCTACTGGGAGCAGCCCGCAGCGAACGCGTTCTGGAAGCACAGGAAGTCGAAGAAGTCGCCGACGCCGAGGCCGCCGCTGGTGTCGCAGTCGACCGCGTAGGGATCGCCGGCGGCGAAGGCGTTCTGGAAGCACAGGAAGTCGAAGAAGTCGAGCACGCCCACGCCGCTGGAGGTATCGCAGTCGGCGTAGCAGTCGGGCGTGCCGGCGCCGAGTTCGCCCTCGACGAGGTTGATGAAGCCCGGGCCGGTCATGGTGTCGTCGAGGTTGTTGCGGCTGCGGGCGAGGGCGAAGAGGGCGCCGCTGGGCTGTCCGTCGAAGTCGGAGCCGGGCGCGGGGATCCAGCCGCCGGTCGGGCCGCGCTCGATCTCGTGCAGGACGCCGCCGGAGGCGTACAGCAGGCTGCCGGTGTCGGAGACCTGCAGCGACTCGGGCGAGACGCCGGTGGCCAGATCGACGGTCTCGACGACCATCCAGCCGCCGGCGGCGTCGCGGCCGAGGCGGTAGATGGCGCCGGAACCGGCGCTGGTGAGCCAGATGGCGCCGGCGCGGTCATCGATGGCGAGCGACGGGGCGCCGGCGAGGCCCACGGTTGTCGGCAGCGCGAGGCTCATCGCGACATCGCCATCGCGGGTGAGGGCCATCAGGCGGGCGCGGGCGCCGCTGACGCAGTACATCAGGTCCTCGCCATCGTGGTAGGCCATGGCGTCGATCGCGGTCGGGACGGTGCGATCGACGATGAAGAAGGCGCGGTGGCGGGCGCTGCCGCGGCGGATGCGGGCGCCGGAAGCGACCCAGACATCACCCTGGCGATCTGTGGCCAGCGCGGTGGCGCTGCCGAGATCGATCGGATCGGCGAAGGCTTCTTCGGCACGGTTGTAGGTGACCAGGCTGGCGCCGCCGGCGGCGTCGGTGAGAATCGCGTGCGCTTCGATCAGGTCGGCGCTGAGGGCCACGGCGATGGCGGTCCCGGGCAGGTCGATGACCTTGGTCTTGGGCGTCGGGGCGCCGAGTGAGCCGGGGAAGTAGATCTGGTACTTCTCCAGCGTGGGGTCGGTGGTCAGGCCGAAGACGGGGACGACCATGGTGATGGCATCGAGGTAGCGGCTGGATGTGGTGTAGTTCATCAGGCGCCACATGTCGCGCTCTTCCGGGTCGCTGTCGCCGTACTTGAACGTGCTGTGCACCTTCAGGAGGTCGCCGCTGGTGGAGGAGAAGGTGGACTGCTTGGTGAGGCTCTCGCTCTCGGTCCAGGGATCGCGGTAGCCGATGTTGGGCGTGGCGGCGCAGCCGCCGGTGACGCGCCACAGCGTGGCGACGTGCCCGCCGACGCGCGTGAGCTTGGACCCGTCCGACTCATACTTGCCGATGGAGATGTTCACCATGGCGCCCGTTCCCATCTGCCACCACAGCTCGACGGGCGTGGGGGCGTAGGCGCCGCTGGTGCTCTTGCGCACGACGACGAACTTGCCGGGCGCCAGCGCGGTGATCCAGTCTTCCAGGCCGGCGACGTGCCCGTCGCCGGTGGTGCCGCCGTCCTTGTCGGTGTCCATGAGCGCGCCCATGAGCTCGATCATGTCGGTGATGTAGTTGTAATGCTCATCAGCCTGCCAGAACTGCGGGCTGCCGCCGAGGATCTCGGGGTAGCCGCTATTGGCGATATAGCCCATGATGTTGATGGCGCTGGTGGGCACGCAGTACATGTCGCCGGCGTCCGGCAGGCCATGGGCGCCGCCGGAGTCGAGGCGGCGCTGATCGAAGTCCGGGATGTGCGTGCGATAGACATCGCACTGGGCCCGCGCCCCGGCGCAGGCGGCCAGGATCAGCGCTGCGGTTGCGGCGTTTCTGCGTGTGAGCATTGCTTCGCTCCAGGATTCTGGAGCCGCGGCGTGCGGCCCCGAATCCTCCAGCGTGAGGGATCAGCCCTTCTCACGCAAGAGCAAATGCGCAAAAAAGGCCCCGCAGCGAGGAGGCGTCCGCTGCGGGACCGGTACAGGGGGGCCCGAGCCGGTCGCCCTCAGAAGCTACCCCCGAGGACGACCGGTGAATCGCAATGGCACACCGAGTGTCTCATTCGCCCGGGCGGCGGGCCACCTGCATGCGATTCTGCCCCGCCGGGCGGCCGGCCGGGGCCCGCGCCGGCGGCGCCGCCGGCACAGCCGGCCGGTACCATGGCCCATGGCGGCACATCTGGCGGTTTATCCGGGCTCGTTTGATCCGATCACCTTCGGCCATCTGGATGTGGTCCAGCGCGGGCGCAGGCTCTTCGACGAGCTCGTCGTGGCCCTGGGACGCAATCCCGGCAAGGCCCAACTGTTCACGGTCGAGGAGCGGGCCCGCATGGCCAGGACCCTCATCGACGAGCTGGTCGCCGAGGAGCCGGCCGGCGCCCCGGTCCGCGTCGAGGCCTACGACGGCCTGACCGTCGACTTTGCGCGCTCGGCGAGGGCCACCGTGATCCTCCGGGGCATCCGCAACCTCTCGGACCTGCAGTACGAGATCCAGCAGGCGGTGACCAACCGCGAGGTGGCGGGGCTGGAGACGACCTTCATCGTGGCCGGGCAGAGCTTCGCCTACACCTCCAGCAGCCTGATCCGGCAGATCGCCGCCCTCGGCGACGACCTGGAGGCCCTCAGCAGCATGTGCCCGCCGCTGGTGATCGAGGCGCTGCGGCGCAAGAAGGCCGAGCGGCACCCACTGCTGGAGCGACTGCGGGCGGATAACGGGTAGCGGGCGCTCCGCCCATCACGGGCAGCCGGCGGCGAACTCGTTCTGGAAGGCGAGGAAGTCGAAGAAGTCGAGCGCGCCATCGCCGGTGAAATCTGCGCGCATGTCGCCCGCCGCGAACAGGTTCTGGAACGCCAGGAAGTCGAAGAAGTCGAGTTCGCCCTCGCCGGTGAGATCGGCGCGGCAGGTGGCGGCGGGCCGGTGGACGACCAGGGTGGAGAGTTCGAGCCCGCGCAGGTCGCGCCCGGCGGCCCAGACTTCGCAGGCGCTGCCGGTTGCGTCTGCGCCCTGCAGGGCGGGGCCGAGGACGGCCGGGAAGGTCTCGACCACGCTCCAGCTCGCGCCATCCCAGCGCATGACGCCGTCGCCGACGGCCAGCACCTCGTCGGTGGCGAAGGCGACGAAGTCCTTGACGCCGCCGGGGATGGGAACGCGCGTCCACGACGCTCCGTCCCAGTGCAGGGCCAGGCCGTGGTAGTTCGTGCCGTCGAAGTACTCGCCGCCGGCCCAGACATCATCGGATGCGATCGCCACGACGGCGTCGAGGCTGTGCCAGAGCCCGGCGACGGGCCCCGGCCGATGCTCCCAGGCGTGGCCATCCCAGTGGAGGATCTGGGAATCGGTCCGGATGGGGTCGCCATCGCCCGCCGCGCCGACGGCCCACAGGTCGTCCGGGGCGACGCCATCGATGGCGCGAAGGCCATCGCCGGAGCCGAAGCTGCCCGGGCCGGTGAAGGTGTTCACGCGCGGGGTGGGGACCACTTCGAAGCCGGATCCATCCCAGCGCAGCGCCAGGGAGGGCTGGGGCTCGGCGGAGATCGGGTAGCCCTCGCCGACGAACCAGATGGCATCGGGGCCGATGATCTTGAGGTCGTTGACGAAATCACCGGAGGCGCCGGATCCCAGGGCGGGCACTTCCACGTGGCGCCACGCGGCGCCATCCCACCGGACGACCAGCGGATGGGTCCCGAAGTAGCCGAAGGCGTCGGGGTGCTGCTGGTCGCCGGCGGCCCAGACGATGTCCGGCCCGAGCGCATCGACGGCCCAGAGGTGTCCGCTGCCCAGGGCGCTGCGCACCGGGATGTCATGGACGGTCCAGCGGGCGCCATCCCAGCGCATCGAGAACTGCGCGATGCGGGCGCCATCGAAGTAGTCGCCGACGACCCAGACATCATCCGGGCCGGCCGCGGCGATGTCGCGGAGGATGGAGGAAGCGGCCGGATCGGGCGAGTCGACGACCTGCCAGTCTGCGCACGGCTGGCCCGCGGCGAGCGCGGGCAGGCCAAGCGTGGCCAGCAGTGCGAGCAGTGGGTGGGCTGGCGCGGGGGGGAGAACGCGGTTTCGGAGGCGCATGGGGGGCAGGTTCCGGATGGAGGCGAGTTGGGCGGCGACGGCGGCGTTCGCTGCAAACGCCGCGCCCGATTGCGCGGCGCGGGCGGTCGGAGCGATCGGGAAGACCGGCCGGCGCCTACGGGCAGCCGGCGGCGTAGGCGTTCTGGAAGCACAGGTAGTCGAAGAGGGTGAGGGCGCCGTCGCCATCACAGTCGGCCCGCGGGTCGCCGGCGCCGAAGCGCCCCTGGAAGCAGAGGAAGTCGAGGAAGTCGAGGGCGCCGGAGGCGTCGCAGTCGGCAACGCAGGCGCCATCTGCAACCCAGAGGGCGAACCCATGGGAAAGCTGGCCTCCGGCGGCGACGAAGGACCCCGTGATCGCGAGGGCGGGAACGGCGCGGCCATCGCACGCCACCTCGACCGGGCGAATCGTGTCCACCGTGGGGGCGCCGTAACCAAGCGCCGGCGCCCGGCCGAGCAGCCCGCCCTGGAACGGGAGGAGTTGACCACCTTCGAGTTGCGCCAGACCGGGTTCGGCGCGCAGCAGACCAGCCAGCAGCACCGGTGCGCCCGGCCCTGGCCCGTCGGCGTCGAAGCTCGCAAGGTCGAGTATGTCCGAGGGCGCCAGGACGAGGCGGAATCCGCCGCTCTCGAGCCGGTAGAGCAAATGGTCCCCCAGGGCGTAGAGATCGGGCAGCGCAGGGCCCGCGCCATCGGGATCGTGCGAGACGAGGTGGTCCACGATGTCGTCGAACGCCGGATCGGCCGGCGCCCAGCGGGCGCCATCAAAGAGCGCAACGCCGGAGGCGGGAACGCCATCGATCGCGGTGAATCGACCGGCCGCGACGAGCAGTTCGGGCGCCGGGCCGGCGCCATCGGGATCATGCGCGATGATCTCGCTGACCCAGCGAGCGCCGATGCCGGAGACGATGCCGACGGGGCGCCAGGCGTCACCATCCCACTGGACGACGCCGGCCTCGGCGCTGCCGGTGACCCGGGCGCCCCCCGCATGCAGGCGCGGCCCGGCGCCGACATCGACCATCGCAAGGCCGTTGTAGTAGCGCGAGCCGGCGCCGAGGGGCGACCAGGCGCCATCGGCCCACAGGGCGGCGCCGCCCGCCGGGACGCCGTCGATCTCTTCGAAGCCGCCGCAGACATAGAGGCGCCCGTCGGCCGGTCCGGGCCCATCGGGATCATCGACCAGCAGGTCGCGCACATCGTCATCCGTGGGCGCCCACGCCCGCCAGGCGTCGCCATCGTGGCGACTGAGTCCGCGCGACCCGATGGCGATCAACTCGGAGACGCCATCTGTCTGAAGCAGCGCGGCATCTGAGAGTCCAAGACCACTGGATCCGTCGAGCCGGAATCCGAAGACCGTCGGATCCCAGGCATCCTGTTCGAGGGCGACCCACATCTCCGGCATGACGCCGGAAGGACGCCGGCGCCACAGCGCGAGGCCGACCCTCGACGTCGGGTAGAGCCATGGCCCGATGTAGCGCGGGATCCACTCCGGCCACTCGCCGTGGAACTGCAGCGTCGCGACGATGTACTCGCCGATGAACCGCTCGTCGGAGACGTAGAACACGCCGGGCGCCAGCGGGCCGGGGCCATCCGGATCGAACGCGACCAGATCGCAGAAGGCGTCGGCGGTAATCGAGACTTCTTCCAGCACGCGCCAGGCGGCGCCATCGAAGGCGGCCAGAACCCCGCCGCTGTATCGCCACGGCCCCATCAGCACCACCAGTTGGTCGGGTTGCGGGCCGGCGCCATCAAGATCGACGCCGACGGCGCCGGCGATCCGGCCATCGGGGAGCGGCGTCGGCGGCAACTGCTCCCACGCCGCGCCATCCCACAGGCGCACGATGGGGCCGGCTGCGGCGACGAGGCGCGCCGGCGCTGCGCCGGTCGGCGCCCAGGCTGCGAGCACCTCGATCGCATGGCCCGGCCAACTGCCGATCTCGCGCCATGCCGCGCCATCGAAGGCGAACACGGCGGCGACGCCGGGCAGGCGCGCGGCGGCGAACAGTTCGCCCGCGCCGTCGCCATCGACATCTACGACGCGAAGGTCCGCCGGCTCGCCGGGCAGGCCATCGCCCAGCGCCCTCCAGCCGGCGCCATCCCACGCCGCGACGGCGCGGACCGCGATCGGCCCCGTCGCCGCCGAGAGGCCCGCCTGCGTGAACTGGCCCGCGGCGACCACCAGGTCTGGCGCGGGCCCGGCGCCATCGGGATCCCAGGCGACCAGCGCCCGCACCGGGCCGTCGACACCGCCATCGAGATCAAACCACCGCTCGCCGTCATGCTCGGCGATGTTCGACAGGCCGACGAGGTGCATCGTCTGCGTGAACTCGCCGCCGACGAAGAGCGCCTCCCGGCCGCCGGGCGCGGCGAGGGCAACTTCGGGCGCAGACTCATAGAGCGAGTCGAACCCGAAGCCAGGCTGCCAGCCCGGCTGGCAGTACGGTGGCGCGGCGGGCGCCGCCGACGCGGCAAGAGCGATGAGAACGGCGGGCACAGCGCGGGCGAACATGGATCCTCCTTTGCGCGCCGCAGCGCGCGCAAAGCGCAGTTACGGGCAGCCGGCGGCGTAGGCGTTCTGGAAGCAGAGGTAGTCGAATAGGGTGAGGGCGCTGTCGCCATCACAGTCGGCCCGCGGGTCGCCGGCGCCGAAGCGCCCCTGGAAGCAGAGGAAGTCGAGGAAGTCGAGGGCGCCGGAGGCGTCGCAGTCGGCAACGCAGGCACAGGCGCCGATCCAGAGGGCGAAGCCGGCGGAGGGCGTCTCGCCGGCACTGAGGAAGCCGCCGACGACGGCGAGCGCTGGCAAGCGCGAGCCCTCGCGGTTGACGGTGATGGCGCTCAGCGACGATTCGGCGAAACAGCCGGTGTACCACGGGTTGCACCAGGGTTGCACACCGCCTTCGAACTCCGACCATGCGCCGCCGTCGTAGCGCGCGAGGCGAGGCGCAGCAACACCGCTGATGGTGTCGAAGTAGCCGCTCACAAGCAGGATCGCGCGGTCGGGGCCGTCTGCATCCGGGTCGAAGCTGATGAGGTCGTCGAGATTGGCGGCCGTTCCAACCACCTCCCACTCGTTTCCGTTGAACCGGTGCACCCGCCAACTGTCGCTGGCGAAGAGCGCCGGCGGCGCCGGGCCAGCGCCATCGGGGTCGTGCGAGACCACTCGGTGTGCACTCTCGAGCCCGGCGCCGAGCGGCCGCCATGTGGCGCCATCGAACGCGGCGACGCTGCGCGCCTCGACGCCATCGATCGCGCTGAATGTGCCGCAGGCCACAAGCTCCTGCGGCAACGGGCCGGGTCCATCGGGATCGTGGATTGCAAAGTCGATGACGCCGCGCCGAGGTGTCACGGCTGCGATGTCGCGCCACTCGACGCCGTCCCAGGCTGCGACGCCGATGTCGCCGGCGCCCGTGATGTTCCACCCGCCGGCGTAGAGCCGCTCGCCGGCGCCGAGGTCCGCCCTGATCAGGGCGCCGACACCGCTGAGGCCGTCGCCGAGTTGCCGCCACTCGCCCTCCTCGTACACGCCGACGCCGCGGATGGGCTGCCCGGCGATCTGCGTGAACGAGCCGGCGACATAGAGTCGGCGCTCGTCCTCGGAGAGCATCGCGCTGACGCTGCGGTCTGCGCCCGTCCAGATGCGCCAGCGCTGGCCGTCGTGGCGGAGCATCGCCCTGTCGACGAAACTGACCAGTTCGTAGCCCGCGACGTCGGCCAGCGACACGATGTCGTTCTCGAGCAGCATCAGGGCGCCGCCTTCATCGGGAGCCGGCCCATTGGCGGTGATGACCAGCGGCACGACCGTGCCGGGGAAGATGGAGTCCCTGTCGGACTCGCGCGCCAGCCAGAGTTGCGTTCCTCGCTCGGCGCGGTCCCACACGGCAAGGTCACGAACCCGGTCGGGCTCGCGGTAGTCGACGAAGGTGTAATGCCATACCTGCGGGTCCGGCGGGTCCGGACTCCAGCGGTGGATCGCCGCCCAGAAATAGTCGTAGATGAAGTTGATATTCGCGCTGAAGTAGACAGCCTCGCGTTCGGGGCCCGGTCCATCGGGATCGAGCGTCACCAGAGAGCGCACCGGCGAGAACTGCGTGTAGCTGTGCCGCTGTCGCCACATTCCGTCCTGGAGCGCGTAGAGGTATCCCCGCTCATCTCCGACAGTCGACGCCACGATCGTGGGAGGCTGCGGGCCGGCGCCGTCGAGGTCGAAGGCCGTTGCGCCGGTGAACACGGCCGGCGCGACGGGAAGCGCCTCCCAAGCCGAGCCATTCCATACGCGCGCCGTCGCGCCGCGCATGGCGAGCAGGACCGGGGGCTGCGGGCCGGCGCCATCGCGATCCCATGGCTCGAGCGTCTTTGCCGCAACCGCGGCGGGGCCGCTGTCAATCGGCTGCCACACCCCGCTGGCGAACTGGCGGATGACTGATCGCGGCCCCGCCTCCTCCGACCAGACGAACAGTTCATCGACCCCGTCGCCATCGACATCGACGGTGGCCAGCGCGCCGGGGGAGCCGGGCGGAAGGCCGGGGCCGAGCGATCGCCAGGCGCTGCCGTCCCATGCGGCGATGTACGGCGCATCGATGGGGCCGGCCGGGGCCCCGAGGCCGGCGCGGGTGAACTCGCCCGCGGCGATGACGAGGTCGCGCTGCGGGCCGGGGCCATCCGGATCCCAGGCCGCCAGGGCGCGCACGACGCCGTCCACGCCGCCATCGAGATCGAGCCACTGCTCGCCGTCGTAGGAGGCGACGTATGACAGCGGCTCGCCCAGCATGGTCTCGGTGAACTCGCCGCCGACGAAGATGATCTCGCGACCGGCAGGCGCCGCGGCGACGATCGCGTGCGACGGCTGGGCCGGCGGGTCCCAGCCGAAGCCGGTCTGCCAGCCGGGCTGGCAGAGTTGTGCCGCAGCGGGCGGGGCGGCCGCGGCGAGGGCGGACAGGAGGCTGAGGGGGCGCATGATCGCTCCTTCCCCGAGCGGGGGCTGGCGGTGGCCCACGGGTTCAGTGTACCGCGCCGTGCGCCGGACGCAACGCGCATTGCCGCGGGCCGCCGAGCGAATGCGCCGCACAGGAGGCCTGTGCGAGAACCTGCCTGCCCGCCGCCGGGATCCGACCGCAGGCGGGAGTACGCTGCTGACGCATGGACCTCATGTGGGACATCGGGGAACTGCTGCTGCTGGTCCTGATCGCCTGCTGTGTGGCCTCGATCGGCTTCTTGCGGATAAGCCGCCGCCTGCTGCAATGCGCCGAGTGCAGGTATGACCTCGCGGGCCTGCCGCCCGACGCCCGCTGCCCCGAGTGCGGCGGATTCGACCGGCGGGTCGTGCCCGAATCGATCCGGCTGCGCTGGGATCCGCGCGCCTTCGGCGCCGCCATCGCCACCATTGCGGCCAGCGCTGCGATCGCCGCGGTCATGCCGGTGGCGTGGTATCAGCTCTACCGCGCCGATGGCTATGCGCACGACCTGGCGCTGCGCATCGCCAGTCGAGGAACGACCGACATCTACTTCGCGCCGGTCGTGACGGCGTTCGCATGGCTCGCCGTTCCGTGGCGGATCAAGATTCATGCCGCCTCGTTCGAACTCGCCCTCGTCGCGCTTGCGGCCGGCGCCGTCGGCGGCGGCGCCTCGCTCGCTTTCGCATGGATCGGTGAGGATGTCGAGCGTCCCGGCGCCGGCGTCATGGTCGGCCTGAGCGCTGCGGCCGCCGGCGCCGGCTTCGCGTCATGGAAGTGGTGGCGCGACGGCGCAGCAGATTCCGGCCCGGATACCTGACCTGCCCGGCGGTTGCCCTTGCCCACTCCGCGCCGCGCCTCCGCGTGCGCCTCACACATCAAACAGCGTCGTCTGCGCAGGCCTGGCCGCGACCCGATGCCGCTCTTCCGGTGTCGGCCGGTCCAGCCCCGCACGCCGCGCCCCCACCTCGAACATCCGCGCAATCATCTCCGCCACCGGCCCCTCCCCCCGCTGGCGCACGCCGAAGGACGGGTCGTACAGCCCGCCGCCGCGGCATTGCCGGATGAGCGATTCCACCCGCCCCGCCCGATCGGGAAACTCCCGCCCCAGCCACTCGAGAAACACGTCCTTCACCCCGTGCGGCAGGCGCAACAGGATGTACCCGGCCCCCGTCGCGCCCGCCTCCGCCGCGGCTTCGAGCAAGGCCGGGATCTCGCGATCGTTCAGCCCCGGGATGATCGGCGCCGTCATCAGGTTCACCGGCACGCCCGCCGCGGCAAGCTCGCGCACCGCGCGCAGGCGCTCGCGCGGGCTGGAAGCCCGCGGCTCCATCGCGCTCGACAGCCGGTTGTCGAGGCTGGTGATACTCACCGCCGCGCGCGCAAGCCCGTCCGCCGCCATCGCGCCGAGGATGTCCAGGTCGCGCAGGATCAGGCTGCTCTTCGTGATCACGCTCACCGGCTGGCGCGCCTCGCGCAGCACTTCCAGGATGCGCCGCGTCAGCTCCAGCTTCCGCTCCACCGGCTGGTACGGATCCGTCACGCCGCTCATCACGATCGTCTCGCGCTTCCAGCGCGGCCGCGCCAGCTCGCGGCGCAGCAGCGCAGGCGCCTCCAGCTTCGCCACGATCTTCGTCTCGAAATCCAGCCCGCAACTGAACCCCAGCGTCTCATGGCCCGGACGCGCATAGCAGTACGCACACCCGTGCTCGCAGCCGCGATACGGGTTGATCGTCCACTTGAACCCGATGTCCGGGCTGTCCACCCGGTTGATCACCGTGCGCGACCTGTCCGCAAACACCAGCGTCCGAACCTGCCGCCCATCCGGCGCTTCGGCGAGGATCTCGTCCACATGCTCCGCCAGCACCTCCAGGCTCAGCTTCTCAAACCGGTTCGCCGGGTTGCTCTGAGAAGCCCTGCCGCGGGCGAGGGCAGGCGGGGCGGCCGGCGTGGTCGATCGCTCTCCCATACCCTATCATACTCCGAACTGTCCTGGATTCACAAGGAGGCGCCAGCCCGCAACTCGTCCACGCTGGCAAGTGGCGTTCAGCTCCTCGACGCTGGACGGCCGCGGCCGCGTCACGCTCGGGCCGAGGTTCGCTGGCGAGATGGTGATCTGCCCGGTCCCCGAGCGCGGGGCGTGGCTCTGCCAGAACGCCGAGTCGCGTAGCGCCGTCCGGCGCGGGCTCGAGCAGGCGCGCCGCCGACAGTTCGCGGAGCCCCCGACCTAGAGCGCCCGCCGGAACTCTTCATCGCTGACGCCGGCGCCCCGCAGGATGGACCGCAGCGTGCCGCGATCCAGTTCTTTGTGATCAGGCACGATCACGGGCCGCTGGAGATCCGCACGCCAAAGGGCGATGTGGCTCCCCTTGCCGCGATTCGGCAGAACTTCCAGCCCCAGCCGCTGCAACGCCGCCACCGCTTCACGCCCGGAGACAACGGGGAGGCGTTGGCTCACCGAACAGCCCTCAAACCACGCAAACCTGCGCGTCGAAACTCTCCGGCGGGATCGGCTGCCCCCGCTCCTCCATCACCGCGATCCACAGGTCGATGGCGTTGCGGATGTTCCGCAGGGCCTCCTCCCGCGTCGCGCCCTGGCTGACGCACCCCGGCAGGCTCGGCGCCTCCGCCACCCACTGGCCGTCCTCGCCCGGATACAGGATCACCTGCCGCATCGCCATGGTTCAATGGTAACGCAGGACCTCCTCCGAAAGAAGGGGACTGCCCCGATCGTCATACGATCCCCCCGTGTTCACCCCCATCCCCGACATCCTCGCCGACCTCCGCGCCGGGCGCATGGTCATCCTCACCGACGATGAGGACCGCGAGAACGAGGGCGACCTCGTCATGGCCGCCGAGTTCGTCACCCCCCAGGCCATCAGCTTCATGATCCGCCAGGCCGCCGGCTACCTCTTCCTCAGTCTTACCGAGGCCGACTGCGACCGCCTCGACCTGCACGCCCAGACGCCCGTCAACACCTCCGTCCGCGGCACGCCGCTGACCGTCTCCATCGACGGCCACCCCAGGCACGGCTTCACCACCGGCGTCTCCGCCCACGAGCGGGCCCGCACCATCAAGCTCGCCATCGACCCCGCCTCCAAGGCCGAGGACTTCGTCCGCCCCGGGCACATCAACCCGCTGCGCGCACGCGATGGCGGCGTGCTCGTCCGCATCGGGCAGACGGAGGGCTCGGTCGATCTCTGCAAGCTCGCCGGCCTCTACCCGGCCGCGGTCGGCATCGAGATCATGCGGGACGATGGCGAAATGGCCCGCATCCCCGACCTCGAGGCCTTCTGCGGCAAGCACAAGCTCAAGATGTGCTCGGTCCGCCAGATCATCGAGCACCGCCTCGCCGGCGAGCCCTTCATCCACCGGCTCGAGCCCGCCAGCGGCACGCCCATCCACACGCCACTGGGCGAGTTCAACTGCATCGCCTTCCGGTCGCTGGTCGATCCCCTGCCGCACCTCGCCCTCACCGTCGGCGGGGTCGGCCGCCTCGGGGCCGATGGCAACCCGCACGACACCGATGAGCCCACACTGGTCCGCGTCCACCGGCGCGACCTGCTCGGCGACATCTTCGATGATCTCTCCACCTCGCCCAGCCCCGCCGGCGGCGGCTCGACCGGCCAGACGCTGCGGGCCTCCATGAAGCTCATCCAGGAGGCCGGGCGCGGCGTTGTCATCTACCTCCGCCCCCACGGCGTCGGCGACGCCCTCAGCCAGCGTCTCAGCCGCCCGTTCGACGCCGATCTGGCCGACCGCCCCGCCAATTCGGTGCCCCACGCGACGCTGGAGTACGGCACTGGCTCGCAGATCCTCCGGGCCCTGGGCCTGCGGAACCTCCGCCTGATTACCTCCAGCGACGCCGAGTACCCCCAGCTCCAGGCCTTCGGGCTCAGCATCGTCGAGCGGGTGCCGCCGCGCCCCGCCCGCGAGGCCTGAGATACCTCTCGGCGGGTCCCTGCCCCCCAGCCGGGCCCGCCCGGAGTGTCAACCAAGTCTCCGAACGCCGGCGGCCGCTCCCGGGCTCCGGTCACCTGCTCCGACCGGCCTCCGGTGAGAATGTGGGGAAATTCACGCACCGTCAGGTTCTCGGAACCGGAAAGCTGTGGTACAATGAGACCGGCTATGTTCGCAGTTTGATAGGTATCGATCGAACGGGATCCTCAAGCAAAGGGAGAAACGAAGCATGGTCTGCAAGCGAAGTGGAACAACTGGTCTGCTGTGCCTGGCTGGGGTCGCCGGCGCCGTGGCGGTCGCCGGGCTGATGGCGTGGGGGCTCGCGCCGGCGCCGGCGGGCGCGGTCACGCTGGTGTCCCAGCCCGAGGGCATGGATCCGCAGGAGATGATGCGCCTGTACGAGGAGAAGAACCGCACCGGCGAGCATCACGACTGGCTCGCCCGCTGCGCCGGCGTCTGGGACGCCGAGTGCAGCGTCTGGATGGACCCTTCCGCCCCGCCGGAGGTGAGCAGCGGCATGGAGCGCAACCGCATGCTGCTCGACGACCGCTACCTGGAGAGCGAATTCAGCGGCGAGTGGTTCGGTGAGAAGTTCACCGGCCGTTCGCTCATGGGCTACAACAACGCCGAGGGCAGGTTCGAATCGGTCTGGGGCGACAGCACCAGCACCGGCCTCCTCTACAGCACCGGCACGCGCGAGGGCGACAGGCTCGAAATGGTCGGTGAGATGAAGGACTGCCTCTCCGAACAGATGGTCAAGTATCGCCATGTCATGACCTTCGACGGTCCCGACAAGCGCACCTTCACCGGCTACCACACGATGGATGGCCAGGAGATGAAGGCGATGGAGATCGTCTACACCAGGCGCGGCCAGTCGACCCGTGGCAACAACCCCGGCCAGGGCAGCCGCGGCGGCAACAACGGCGGCGGCTGACCGGCCCTGCGACGCCGAGCGCCAGGCCCGGCTCGCCCGGGCCTTCTTGCTGCGCCGGCTTGATAGCGCCTGCGGCGTGCAGGCGGGCGGTCCGGGTTCCCCGCGCGTCGGCGCCCAATCACGGTACAATGCCCCCGTTCGACCCCTGACGGTGTCGAACCCAGCCCCCCCAGCCAAAGGAGATGAACATGCTCGGTTACAGCAGAGTCGGTGCCGCGTGCGCTGCCGGTCTTGCCGCCAGTCTGATCGGTCTCGGCTATGTCGCCGGGCGCGTGACGCATAGCGCCGGCGGCGCCATCACGGTCGCCCAGCCCGAAGGCGAAATGGATCCCGCCGCCATGATGGAGGCCTGGAAACAGGTCAACCAGACCGGCGAGCAGCATGAGGCGATCTCGCACATGGCCGGCGTCTGGGACGCCGAGGCCAAGTTCTGGATGGCCCCCGGCGCCGAGCCCATGATCTCCAGCGGTGTCGAGAAGAACACCATGGTCTTCGGCGGCCGCTACCTCAAGAGCGAATTCGAGGGCGAGTTCAGCGGCGAGAAGTTCCAGGGCCTCGGCTACATGGGCTACAGCAACGCCGACAAGAAGTACCAGTCCGTCTGGATGGACAGCACCGGCACCGCCATCGGCTGGTCCACCGGCACGGTGGAGGGCGACACCATCACCCTCACCGGAGAAGAGACCGATCCCTTCACCGGCGAGGTCATGAAGTTCAAGGATGTCGGCGTCATGAAGGACATGAACACCCGGGTCTTCAGCCGCTACTACATGATGGGCGACGACGAGTTCAAGTCGATGGAGATCACCTTCACCCGGCAGGGCCAGGCGAACAGGCCGGCCGGCAACGACGCCAACGACAATCAGCGCGGCAACCAGGGTGGAAACCGCCCCGGCCGCGGCAACAACGGCGGCGGCTGATCGCCCTCAGAATCGAGTTTCAAGGCCCGGCCCCGCCGGGCCTTCTTCATGCGCTACGGGCAATACGGTTCACTTAAGCCGAACGACAAAGCCTCCTGCAAAGATCCGGGTGATGTGCATGGATCGCCCGTCTTCAACAGGAGGCTTTGCTCGTGGATGGTACCGGCC
>JBICIE010000094.1:0-3034 GCA_043101635.1 Phycisphaerales bacterium JB039 | reverse complement strand
GCCACCGGCGCCGCCGACAGCGCCTCGGTCCGGCGCAGCCGCGAGATGACCCAGGCCGCCATGGAGCGCGAGGCCACCCAGCCGCCGCCGCAAGCCGAGCCCGAGCCAATCCAGTGGGAAGGCCCGCCAACCCGCGCCCAGGCGGTCCCCGGCGGCTGAGCCTTACACCAGCACATCCACGATCCCCAGGGCGCCCAGCACCAGGCTCACCGCCCCGTTGATCGTGAAGAACGCCATCTCCAGGTTCCCCCGCCGCGCCACGATCGCGTGCTCCCACACCAGCAGTCCCCCCACCATCGCCACCCCCGCGCCGAAGATCACGCCGAACCGCGAATCCAGGCCCCACACCCCCGCCAGGCACGCCACCGCCCCGGCGTGCAGCAGCCGGCTGACCCACATCGCCCCCCCCGCCCCGAACCGCGCTGGCACGCTGCGCAGCTTGCGGGCACGGTCGAATTCCAGGTCCTGCAGCGCATAGATCACATCGAACCCCGCCACCCACAGCGCCACCGTCGCGCTCAGCAGCCAGATGCCGCCAGCGTGCGCCCCGCTCAGCCACGCTGGATCCACCGCGATCGCCGCCGGCAGCGGGCTCGCCGCCAGCGCCCCCCCCAGGAACAGGTGGCACAGCCACGTGAACCGCTTGGTAAACGAGTACAGCGCAATCCACCCCAGCGTCGGCGCCCCGAGAATCACCGGCCACGGGTTGTCATCCAGCAGCCAGAACCCGGCGCACCCCGCCCCGAACACCACCGCCGCCGCCGCCGCCCCCAGCCCCCCGTCCCGCCGGCGCAGCCGCCCGGACGCGAACGCCCGCCGCGCTGTACGCGGGTTCTCCCGGTCAAAGCGCACCTCCGCCAGCCGGTTGATCAGCATGGCCCACGTCCGCCCCGACACCATGCACACGATCACCAGCCCCAGCTTCCCCGCCGCCAGCCCCGCCGGCTCGCCCGCCAGCCCGGCCATGAACGCCCCCAGCAGCGCAAACGGCAGCGCAAAGACGCTGTGGGCCAGCTTGATGTCCGCCCCGAGCAGGCGCAGACGCGCCAGCCCCGATCGCGGGGCGGGCGGCGCAGGCGCGGCGTCGACACTGGCAGTGGCGGTGGACATCCGTGCCCAACCCTACGCGCAGAAAAAACCCGGGCGACCTCCCGATACACCCGGGCGGCGCCGCGCCGCTGGGGGACGACAGCGCGGGCGCGCTTTGCCTGGCGTCGGGGTCGGCCCACCTGCTGCCGACCTCCGACTGTGAATCATGCGGCAGCGCTGCAAGACGCTGCCGTTGCGATGGCGGGCTGGCGCGGGCCGGATCGGCCCTCCACGCGAACAACGCCCTATTCGCAGGATCTGCCCCGTGGTTTCAGGGGGAAAAACGCCCATTCGGCCCCAGGGGCCGCAACAGCCGCCCCCCCAAAAAGGGGAAGGGCCCCCGCGGCCGAAACCGGGGGACCCTCCGTGGGGGACGTGCAGCGTCAGGCTCAGCAGCCGGCCGTGAACGCGTTCTGGAAGGCCAGGAAGTCGAAGAAGTCGAACGCGCCGTCGCCGGTGAAATCAGCCCGCGGGTCGGACTGGCTGAACAGCGTCTGGAACGCCAGGAAGTCGAAGAAGTCCAGCGCCCCGTCGCCCGTCAGATCCACGCGGCAGATCGTGTCGATCTCCACGTTGTCGACGAACCACACATCGCCGGCATCCAGCCCGAGAGCCCGCAGCCGAAGCTGGAACTCCTCGCCATAGGCGTCAAACGGCGCCTTGTACTCGTGGAACACGAAGAAGTCCTGGTCGCTCCCGTCGCTCAACACCGTGTCCAGCAGCTTCCACGCGCCGCCCGAGCTGAAGTACTCCACCGTCATGCCCTTGCCGGCCTCGGTCAGCCGGTGCTGCGTCCAGAAGCTGATAAACGCCTGGTCCGCCGGAACCGCCGGCGGCGGCAGGATGATCTTCTCGCTGCGCACCAGCCCCGCCGCACGGATGTTCATCGCGTACGGCGCCGACGGCGGATTGGTCCCGAAGGTGACGAAGATGTTCGAAGCCTCCGGCCACTTCACCGCATCCAGCGTGGCGCTGGGGAATTCGTCGGCAAACGGCAGATCCAGCGCCGTCACCACCTCCTCCAGGCACGGCCGGCCCGCCGCGAAGCTGCGCATCCGCGAACGCGACGACGAGCCGAAGTGACTGATGTCGCCCGTGCACCCGCCCAGCCCCGGGCACATGATGCGGCAGTCCGAGCCGCTGCAGTGCGGCGCGCTGAAGTTGTGCCCAAGCTCGTGGCTGAACAGCCCCACGCGCCCCGTAAGGCTGATGCCGCGCATCTGGTCCACGCCGTAGCCGGAGGTGCTCGTGCACAGACCGCTCAGCCACGCGATCCCGATGGTGCTGCCCGCCAGTTCCTTGCCCGTGAACAGGTGCGCGATATCGCGCCGCTGCGAGCGGAACGACCGCTGCCACTCGTTGCCGAACTGGTTCAGCAGCGTCTCCGCCTGCGTCGAGCCGTAGGTCGGAAACGGCGCGTCGCGCACCACGATGATCGGGATCTCGAACGTCACGTCGATGTCGCGCTCGTAGATCAGCTCCGCCGCGTTGAGCACCTGCTCGATGCCGCTGATGACCGCTGCCGATGAGCCGCGAAGCTGGAAGTACTCATAATCCGAATCCGCCGCCACCTCGCAGATCAGCGTCGCGTCCACCCCCACCGCCGGACCCGGCGCCGGCTCGGTGTGCCCGGCCAACTGCTCATCGACGCCGCAGAATCCCTCCGGCTCGATCAGGTCGGCGGCGCGGTACACCAGGTGCAGATCCGGCTCTGCCCCCGGCTGATGAACCGCCAGCGGCTCGATGGCCCACTGGGCCTCCTCGGTGAGGATCAGCGCCTCGATGCGCCCGTCCAGCACCGCCGCGGCCACACGAGCCTCGGCCATCCCCTCGACCACGCCGCGATACGTCGAAGGCGCAGGCGCCGGAATCACCCGCATCGCGCCGGTCGCGTCCGGAGACTGCACCGTGAAATCCGCCGACCGCATCGAATGCGGCTCCAGCG
>JBICIE010000093.1:0-6440 GCA_043101635.1 Phycisphaerales bacterium JB039 | reverse complement strand
CGTCAGCGCGCTGGCGCTGGACCTGCGCCAGGCCGACCGACCGCTCGCGCAGGTCCAGCGCCAGCGCGCTGACGCCGCGACCCAGCGTGACCAGCTCCTCGAAGCGCACGCCGGGAAGGCCATCGATGTGGGCAACCCCCCTGCTGACGGACATCACCTGTCCGTACTCCTCCAGCCGCGGACGCCGCGGCGACTCCCCGATCGCCGCATCCATGGCGTCAAGATGACGGCGCAGCGCTGGCATCGGATCGCGCAGGTCATCCTGCATGCGTGCGCTCCTCTGCCGCGGCCTGCTCACTCGGCCGCCCACCTTCGTCGGCCGAAGCGCCCTCGCCGTCCGCCTGATCGCCGCGGCCGTGCGCCGCGACCGCATCGCGCAGGCGCTCATCAAGGTCTCGGATGAAGCTTCGCATGGACCATGCCAGCCGCCGGCCGCCGGCCCGCAGCTCCAGCCCGCAGATCAGGGCTTCATCGGCCTCAAACGAGAGTTGCACAGCGCCGCCGGCAAGCCGCTCGACCGCCGCGATGATGCGCTTGCGCTGGCCTTCGCCGAGGTCGCGGGCCGAGCGCAGCGTCGCGGGATGGTCGCGCAGCGCCTCGCCCAGGGCCTCCCGCTCGGTCCCGTCCAGCTCCGCCAGTCGTGCGGTGAACGCCTCGATCGCCTGATCCTGCACATCGGCGCCGGCGAGCTGGGCAAAGCCCTGCTCGAGGGCGCGTGCCAGCTGCGCCCGCATCCGCGCAACGAGTTCCGTGGCGATGTCGTCGCTGCGCGCCGCAAGCTCCCGGTCCCAGCGCACCTGGCGCCGATCCGCTTCCTCGCGGGCCTCATCGAGGATCTGCCGGCGGAGACGCTCACCCTCCTGACGGGCCTGGTCGAGGATCTCCTGCCGCCGGCTCTCGAGATCGGCCTGCTGCTGTTCGAGCGCGCTGCGCTGCTCGCTGGCCTCGCGGCGCTCCTGCTCGGCGTCTTCCTGAAGCGACGCGATGCGCTGCTGACGCCGATCCATGGCGCGCACGATCGGGCCGTACAGGAAGTAGCGCAGCAACCCGACCAGGATCAGGAAGTTGATCGCCTGCGCCGTGACTGTGAACCAGTCGATCGGCACGGGTCACTCTCCCCCCTGGGCCGCGGTCTGGGCCACCTGGTTCCAGAACGGATTGGTGAACACGATGATCATCGCGACGACCAGGCAGTAGATCGCCGTCGATTCGATCATCGCCAGCCCGACGAACAGCGTCCGGGCGATGGTGTTGGACTCATCCGGCTGCTGCGCGATGGCCCGAAGGGCCTCGGCCACGGCCCGCCCCTCGCCCAGGGCCGGGCCGACCGAGCCGATCGCGATCGTCAGCCCGGCTGTTGCAATCGAGATCGCCGCGATGAGTGTTGCATCATCCATGGGAGCCTCCTTCTGCTTCCTTCGAGTCGTGTGCCGCGTCCGCCTGCTCGGCCACTTCGTCGCGGGGCCGGCTGGCCGAGGCGATGTACACCATCGCGAGTACCGCGAAGATGTACGCCTGCACCAGCCCCGTGAGCAGCCCCAGGAGTTGCATGAGCACCGGGAACAGCAGCGGCGCGATCGCGACCAGGATGCCGACGATCTTCGTGCCGCTCATGATGTTGCCGAACAGGCGCACCGCCAGCGCCAGCGTGCGCGACAACTCACCGATGATATTGAACGGGAGCATCAGCGGCGTCGGCCGGATGTACCGCTTGATGTACCTGAGGGGACCGCGCTCGAGGATCCCATACAGCGGCACGGCGATGAAGACCAGGATCGCCAGGGCTGCAGTGGTCGAGAGCGATCCGGTCGGCGGCTGGTAGCCCGGGATCACCATCAGCAGGTTGCAGGTGGCGATGAACAGGAAGATGGTCCCGACGAACGGCAGGTACCGGCCGGGATCGCTGCGAGCGATCTCCCGCATCTGGCTGCGCATGGCGTCGACGATGATCTCCAGCAGGTTCTGCCAGCGCGGGATCTGGGGGCCGGTGGCAAGCCTGCGCGTCGCCAGCCAGCCCCCCACCGCCATCAGGAGCATCACGCCCCACGTGAAGACGATGGTCGCGTTGAGCGAGACCAGCCCCCACCGCCAGTAGACGATCTGATCCGGGCTGATGATGGTCGTGCTGATCATGCCGGCTCCCCCTGGGCCGGGCCCGCAAGCCGGCTCAGCGCGCGCACGGTGAGCAGTCGGGCAATCACGAACATCGCCAGGCCGCCGATCAGTCGCTCCGGATGCGGCCCGGCCAGCAGGACCAGCGGCCCCACCGTCAGTACGATCCGCACCGGAAAGCTGCCGACCAGCAGCCGCCCCGGGTGGCGGACACGCCGGGTCGCCAGCACCGTCCACCACAGCGCCGCGGCATTGATGGCGCCCAGCCCGGCCCCGGCAACCGAGACCATGATGACCCCCAGCGGCATGCTCATCGGTTCGGCCCCCCCGCCGGCCCCTCGCCTGCGTCCCCCGCCGGTCCGGTCCGCTCGCGCTCGATCTGCCGGCGCTGACGGGTCACCCAGTACCATGCGTTGAGGCAGCCCAGGGTCACGCCCACCAGCAGCAGCATCAGCGTCCAGGAGTAGCGCCCGGGATGACTGGCGTCGATCCAGATCCCCGCGCCGAGTCCGACGAGCATCGGAATCGAAACGGCCCAGCCGATGAGCCCGAACATACCCAGCCCGAACCAGACCGAATCGTTGCGCCGGCGAGCCCGCAGCTTGCGCTGCTCGCGCCTGGCGATGGCGTCCATCGGCAGGCCGCCGCCGTTCTCAGAGGCTCCCGGCATCAGCGGACCTCCCTGCGACCTTCCTCGAGTTCGATGAAACGGCGCACCAGCGTGGCCTCCAGCCCGCTGGCCACCTCCCGTGTCTGGCGTTCCCGGGCCCGGCGCTGCTCGTAGCGCCGGCGGACCGCATCGCGGATGCGCCCGAGATCGGCGCCGGTCACCGCGTCGCGCACGGAGACGAGTACCTCATCGCCGGCCTTGACCAGCACGCCATCGCCGACGCCGATGAACTCCTCGGACCCGCTCGTCGTGAACGAGAGGATGCCGGCCACGAGCGGCGCCACGAAATCGATGTGGCGCGGCTTGAGGCAGAACGAGCCATGGATCGATTCGGCGATCACCTTCTCGATCTCGCGATCGATCAGGGCCTGGTCCGGGAGCAGCACTTTCAGCCTCATCGGCGCGCCTCCTCGATCGCGCCGATCATGTACAGCGCTCGCTCCGGAGCATCCTCGAACTCGTCGCCCAGGATGCGCTCGCATCCGTCGATCGCCTCCTCCAGCGACACAGCGCGCCCTTCGTGGCCCGTGAACTGCTCGGTCGTGAAGAATGGCTGCGTCAGGAACCGCTCCAGCCGCCGGGCCCGGGAGACGGTGCGCCGATCTTCGGCCGACAGCTCCTCCATGCCGAGCATCGCGATCAGATCCTTGAGATCCTCGTACTGGGCCAGCGTGGAACGAACCTGCCGGGCGATCTGGTAGTGCCGGGCCCCCACGATGTGCGGCGCAAGCAGCTTGGACCCGGAGTTCAGCGGATCGATCGCGGGATACAGCCCCTCGCTGGCCCGCTTGCGGGAGAGCACGACCGACGCCGACAGGTGCGAGAACGTGTGCGCCGCCGCCGGATCGGTGAAGTCATCTGCCGGCACGTAGACCGCCTGCACCGACGTGATTGCCGCCGACCGGGTGCTGGCGATGCGCTCCTCCAGTTCGGCAAGCTCGGTCGCCAGCGTCGGCTGATAGCCCAGACGCGATGGCAGCCGCCCCATCAGCCCGGAGACTTCCGAGCCGGCCTGGATGAAGCGGAAGATGTTGTCGATCAGCAGCAGAACATCCTGTCGTCTGTCATCCCTGAAGTACTCCGCCATCGTCAGGGCGGCAAGTCCAACCCGCAGGCGGGCCCCGGGCGGCTCGTTCATCTGTCCGAACACCATGGCGCTGCGCTCCAGCACCCCGGCGTCCTTGATCTGGCGGTAGAGTTCCTCGGCCTCGCGACACCGCTCGCCGATGCCGCAGAAGATGCTCACCCCCTGCTGCTGCTCGATGACGTTGTGGATCAGCTCGGTGATCAGTACGGTCTTGCCGACGCCGGCGCCGCCGAAGAGGCCTGCCTTCCCGCCGCGCTCCAATGGCGCCAGAAGATCGATCGCCTTGATCCCGGTGCGGAAGAGCTGCGACTCGGTCAGCAGCGCTTCCAGATCGGCCGGCTCGTGATGGATCGGACGTCGCTGCGCCGCGTCGAGGCGCCCTTCCCGATCGATCGCCTCGCCGAGCACGTTGCACATCCGCCCCAGCACGCCGGCGCCGACCGGCGCCTGCAGCGCATGGCCGCAGTCCACCGCCTCATCGCCGCGGGCCAGCCCGCGCGTCGGCGTCAGGGCAATGCACCGGACCCGGCCCTCGCCCGGGTGCTCAACGACCTCGAGCACGACATCATCGTGCTCCCCGCTGTGCAGTTCGGCGCCGACACCCGGCGGATCGCCGGTAAACGCAACATCGACGACATCGCCCCGGATCGCGCGCACCACGCCCCGGCGCTTCGGACTCGCGGGCCGGCTGCTCGGCCTGATCGTGCTGTCCGCTCTATATCCCAGCGGCGTCGATCCTCCAATAAGAGTGCGCAGCAACCCGACGCCCGCGGCCCAGTTACCTGCCCCCGCGTCCGCGGGGCTGGTTGCCATCCTGGCCCCCGCGCCGCCCCATGCCCATCATCATCGGGCACTGGCGCATCGAGTCGCGCAGGCTCGCGGCCTGCTCCTCGGGCATGGCGCCGGCCATGTGCGCCATCATGTGGCGCAGCATCCGGTCATGCATGTTCATCATCGTCTGCCGCCTCTCCTGACGCTGGGCGAGCATGGAGTCGAGCAGGTTGGCCATGATCTCGATCTTCTCGTCGCCGGTAGCGTCACGCATCTGCCCGGCGAGATCCTGAAGCTGCTCATCCGATCTGCGCATCTGCTCCAGCATCTGCTGGCGCATCTCCGCCATCGCCTGGCAGCGATCGCCGGGCTGCATCTGCATGGACTGCTGGTCGCCCCGGTTCTGCGGCTGAGCCTCGGACCACGCCAGCGGAACTGAAGCGAGCGCGGCCAGGGTGCTGAGCCCGGTGAGAACCGTGATCGTGAGGCCTTGCATTGTCTTCTCCTTGGTATCGTTCGACATGTGTTGACTTCCGGCCACGGGAACTTGACCCCGATCTGTGCGCCTCAGCCGGCCGGGGCCGACTCGCGCTGCCGTGCCGCCCGCCGCCGCGCCTCGGCCTCGCTGATAAGCTCCCGCGGCGCCATCAGAGCGCGAGCCCGGGTCGCAGCCAGCGCCCGCGAACGTCCGTCTCCGGCGCCGGATGGCTGCGACGTCGGCCCGCGCCGCACGCGCCCTTGCGCCGGACGCAGCCGACTCATGAACGAGTCAGCCCACCGGTAGACATCGTTGCGCATGACCGTGGCCCGCATGCTCCGCATGCGCCGCTGCTGCTCGGCCCGCCCGAGACGCACCGCCCGCTCCATTGCCTCTCCCATGCCGGCGAGGTCATGCGGGTTGACGATGATCGCCTCGGAAAGCTCCTCGGCAGCGCCGGTGCACTCCGAGAGCACAAGCGAGCCCGACTCGTCATGCCGGGCCGCGACGAACTCCTTGGCGATCAGATTCATCCCGTCGCGCAGCGGCGTGACCAGCGCGACATCCGCCGCGGCGTAGAGCGCGATCAGTTCCTCCGCGGGGAGGTTCTGCCGGAGGTAATGGACGCACTCTCGCCCAAGCGAGCTGAACTCGCCGTTGATCTCCCCCACGATCTGCTCCACTTCCGAACGCAGGGCCGCGTAAGCCTCGATGTTCTCCCGGGTCGGCACGCACGACTGCACCAGCGTGACCTCGTCGGGCGACACCCGACCGGAGCGCAGCAGCCTCTGGAACGCCCGCAGCCGGTTTGGAATCCCCTTGGTGTAGTCCAGCCGGTCGACCCCCAGCAGCACCGTGCGCCCGTTCAGCCGGCGTCGATGCTCCGCCGCGGCCCGAACGACCGCGTCTGAGCGCGCAATCTCGTCGATCCGGGCCGCATCGATCGAGATCGGAAAGGGCGCGACGTGCGTCTCCCGATCGCCCCGGGTCACCGTTCGTCCCTCGACGTCGGCGCCGGTGTACCGCCCGGCGCTGCTGGCGAAGTGCTCGGCGTCCTCGCGTGTCTGGAATCCCACGACATCGGCGCCGAGAGCCCCTTCCAGACTCTCCCGGCGCCACGGCAGACGCCCGAACAGCCTTCGGTCCGGGAACGGGATGTGCAGGAAGAAGCCGATGCGCAGGTCCGGCCGCCGGGCCCGCAGCATGGCCGGGGCGAGCTGCAGGTGATAGTCGTGGACCCAGATGGCGCTGCTGGGGCCGGCCGCGCTGGCGGCGGCCTCGGCGAAGCGCTCGTTGACATCGTGGTAGATCGGAAGAGCGTC
>JBICIE010000092.1:0-3103 GCA_043101635.1 Phycisphaerales bacterium JB039 | reverse complement strand
CTTCGAGCCGCTGCTGCTGGCCGACCTGCCCGAGCGGCTCGATGGCGGCAGCCGGTACCGATTCCGGCTCAAGGACGGGGTGCGCTTCCACGACAACCCGTGCTTCCCCGGGGGCAAGGGGCGCGAGGTGGTCGCCGACGACGTGTTCTACTCCCTGAAGCGGATCGCCGATCGCGACAACGGCCTGAAGAACTGGTGGCTGCTGGATGACCAGATCGTCGGTCTGGAGCCGCAGCCGCCGGGCGAGACGTTCGACTACGCCGCGCCGGTCGAGGGCCTGGTGAAGCGGAGCGACAAGGAGTTCGAGATCGTCCTGAACCGGCCGGTGCACAGGTTCCTGTGGGTGCTGGCGATGTTCCAGACGTCGGTGCTGCCTCGGGAGGCGGTCGAGTATTACGGCGAGAACTTCTCCCGCAACCCGGTGGGCACCGGCCCGTTCATCCTCGATTCCTGGGCGCCGAAGCAGCACATCCACTTCAAGCGCAACCCCAACTACCACGAGTGCTACTACCCCGAAGAGAGCAAGTGGAGCGCCGAGGATCGGGAGGCGGGGCTGCACGAGGCGGCCGGGCAGCGCCTTCCCATGGTCGATCGTCTCGAGTTTACGATGTACGTGCCGGACCAGCCGGTGTGGCTGGAGTTCCAGCAGGGGAAGCTGGGCTACATCGAGTTGCCCTTCCCGTTCTTCACCGAGGCGTTCAGCCGGCGGTCCAAGCGGATGGACCGGGAGCTGCGCCAGAAGGGCGTGACCTACCGGGCCGAGCCGCAGCTCGACATGATCTTCCGGGCGTTCAACATGGATGACCCGCTGCTCGGCGGCTACAGCGAGGAGAAGATCGCGCTGCGCCGGGCCATCACCCTCGCCATCGATCTCGATGAGTTCAACGAGACGTTCTACGAGGGTCTCTGTGTGCACTATGACGGGCCGATTCCGCCGCGCATGGATGGGCATCCCGCCGAGGGGCGGGCGCCCGGCGCGCCGCGCGGGCCGGACATCGAGCGGGCCAGGGCGGAACTCGCCCGGGCCGGCTACCCGGGCGGCGAAGGCCTGCCGCCGCTGAAGTTCTACACCAGCGAAGGTGGCAGCAACCAGCAGCAGACGGACATGCTCCGCCGCCAGCTTGCCCGCATCGATGTCGAACTCGACGCCCAGCTCGTCGACTTCTCGCAGCTCAGCGAACTGGTCAACAAGCGGCAGGCGCCGATGTTCGGCTTCGCCTGGCTCAGCGATTACCCGGACGCGGAGAACAACCTGGCGCTGTTCTACAGCCCCAACGCCAGCCCGGGCTCCAACCACTGGAACTACAGCCGGCCCGAGTTCGACGAGATGTACAAGCGGGCCATCGTCATGGAGCCCGGTCCCGAGCGCACGGCGCTGTACGAGCAGATGCGCGACATGGTCATCGCCGACTGCGTCATCATCGGCTCCCTGGCACGCACGCGCTACTACCTGATCCAGCCGTGGCTCAAGAACGCCAGGCCGACGAACACGTTCCACGCCTGGTTCAAGTATCTCGACATCGACGAGTCACGCCGGTGAGCCGCGGGGCCTGCTGATCCATGTGGACCTACGTACTCCGGCGCACGCTGTACAACATCCCGATCTTCCTGGGGATCATCCTGATCCTCATGGCGCTGCTGCGCATCAACGACCCCGTCTACGCCCAGCTCTCCAAGAACGCGACGGTCGACGAGATCGAGCAGAAGCGGATCGAACTCGGCACGGATAGGCCGTTCCTGGTTCAGTACGGCGAGTTCCTGCTCGACATCGTCACCTTCGACTTCTCCGACCGCTCCTGGTACGCCGAGAGCCTGACGGTCGGCCAGGTCATCGGCCCATCCATCGTGCCCAGCCTCGCCATCACGCTGCCGGCGCTGGCGTTGTCGGCGACGCTCTCCATCGGCATCGGCCTGATCAGCGCCGCCCACCGCGGGCGGCTGGTCGACCGCACGCTCGTGCTGCTGGCGGTGCTCGGCATGAGCGTCAGCTTCCTGGTCTTCATCATCCTGGGCCAGTACTTCGGCGCCTACTGGCTCAGTCAGGAACTTGGAATCGAACTGTTCGCCGTGCAGGGCTACGAGGGCTACGGCGCGGCCAACCTGCCGGTCAACTGGGCCCACTACTGCCTGCTGCCGGTGCTCATCAGCGTCGTCGTGACCATGGGCTACGACACCCGCTTCTACCGCTCGGTCATCGTGGAGCAGACCGGCGCCGACTACATCCGCACCGCCCGGGCCAAGGGCTGCAGCCAGCGGCAGATCATGCTCAAGCACCTGCTGCGCAACGCCCTGATCCCGATCATCACGCGCATCATGATCACGCTGCCGTTCGTCGTGGTCGGCTCGCTGCTGCTGGAGGTCTATTTCGGCATCCCCGGCATGGGGCGGACGCTGTACACGCACATCATCAACAAGGACTTCCCGGTGACGCAGGCGATCGTCGCGCTGCTGGCGGCGATCTTCATCGCCACCAACATCCTCACTGATGTCCTGTACGCCCTCGTCGACCCCCGGGTGCGCCTGTCATGAGCGAGCAGTCCCAGCCAGCGAGGCCCCAGCAGCCCGAGCAGCCGACCGATCTGCTCGCCGCGCGAGCGGGCGCGGCCCGTCCGAAGGGTTTCTTCGACTGGCCGAGCGTGCGCAAGTTCCGGCGCAACCGGCTCGCCATCGTCGCCCTCGGGGTCATCGCCATCTACTTCATCACGGCGCTGCTGGTCATCCTGCCGGTGGGGGTCTTCAGCGGCAACATGAACGAGGTCACCCAGCGCGTCGCCGGCAGCGGCCTGCCCGGCCTCGGCGCCAGCGCCTCGCGGGAGGTCCGGGTCGAGCAGGTCGATTTCTACCTCAGCGGCATCGAGAAGGCCCTCGAGGCCAGTGATCCGGCCTCAGCGCTCGACATACTCCACTTCGCCGAGCGCGATCTCGCCGACTGGGATGTCGAGCGCTTCGAGGAGGAACTGGACACCGCCTGGGGGCTCTTCGACGACTACGACGACGCCCTGGCCGAGTACGACGACCTGATCATCGAGTCCGACCAGCTCGCCCGGGAGGCGCGCGCCCTTGGGCAAGCCGATGACGATCGTGAAGGCGGTCCAGGGCCGGA
>JBICIE010000091.1:0-3512 GCA_043101635.1 Phycisphaerales bacterium JB039 | reverse complement strand
GTACGACGCGGCGTGGGAGGCGGGGATCGTCAACGTGGCGGCATCGGGCAACAGCGGGCTGCGCGGGATCTCGGCGCCGGCGAAGTACGACTCGGTCATCGCGGTGGGGGCGACCGACGCCGCGGACCGGGTGGCGAGCTTCTCGTCGTACGGCCCGCAACTGGAACTGTGCGCTCCGGGCGTGGGGGTGTACTCGACGTTCGGATCCAGCGGGTACAACGACCTCAACGGGACATCCATGGCGGCGCCGCACGTGACGGGCGTGGCGGCGCTGATCATCGGCGCCGGTGTCGTCGACGCCAACGGCAATGGCCGAATCAACGACGAAGTGCGCCTGCGGCTGCAGGCGACGGCCCGGGACATCGGCGCGGCGGGCCTCGACGAGCGCAGCGGGTGGGGCGTGGTGGACGCCGGCGCCGTCGGCGGCGGGTGCGCCGTGGATCTCGATGCCAGCGGGACGCTGGACATCTTCGACTTCCTGCTGTTCCAGAACCTGTTCGGGGCCGGGGATATGCGGGCGGACTTCAGCGGCGATGGCGCGCTGGATCTGTTCGACTTCCTGGCGTTCCAGAACGCGTTCGCCCTCGGCTGCATCTGAGCGGCGCCTGATCGGCCGGCGGGCGCGGCGGCGGACTACCGTCGGCCATGGCTGCTGTTATTACGCGGTTTGCTCCCTCTCCCACCGGTCACCTGCACATCGGGGGTGTGCGCACGGCCCTGTTCTGCTGGGCCATGGCGCGGCAGGCGGGCGATGGCGGACGGTTCCTGCTGCGCATCGAGGACACGGATCAGGCGCGATCTTCGGAGGCGGCGACGCGGGGGATTCTGGAAGATCTGGCGTGGCTGGGACTGGCGTGGGATGAGGGGCCGGAGTTCGTCAGTGGGGGCAGGCCCGTCGGCGGGGACCCGCGCGGGGTGGGGCCGTTCTTCCAGGCGCAGCGGGTGGCGCTGTATCAGCGGTACATCGACGAACTGATCGAGAAGGACCTGGCATACCCGGCGTTCGAGACGGGCGAGGAGCTTGCGGAGCTGCGCGAGGCGGCCCAGGTGCGCAAGGAGACGTTCAAGTACCGGCGGCTGGACGGGTATGACCGGAAGGCGGCGCTGGCGCGGGTCGCGGCGGGGGAGGCGTGCGTGATCCGGTTCCGCTCGCCTGGCGAGGCGATCACGGTGGCGGATCAGGTGCTCGGCGATGTGACGATCGGCGCTGAGGAGCAGGATGACTTCGTCATCCGCAAGGCGGACGGATTCCCGACGTACCACTTCGCAGTGGTCGTCGATGATGAGCTGATGGGGGTGACGCACATCCTGCGCGGGCAGGAGCATCTGATCAACACGCCGCGGCACGTGGCGCTGCAGCGGGCCCTGGGGTTCCGCACGCCGCAGTACGCCCACCTGCCGCTGATCTTCAATCCGGACGGGTCGAAGATGAGCAAGCGGGACAAGGACAAGGCGGTGCGGGGGGCGTGGAGGGAAGCGACGAAAGGGCGGAGCGACGAAGCGACGAAGGGGGTTGTGGATCGCGTCGAGGGCATTGTCGCTGAGGGGACAGGAGGCGGCGCGCTGAGCGCCGGCGAGTTCGAAGCGTGGGAGAAGGACAAGTCGCGGCAGTTGCCGGCGGATGTGACGCGGGCGCTGGCGGGGGCGCTGGGGGTTGAGCTTCCGGAGATCGATGTCGAGGACTTTCGGCGCAGCGGGTATGTGCCTTCGGTGATTCTCAATTACCTGGCGCTGCTGGGCTGGAATCCGGGGGAGAAGGACGCGGAGGGGCGCAACATCGAGCGCTTCGACATGGACTATCTGGTGGAGAAGTTCGGTGTCGAGCGCATCGGCAAGTCGGCTTCGAAGTTCGACCGCGAGAAGCTGCTGGCGTTCAACGCCGACGAGATTCAGAACCGGATGACCGATGACCAGTTTCTTGAGGCGCTGCGCCCGTGGCTGGCGCGGTACGCCCCGGACCTGCTGGAGCGGTTCGACCCGCCGCGCCTGGCGATGTACATCGAAGCGATCCGGCCGCGCTGCCGGACGCTGGCGGACGCCGCGTCGGCGGACGGGCCGGGCGGCTTCGTGCTGAAGGCCGATGACGCGATCGAGTTCGACGAGAAGGCGGTGGACAAGTTCCTGCGCAAGGGCGAGCCGAGCGGGCTGAGCCTGCTTGGCGAACTGCGCGAGGTGATCGCGCAGGTCGATCCCTTCGAGCCGGAGGCGATCGAGGCGCAGATCAAGACCTGGTGCGAGGGCAAGAGTCTTGGCATGGGTAAGGCGGCCCAGCCGCTGCGGGTGGCGATGACGGGGTCAAGCGCGAGCCCGGGGCTGGGGCAGACGGTGGCGCTGGTCGGGCGCGCGGGGGCGGTTGCGCGGATCGAGCGGGCGATGCGAGATCTTGGCTGATGGTCCAGCGCGATCAGGTCGTGGGTTGTCTGCTCGGTAAGTGCGTGGCCGACGCCCTTGGTGTGCCGGCGGAGGGGCGCGGGGTCGCGGCTGCCGCGCAGTGGGTCGAGCATCTGCGGGCGTCGTCGGTCGAGGAGATCGCCGAGTCGTTCATCGGGCAGTACACCGATGACTCGCAGCTTGCCCGCGAACTGATGATCAGTTGCGTCGAGCGGGGCGGGTTCGACCCGGCCGACTACGCCCGGCGCATCGCCGACCTGTTCGATCAGCGGCGTGTGTACGGGGCCGGCGCGGCGACGAAGCGGGCCGCCGAGCGGCTGCTGTGGGGCGTGGCGTGGGACCAGGCGGGCGAGCCGGCGCCGGCGGCCGGCAACGGCACGGCGATGCGGGCAGCGCCGGTCGGCCTGCTGCACGCCGGTGATGCCGACGCCATGGCGAGGGTGGCGCACGAGCAGGGCGTGTGCACGCACCTGGATCCGCGCTGCTCGGCGGGGGCGGCGGCAATCGCGGGGGCCGTCAGCGCGGCGGCCCGGGGCGGGGCGCTGGATACCGCGGCGTTCTGCGCGGAGGTGGCGGACCTGGCTGCGCGGTTCGACGAGCCGCTTGCGGCAGACATCCGAGCACTTCCGGGGATGCTCGACGCGACCACGGACGAAGCTGGGCGCCAGATCGCAAGGGCCGGGCGGCGCCCGGAGGATGAGGCGGCGCAGCCGTACCACTGGGAGGGCATCTCGCCGTTCGTCGTGCCGAGCGTGCTGTGGAGCCTGTACGCGTTCCTGCGCGAGCCGGAGGATTACCTCGCGGCGGTGATCCTCGCCATCGAGCCGGGCGGCGACACCGACACGACCGCGGCGATGACCGGCGCGATCTCCGGGGCGCGGCTGGGGGTGGAGGCCGTGCCGCGGGAGTTGCGGGCGCTGATCAACGATTTCGATGAGTGGGAGGAGGCGGAGTTGACGGAGCTTGCGGAGGCGTTCTGGGAGCTTGGGCGGTAGTGCGCGACGGCGATCCCGTTCGGGGTCGTGCGGTGCGGGGCGATGTGTTCCGGGGGTGGCGCTCGCTGCGCTCGCTTACCCCCGGCTATGAACGGCGAGCCCTTCGGGCTCAGGAGCAGCGCTTCG
>JBICIE010000090.1:0-9803 GCA_043101635.1 Phycisphaerales bacterium JB039 | reverse complement strand
CTGCCCAGCACGCCGCGGCAGCCGCCTTGACTGCCGGCGAGGCCTACATCACCGAACTGCTCGCCCATTACGACGAGATGCGTGAGTTTCTGTGCGACGCCCTGACCCGCTGCGGCCTGCGCGTCTTCCGGCCCGCCGGGACCTACTTCATCATGGCGGATCACTCCGCGCTGGGTCGCGGCAGTGATGTCGACTTCTGCCGCTTCCTGACCACCGAGGTCAAGGTGGCCGCCATCCCGCCCAGCGCGTTCTACGCAGATCCGGCCCATGGGCGCGACCTGGTCCGCTTCAGCTTCTGCAAGCAGCGCTCGACGCTGGAAGAAGCCGTGCGCCGGCTGGAGCAGGGGCTGGGTTCTCACGCATAGATGTTCGTGGCAAGCTCCGGCGCGATTCCCTGGGAACGATGGATCGCAGCGGTCCTCGCCGGGCGTGCAATCCTGCTCGGCTTTGTCGCCAATTGCGCCAGAAGTTCGGCGCCGCCGTGCTGATCTTGTCGGCAGGGCTCGTCCTGCGCCCACCGCGTTCTGTGTAACGGCGCTTACCCTGCCTGCATGATCTCCCGCCTCGGCCTGGCCCTCAGTGAGTTCTTCCGCAAGACCGCCCCCGACCCCTTCGCCCTCGCCGTCATCCTCACCATCGTCGCCGGCGCCCTCGCCTTCAGCCTCGGTGACTTCCCCAACCAGCCCGAGGGGATCGGCGCCGGCGCCTACCTGCTGGACGCCTGGCGGGCCGGTGATGGCCTGTGGCGCTTCCTCGCCTTCAGCATGCAGATGTGCCTGATCCTGGTCACCGGCCACGCCCTCGCCGCCAGCCGACCGATGAAGCGGCTGATCGACTCGCTGTCGAGCCTGCCGCGGTCCGGCGCTGCCGGCGCCGCGATGGTCGGGCTGGTTGCCGCCGTGCTCGGCCTGGTCAACTGGGGGCTGGGACTCATCGCCGGCGCGCTGCTGGCCCGCGAGGTCGGCCGGGCCCTGCATCGGCGCGGGGTACGGGCCCACTATCCGCTGCTGGTGGCCGCCGGCTACATGGGGATGCTCGTCTGGCACGGCGGGCTCAGCGGCTCGGCGCCCCTCAGCGTGACGACGCCGGATGGCGCCTCCAAGGTCCTGCCCGATGAGGCGATGCTGGCGCTGGGCGACGCCGGCATCAGCCTGGACCAGACGCTCCTGAGCCCACTCAACATCGTCGTGTGCGCCGGACTGCTGCTGCTGGTTCCGCTGGCGCTGTGGCTGCTGGCCCCGAGGGCTGGCGATCCGGTCCGCGAGATCGCCGAGTTCGACTGCGCCGGTGACGAGCGGGCCGCGCCGCCGCCGCCGGTGACCGTTCCCGAACTGCTCGATCGCACGCCGCCATTGGCGTGGCTGCTGGCGATCGGACTGCTGGCCGCGTTTGCACGCTACGGGCAGGTCGACGGATTCACCAGCGTCGGCCTCAACGAGGTGAATGTGGCGATGCTCGCCCTTGGCCTGCTGTTTCACGGGTCGCTGGCGTCGTACGCGGGCGCGGTTGAGGAAGGCGCCCGCGGCTGCGCCGGCATCATCATTCAGTTCCCGCTGTACGCGGGCATCATGGCCATGCTCAGCGCCAGCGGCCTGATCCAGCGGTTCGCCGAAGCGCTTGCCGCTGGCGGCCAGACCGGCGTGCCCTTGCTCACGTTCCTTTCGGCGGCGGTCGTCAACATCTTCGTCCCCTCCGGCGGCGGGCAGTGGGGGATCCAGGGCCCGATCGCCCTGGAGGCCGGCCACGTCGTGGGTGTGGCGCCGGGCAAGATGGTGATGGCCGTCGCCTACGGCGATCAGCTCACAAACATGCTTCAGCCATTCTGGGCCCTGCCGCTGCTGGCGATCACTGGCGCCAAGGCCCGCGATATCGTGGGATATACCGCCGTCGTCATGCTCGCCGCCGGCGCGTGGATGGCGCTGTGTCTGCTGCTGCTTTGATCAGGGAGCGCCGCCGGCCCCGGCCGCCGCGGCGCCGACGCCGAGGGCGACGAACAGAATGATCCACAGCAGGCCGATGGCCAGCCCGATGAGCCCGAGGATCACACTGATCATCCCGCAGATCTTGCCCGCCTGCGTCAGGCCCCGGCCGGTCGGGTCCATCCGACCCGCACCCATCTCGCGCAGATCTGCGTTGCCCATCACCCAGGCAATGATCCCCAGGATGAACCCGCAGGCTGTCGAGAAGACCAGACTGATGATCCCGAGCGTGAGGATGATCGGACCGCGGTGCGGCTTGACCCCGAGACCGGCGGAATCCGTGGGCGGGACATCGGACATCGTGGCTTCCCCTTCTGTGGTTGGACCACAGTACCGGCTCGCGAGCCGTTCTGTCAAACGGGTCCCGGCGGCGCCGTGACTCCCCCTGGCCCATCCCGGGCGCTGCTGGACGGGCTGCTGGCCGTCATTCGACAGGCCGCCGACGCCGATCGCATCACGCGCGCGGCGCTGCACAGCGTCCCCGGCGCCGACTGGCTTGCCGCGCGACCCCCGGGGGCGGTCCTGGCCTTCGGCAAGGCGTCGGTGCAGATGGCGCGAGCCGCCGAGGCCGCGCTTGGCCCGCAGTTGTCCGCCGGTCTGATCCTCGGGCCGCAGGAGTTCATCGGACCCAGCGACCTGCCCGGCCGCTTCGAGGCGCACGCCGTCGATCATCCGCGGCCGACTTCGCGCAATGTCGAGGCTGCCCGGCGCGTCGCGCGCTTCGTCGAGCAACTGGAGCCCGGCGCAACGCTGCTGTGCCTGATCTCCGGCGGGGGCTCGGCGCACCTGGCGCTGCCGGTCCGGGGCGTCTCGCTCGAGGACATCGCCTCCGTCAGCAGCGCCCTCATGCGCGCCGGCGCCACGATCCGCCAGCTCAACGCCGTCCGCAAGCACTGCGAGCAGCTCAAGGGCGGCGGCCTGGCCCGGCGCATCCTGGAGCGCGGCGCGGGCGTCATCTGCCTGATCATGAGCGATGTGGTCGGCGATCCGCCGGATGTCATCTCCTCCGGCCCGCTCTCGCCGGACACATCGACCTATGCCGACGCCCTCGCCGTCCTCGACCGCTTCGGCTGCCGTCATGTCAGCCCACCGGTTGCCGCGCACCTGGAAGCCGGCCGGCGCGGCGAGATCCCCGAGACGCTCAAAGCCGACGACCCCCTGCTCGCCGATCCGGCGAACCTGCGCTGGACCATCATCGCCAACCACCAGCGCCCCGCCCGCGCGGTCGCGACCGCCTGCGCCGAGGCGGGCTACGACCCCCGCCTGACGACTGGGCTGGAAGGGCCGGCCTCCGAGATCGGGCGCCGCCTGGCCCAACAGGCGCTGGCGGCGCCGGCGCCTGCGGCGATCGTCCTTGCCGGGGAGTGGACGGTCGACGCCTCCGGGGCCCCGCCCGGCGCCGCTGGCGGCCCGTCGCAAGAACTTGCCCTGGCCGCGGCGATCGGCCTGGATGGCCGACCGGATATCCACGTGGTGGCCTACTCGACCGATGGCGTCGACGGCCCGACCGACGCCGCCGGGGCCATCATCGACGGGACCACCTGCCGCCGGGCCCGCCTGGGCGGCCTCGATCCGGCCGCGGCCCTGGCCGGCCACGACAGCGGGGGCCTGCTCGGCCGCCTCGGCGCCACCATCCCTGGCGGACCGGCGGGGACCAACCTCAACCACGTCGCCGTCGCGATCATCGGGGCCCGGTAATGCCCGCGCCGGGCAAACCGGCTGGATCCGCTCGCACGGGTTCGGCCGATCCGCTATCTTGGGTGTGGGCTGCTGGCCCGGGAGGAAGACATGAGCCGAAACACGCGCGCTGCGCTTGTCGCAATCCTTGCCGCGGCCCCGCTGGCGCATGCGGACTGCCGACCCGACCTGACCGGCGACGGGCGGCTGGACTTCTTCGACTTCCTCGAGTTCCAGAACCTCTTCGCCGCCGGTGATCTGCGGGCCGACTTCGACGACAGCGGCTCGCTGGACTTCTTTGACTTCCTCGCGTTCCAGAACGCCTTCGCAGCCGGCTGTCCGCGCCCCGGCGTCGACATTGCTTCCAGCCCGCTCCCGGGCTATCCGCACGCCGACTTTGCCGAGTCGTACCACCAGGGAAGGCCGATCCACGCCTCCGTCGATCCGGTGGCGCATCCCGACGTCGTGGGGCGCGATGTCGATCTCTACATCGTCGCCGCGCGCAGCGCGGCCGAATGGGCCACGGATCCGGAACTGACCGATGCCCGCGGCGCCGCCCAGCCGGCGAACTTTCCCGGCGGCGCCAGCGTCGCGCTCAACCGCATCGCTCTCTCCGGCCTGACGCTGATCGGCCCCGCGACCGCCGATCGCTTCGTCGCCAGCGGCTACGACCTTGTCATCGATGTCGATCGCGATGGCGCGCTGTCTGAGCCCGATCTCATCGACGGCGCCGGCGACGATGTCGGCTTCTGGATCGTCCGTGATCTCACCCAGCCCGGCGCCTTCCCGGTCTCGACCGCGGTGGACTATGCGGTGTCCTTCCCCGGCATCCCGTCGACGCGCAACCGCCAGAAGCTGGTCTTTCCGGACGATCCCGCCCTCACGGCCATGCCGCTGATCGTCATCGCCCATGGCAATGGCCACGATTACCGCTGGTACGACTACGCCCTGAACCATTTCGCCTCACACGGCTATGTGGCCATGAGCCATCAGAACGACACCGTGCCCGGTATCGAGGCCGCCTCGGAGACGATCCTGCGCCACACCGACGCTTTTCTCGGCGATCTCGCCACCATCGCCGGCGGCGCGCTCGATGGCCGCATCGACACCAGCCGCATCATGTGGATCGGCCACAGCCGCGGTGGCGAGGGCGTCGTCCGCGCCATCGACAAGATCGTCGATGAGACCTACACCCCGCTGCACTACACGCTCGATGATCTGGACATCACCAGCAGCATCGCGCCCACCGTCTGGCTCGGCTTCACGAGCCAGCCGCACGATGAGAATTACCACCTGCTCTTCGGCGCCGCCGACGGCGACGTCTGCGGCTGCCCGCACCGCGATGACCGCCAGTCCTTCCAGCTTCTGGAGCGGGCCACCAGCCGGCGCCAGTCCAGCTATGTCCACGGCGCCGATCACAACGACTTCAACTGCTGCGGCTTCGACGACTTCACCGGCCCCGCCGGCACCGCCATCGGCCGCTCCGAGGCGCAGAAGGTGGCAAAGGGCGTCTGGCTCGCCCTCGCCGAGCGCTACCTGCGCGACAACCTCGCCACCGATGAGCACATCTGGCGCCAATACGAGACCTTTGCCCCGCCCGCCGTCGTCCAGACCGTGACCGTCGTCAACGAGCACACCCCCGAGCCCGCCCGGCGCATCGTCATCGACGACTATCAGAGCGCCCCGGCGCTGGCCGAGGCAAGCTCCGGCGCCGCGGTCGCCTTCGATGTCGCCTCCGCGATCGAGGGGGTCCTCGATGACAGCAACACGGATTTCACGTGGCTGCCGACCGACCCCATGAACGGCATGACGCGCGCCGGACCATCCGACAGCACGGCCGGCGTTGTGTTCGAGTGGGATGGCGCCGCCTACTACGAGTTCCAGCTTCTGCCCGGACAGCAGGATCTTTCAGGCTTCGCGTTCCTGTCGCTGCGGGCCTGCCAGATGACCCGCCACCCGCTCACCGACGCCGAGAAGCGCGACCTGACGTTCTCCATCGCGCTGCGCGACACCACCGGCCGGGCCCGGTCGATCAACATCGGTGTCTACGGCGGCGGCGTCGAGGAGCCTTACCAGCGCACCGGCTACGGGACAGGCGCCGGCTGGCAGAACGAGATGGAGACCATCCGCGTCGCCCTGGGCGATTTCCTGCGCGATGGCTCGCAGTTGGACCTCAGTGCGATCGAGGCCATCCGCCTCGAGTTCGGCCCGGACAGCGGGGCGGCCCAGGGACGCATCGGCCTGGATGATGTCGAGTTGATTCTGCCCTGACGGCTCGCTCAAGCCCGTCGCTGGGCCCGTTGCACGCCGGCCAAATACGCCACCAGGCGGCGCACCCGGGCGTCGCCCAGGCTGCGCGACGGCGGCAGCAGGAACAGCACGCCCAGCCGCGTCGTGTCCTCGCGCAGCTCGCGCGCGTGACGAATCTCGCAGCCGAACCCGATCGGTTCGCTGTCCCCCGGCGCGTGGAACTGCACGAACACGCGCTGATACACCCGGAAACGGCTGGCGGGACACCCCTCGACGATCAGACCCAGGCCCGTGTCCGACGCGTCGACCACCGTTCCGATGTAGTCCGGCGTCCGGTTCGGGGGCGACTCCAGCGCCGGATCGTGGGCGGGATCGGTGTTCTCGGCCGGGGCGTCCAGCCGCCAGATCGACGCCTCGATCTGCGTCGGCTGCCCCGCCAGCGACACCCGGTACACGCTGCGCCGCTGGCCCGGCTCGACCCGGGCCGGACGCGCCAGGGTCATCCCCGGAACGATGGTCCTGCGGTTCAACTGCACGGGTCCCGCCGCCGCGATCACCTTCGTGCGGAAGTGGAAGATCGTCCCGTGATAGCTGAAGTAGGCGTCGATCGGCACGCCGGCGTAGAACCGGATGTCACGTCCGATCACCTGCACCTTCTCGATCACGATCCCGTCGTCGCGAAGCTGCAGCAGGCGCCCGCGGGCCGGCGGATCGATCGCTTCCGCGTCGGCGCGGAACACCTCGATCGGGGCGTTGCGCCCGCACGCCTCCCGCAGGGCCTCGGCCCCATCAAGCTGCCGCTCGTACTGGTCGGTGTGTGCGGACATTCCCGGACGACGCCCCCCGCGCAGTTCCCGGATGTGGCATCGGGTCGCGCCGGCGCCAACTTCAGTCCCACCGGCCCCTGACCCGGCGGCTGCGGGGCCCTTCGGCGATGGCAAAGCAGCCGGCGCCAGACCGGGCGTGGCCCGTGCTCAGGCGCCGCCGAGCGTCCGGCCGGCGAGTTCGCGCGACAGTTCGCCGACGCCCTTGAACATGAGCCGGGCCGCCGCCACCAACTGGTCCTGCTCATCGGGCCCGAACCCGTTGCGCTCCATGTCCTCCCTGAACGCAGCCCAGCGACTGCGCTGGGATTCCCCGTACGGATCCAGATAGCGCGTCGGGGCGTCCGGCATGGCCCGGCGGATCGCCGCGGCGATGAAGCGGTTGCCGTTGTTGGAGCCCTCCAGGACGTAGCGCATGCCCAGCAGGCCAAGGGCGTCGCTGCTCCCGATGGCGTCGCACAGGCGCGAGGTGGCGCCCAGCGGCTCGACGTTGTCGGGGTCGGCGGCCAGATCGACCAGGTCGCTCCGCAGGTCATCGGCGCGGTCGTACTCGCGCCTGTCGACCTGCGCGAGCGCCGGCGAGGCGGCCCTCGCCTCGCGCAAGGCGCCTTCCAGGGCATCGTGGATCAGCAGCATCTGGCCGAGCCACGCCGCGTACGCGGCCGGGGCCAGCTCACCTTTCACCAGGGCCCGCTGGAACTGGCTGGTTTCGGCAGCCTGGTGCAGATCGGCGGTCTCGGCCTTGAGGCGGGCCATGGTCGCCGAACCGGCGGGAGGCGGCGCTGCAGTCGTCACTGGACCCTCCTTTCGGACGGAGGGCGATCCCATCCGCCGCGAGTTGAGACAGAGTCTCAACTATCCCGGCGCCGCCGCAGGAAGTCAACCCCCGCCCGACGACGCCCGCCGACAAGCGAAGCGCCGCCAGGACATTGGACCCTGACGGCGCGCGTGGGGGGATCGTGGCAGTTCGCGCTGCCCTACTTGGCAAACGCGTTCTGGAACGCCAGGAAGTCGAAGAAGTCCAGGGCGCAGTCGCCCGTGAAGTCCGCCAGCGGATCGCCCGCGGCGAACAGGTTCTGGAACAGCAGGAAGTCGAAGAAGTCCTTCGACCCGTCACCGTTCAGATCCGCATCATCGTCGAGCAGCACGGTCATCTCGAGCTTGGCGGCCTGGAAGAACGGGTCACCGCCGAAGACACTCTCCCTGGTGTGGAACGCCGGCGAGTTCGTCGCGCCGACGTCGATCCGGTGCAGCGACGAGATGGCCAGGTTCAGCCTGCCGTACTGCAGCGCCTCGGCGAAGTACCGGCGGGCGCCAGGAGCGCACGGATCGATCTCGAATGCCAGTTCGGTCTCCAGCAGCACAGGATCGCCTGGGGCCACGGTGTCGGTCTGGCCGACGGCGAAGGGGAACACCTCGAAGCGCTCGAGGACGTTGCTTGAAAGATCCTTGAACCCGCCGGCGTCGTCATACTCCGCGGCGAAGGCGTTGCGCCCGCCCTCAGCCGGCGGAATGACCGGGTCTCCGAAGAACGTGGTCTCCTCCCAGGTGGTCAGGTCGAATCCGCCCCGATAACCGACCGCGAACATCTCCACCGGCCGGCCATCGTCAGCATCCGGGGTGTAGCCCGGGTCGGCCGAATCGAAGTAGGTTCCCAGGGCGTCGCTGGTCGGGTCGTACACGAACTCGGCATCGCGGGCCACGGTCAGGATGACCCGGGCCGAAACGACCCGGTACTTCGCCAACTCGAGCCCGGTCGGGATCTCAGCCTCGGTGTCAAAGCCGATGATGAACTGTGCGTCACGGTCATCGAAACCGACCAGGCCGAGGGCGCCGAACGTCGAGGCGATGGTCTCGGTCCCGGGGGTCGTGCCGAACGGGTACATCCAGCGGTCCAGCGACGGCGCCTGATACGACACGTCGATCGGCCCGGCCTGGGCGGCGCCGGCGGCGGCCACGACCAGCAGTGCGGCAGGAAGGCGAGCGGTCATTGATGGTCTCCTTTGCTCGGACGGTGTTTCTCTGGAACGGGATTTGCACCCCTGTGGCGGGACAGGTTCCGGAGTATTTTAGGCGCAGATTTTGCTGTTGAACGAGAAAAAGATCCGGGATTTCGGAAAAGTTCTTACCTATAATTCCCGAGTCTGACAACCGACTTCCCTTCCTGCCCCGAGGAGGCGCCCAAATGACGCAGCGGCAGACCCACGCCTTCACCCTCATCGAGCTGCTGGTCGTGATTTCGATCATCGCCCTGCTGATCGGGATCCTGCTGCCCGCCCTTGGCAAGGCCCGCGCCTGCGCGGTCGCCACCCGCGAACTCGCCGGCTCGCAGCAGTTGATGCTGGCCTTCACCCTCTACGCCGACGCCCATCGGGACCGGCTGCTGCCGGGGTTCCCGCCCCTCAAGGATGTCAGCGGCAGCCACGCCGTCCTCGACGAGTTGGGCGAGCCGCTCGGCGCCATCGAGGCCCAGCGCTACCCATGGCGCATCGCCCCCTACCTGAACTACGACTTCCGCGGGCTGTACAAGGATGACAGCCTGCTGGCCCAGATCCGCGAGCGGCGCACCGATTTCCAGTATGTCGTCAGCCTCTACCCCTCGATGGGTATGAACGTCATGTACGTCGGCGGGAGCGTCAAGCACCTCGGCGACGCCGCGGGCATGCGCGCCTTCGGACGCATCTATACACGATCCCTCGCCGAGGCCCAGCGCCCCAGCGCACTGATCGCGTTCGCCAGCGCCCGCTCCACCAGCGAGCGCACCCTGCCCGAACTCGGCCGCCCGGAGGGCTTCTTCCGGCTCGAGCCGCCCACCTGGGCCCTCGGCTGGCAGGAGACCTACGACCCGCAGGCGCCCGAACCCGGGATCAACTCCGGCTTCGTCTCCCTGCGCCACAGCGGCAAGGGCATCGGCGCCTCGCTCGACGGCCACTCCGAGATGCTCGGCTGGGAGGAGTTCCGCGACATGCGCCGCTGGGCCGATCTCGCCGACGAGCCCGACTGGAAGCCGACGCCCCGCGGCGGCTGAGGCCGAGACGAACGCCTTCTGCGCGCAGGATCCGTGGGGGGGGGG
>JBICIE010000089.1:0-10255 GCA_043101635.1 Phycisphaerales bacterium JB039 | reverse complement strand
GAGCCGCGGCCGCTACTGCACGGGCCGGGAGCCACACCCGTCGTGATGACCGGTTCAGTCATCTCCGGAGTGATCTCTGGGCAACTGCACTTAGCGGCGGTAGGTATATACGCAGATCCGTCGAACCCGATCGAAATCTGGCGGGCGACCTTCACCGTGACGGACTTCACGCCGCGGACCATCTCGCTGACGACCGAGACAGGGCAGTTCGCGCTGTACCCGCGTATCCCCGAGACGCCGCAGCCGCGCGATTGGCACGAGGCGCTGCACGAGATCCGGGTGATCCCGGCGCCGGGGGCGCTGGGGGTGCTGGGGCTTGGCGGCGCGTGCGCCGTGCGCAGGCGGGCCCGCGTCGCCGGTTGCGGGCGCCGGGTTGGATCAAGGGCGCGGATCCGCCTGCGCCCTGCGCGCTGAGTTCCGCCTGGAATCGGGGGGCGGCCAGGTGGCACGGGCTCCAGCCCGTGCGCTTCAACAGTCCGCGGCGACCCGATGAGCGGGGCCGGACCACATGGATCCTGCATGCTCAGCGGCCACCGACCACGGGCTGGAAGCCCGTGCCACGATGCGCTGCGCTCAGTGCGTTGCCGCTTTGTGCTTTGCGCCTTCCGCCTTCTGTTCGCTTTTCGCTGTTCGCTGTTCGCTTTCGGCCACCCGCAGCGCTGCCGGCACAGCGCGCACCTCCAGCGCGCCGGGGCCAGCGCTGCCGGGCCAGTCGGCGCCCTCGCCATCGATCTGGAGCGGGGCGGGGGTGTGGGCGGTGACCGTGAACTGGCGCCCCCGCCGGCAGATCACCGCGCGGCAGCGCATATGCCGGCCGAGGCGCCCGAGCAGGGCCCAGCGCGCCAGGCCGAAGGCGCTGCGGGCGGGGAAGAAGACCAGGTCGAGCAGGCCATCGTCGACGATGGCGTCGCGGGCGGGGTTCATGCGGGCGGCGTAGTGGCGGCTGTTGGCGATGATGAGCAGACCGCGCTGGCGCTGCAGGATCGGCTCGCCATCGCACTCGACGCTCAGCTCGGGACAGCACGGGCGCAGCGCCTCGGCGAGGATGGGGCCGAGGTAGCTGGCGCGGCGGATCGGCCCGCGCCGGCGGGCGCCGAGGCGGTGGATCACGGCGGCGTCGAACCCGAGCGACGCCATGATCGCAAAGAGCGTCTCGACCGGTTCGGCAGCGCCGGCAGCGCCACTCCAGCGGCAGGCGCCGAGATCGACCATGCGCCCGCCGCCGGCTGGGCCGAGCGCGCCGTGGCGGGTCATGGCGAACTCGCGGGCGAAGAGGTTCTCGGTGCCGGTGGGGACGTGGTAGACCGCGGCGCCGGTGGCCCGCAGCGCGGGCAGGGCGCGGTGCACCGTGCCGTCGCCCCCGACGATGACGGCGCGGGCTGCGCCTGCGAGTTCGGCTTCGAGATCGGCGCGGCGCTGCGGGCCGACCTCGATGGTGCGCACTGCACCTCCGGCATCGGCGAGGCGTTGGGCGAGTCGCGCGGCGATGGCGCCGGCGCGGCCGCGGCCGGAGGCGGGATTGACGATCAGGGCGATTGCGGCCGGGTCGGGAGCGCACACAGAAACCCCCGACGGCGCCGGGGGGTTCATGGTCGGGGAAGACGCCCCCGACGGAGTCGGGGGGTACCCACCGGTCAACCGGCGTCGCCGCCGCGCTGCGGCCGGGCCTGAAGCGTGACGGTAACGGTCATCTTCTCGCCCTCGCGGATGAGGCCGACCTCGACCTTGTCGCCGGGCTTGTGGTCGGCGAGCTTGCCCATCCACCACATGACCGACTCGATCTCGTCGCCGTTCCAACTCATGAGCCGATCGCCGGCCTTGATGCCGCCCTCGGCGGCCGAGCCGCCCTCGGTCACGGACGCGACGGCGATGCCGGGCTCGTTGTCCTCGTAGTTGCCGGGGCTGATGCCGAAGCGCACGCTGATCGAGCCCATGCGCGGGCCCTGCTGCTGCGGGGCGCCGGCGGAGGGATCGTTGAAGATGAACGGCTCGGCGCGGGTGGCGCTGGTGAGCAGGATCTTGTGGAACAGATCGATCGTCTGCACGGCGCCGACGCGGTTGATCTTGTAGCTGGTGTCGGCGGGCGTGTGATAGTCGGCGTGGAAGTCGGCGATGATGCCGAAGAGGATGGGAAGCTGCTTCTGGAGGAAGGGCAGATGGTCGCTGCCGCCGCCGGAGGGGCCGCGGCTGACGATCTCCAGCGGGCTGGCGTCGAACAGCGGCTGGAGCCAGTCCTCCATGCCCTGGGCGGTGGTAACGCCGGAAACGCTGAGGCGGTTGTTGGTGATGCGCCCGATCATGTCGAAGTTGATCATGAGGGCGTGCTGCTCCCACGGCCAGATCGGGTTGTTGACGTAGTAGCGCGAGCCGTTGAGGCCGGACTCCTCGGCGTCGAACAGCATGAACAGCACGCTGCGGGCATTGGCGTCCTCACCCATGGCGGCGTAGTCCTCCGCCATGCGATCAGCCAGCATGAGGATGGCGGCGGAGCCGGAGGCGTTGTCATCGGCGCCGGGGTGCAGCTTGCCGCGGGCCTCGGCGCCGCCGCGGCTGCCGAAGTAGCCCTGACCGAGATGGTCGAGGTGGGCGCCGATGATGACGAGTTCGTCGGCGAGGTCGCCCTTGCCCGGGAGCAGGCCGCCGACGTTCTGGGCGTACAGGTCCTCGCGGACGAGTTCGGCGGCGACGGTCACCTCGGCGCCGAGATCACGGACCGCGCGGCCGGCGTCGGCGGCCTTGCGCAGTTCCATGAGCGACGGGGCGCCGGCGGCCTCGAGGAGTCGCTCGGCGGCCTCGGTGGTCATGTTCAGGACGGGGGCCGGGAGGGGACGGCCGCTGGATGTGTCCGCGTCGATCAGCGCGTCGGCGCGGGGGTCGAAGGTGCCCGGGGTATTGACGATGATGACGGCGGCCGGATTGCGATCGCGGATGGCCCGGAGCTTGGGGCCGAAGCCGGCGGCGCCGCTCCAGGCCCGCTCGCTCCAGCGGCTGGTCCCGTCCTCGGCGACCGGCTCGAACCGGAGCATGAGGACGACCTTACCGGCGAAATCGTCGGTCTCGTTGAAGCTGCTGTAGCCATCGGGCCCATCCTGGATGGAGTAGCCAACGAAGACGAGTTCGCCGGTGACCTCGCCGCTGCCGCCCATGGTCGTCGCGGTGAAGTCCTCACCCGGGGTGAACTCGGCGCCGGCAATCTGGACGCTGTGGGACCCGACCTCGGTGGAGCCGCCCAGGGGGAACGCCTGGCGGTAGGTGCGCTCGCCGACGCGATCGGCGACCTCGAAGGGGGCCTCGAGGCCGGCCTGGCGGAGGTAGTACTCGCAGTACTCGCGGGCGATCTCCATGCCGCGGGAGCCGGGGACCCGGCCCTCCATGAAGGGGCTGGCGAGGGTGACCAGGTGGTCGTTGTAGATCTGGACATCCGCGGAGAAGGCGGTGAGGTCGCCGGTCACGTCGTCGTCGGCGGTTAGGGGGGCGCCGAGGGCGAGCAGGCCGCCCAAGGCCAGAGCGGCGATCAAGCCAGTCCGCAGATTCCGAATCATCAGGGTTCTCCCAGGCTTTCCGGCGCCGTTGGCCACAGCGGCTCCCTGGCGCGACTCCAATGCTATCCGATGCCCAGCCTATCCGAACGCGGCCCCGCTGCCAACGTGTAGAATCGCCCCGCAATGCCCCTTCTTCCCCGTATCGCGGCCTTGGCGCTGGTCCTGGTGTCGTCGGCAGCTCTGGGGGCCCTTCACCCGATGGACGGGCCGGATGTGGATCTGCGGATCCAGATCACGGATGACCGGGTCACGGCCTCGGTGACCTTCAATCTGGCCTTTGCCGACGAGATCGTCTACGCCCCTCGGGAGACGCCCGACGCCCTGCACGAAGTGGAGGCGCCGGCCTTGGCCGAGGCGCTGTTCGCGTTCATCCGGGATGAGAATCGGGTGACGATCGACGGGGTCGAGGTGACACCGGCGCTGCGGGAGTATGAGGTCCCCGAGCCGCAGAGCGACCTGCTGCCGCTGTTTCCCCTCAGCGGGATGCGGGCGCTGCTGAAGGTGCACCTGATCGTGGACTACCCGGCCAAGAGCCCGCCGGAGGTGGTGACCTTCCGGTGGGGCGAGTTCCCGCTGGACACGGTGCGGAGCACGCCCGATGACCAGTTGCCGGTGATCATCGCGGGGCAGTTCAGCGGGCGCGGGGCGAGCTGGATCGTGGAGTTCACGCGGGAGAATCCGGAGTACACCTGGCGGCGGGCGGACACGCCGACGAACAAGTTCGAGGAGGTGCCGGCGGCGCCGACGCCGCGCCGGCTGGGCGTTCCGGTGGCGTCGCTGGCGCTGGGCGCCGGGGGCCTGCTCAGCGCGGGGATCGCGATGGTGGCGGCGCCGCGCCGGCGACGCGGGCTGGCGGCGGTCGTCGCGGTGGTTGCCGGCCTCGGCGGGGCGCTGCTCGCGACGGATGTTGGTGTGGTTGAAGTGGAGCACCCGCTGGGGCCGGGCGTGTCGCTGACCGATGATCAGGCCATGGCCGTGTTCCGGCCGCTGCACGCCAATATCTACAGGGCCTTCGACTACAACGAGGAGAGCGACATCTACGACGCCCTGGCGCGCAGCGTCAGCGGCGGACTGCTCGATGAGCTGTACAACCAGATCTACCAGGGGCTGGTGATGCAGCTCGAGGACGGCGCGGCGGTGAGCCGGGTGCAGCACGTCGAGCCGGTGGAGACGAAGCTGATCGAACTGGGCGTGACGGAGGTCGCCGGCGAGCCGGAAGCGTCCTTCTCTGTGGAGCACCGCTGGCGTGTGACGGGAGCGGTGTATCACTGGGGCCACTCGCACACGCGCACCAACGAGTACCGGGCCGAGTACACAGTGGCTGGGACCCCCGACGGCTGGCGCATCACCGCGAGCCGGCCGCTGGAGCAGTTCCGGGTGGACTCGGTCCCCGGCGATCCGGGCGGTGTCTTCCAGTATCCAGAAGAGCTGTGACGACGCCGCTGGTCGAACTCGAGGGCGTGCGCTTCAGCTATCCGGGCCCGCGCTCGTTTCAGCTCGAGATCCAGAGCCTGGGGATCGGCGCCGGCGAACGGATTGCGTGCATCGGCCCCAGCGGCTCCGGCAAGACGACGCTGGTGAACCTGATCACGGGGATCGAGACGCCGCAGACCGGCGTCGTGCGTTTCGGCGGGCAGGCCATCAGCGCCATGGCGGACGCGGCGCGGCGGCGGGTGCGCCTTCGCGACGTCGGGATGGTCTTCCAGGAGTTCGAACTGCTGGAGTATCTCACGGGGCTGGACAACATCCTGCTGGCGTTTGCGCTTGGGGCGCCGCGCGATGAGCGGGCTCGCGCGCGGGCCGAGGAGCTTGCCCGGGCCTGCGGGATCGGGCAGGTGGTACGCCGGCGGCCGCGCCGGCTGTCGCAGGGGGAACGGCAGCGGGTGGCCATCTGCCGGGCGCTGGTCACGTCGCCGATGCTCGTTGTCGCCGATGAGCCGACGGGCAACCTCGATCCGGACACCGGCGGGGCCGTGCTGGACCTGCTGCTGGAGCAGGTCTCCTCGCGCGGGGCGACGCTGCTGATGGTGACGCACAATCACGCGGTGCTGGACCGGTTCGACCGGGTGATCGACATGCGCGACCTGACGCGCGGGGCGGTCGCGTGAGCGCTGGCGGGGCCATCGGGCTGGCGTGGCGGCACGCGATGCACAACCGGGTTGTGACGGTCGCACTGGCGCTGTGCCTAGCGGTGACGCTGGCGCTGCCGGTGGCAACGCGGGCGGTGACGGCCGGGTTCGAAGCGCGCCTGCGGGCCCGGGCCGAGGCGACCCCGCTGATCGCCGGCGCGGTGGGCAACCGCTTCGACCTGACGTTCAGCGCGCTGTACTTCCGGGCGGGGGATCTTGAGCCCGTGCCGCTGCGCCAGGTCGAGGCCCTGCGCGATACGGGACTGGGCGTGCCCGTCGGGATGAGCACGCGCTTCACGACGCGGGGGGAGCCGCTGGTCGGGGTGAGCGTGGAGTACTTCGAGCAGCGCGAGCTGCGGGCGCAGCGCGGCTCGCTGCCGGTGATGATGGGCGAAGTTGCGCTCGGGGCGGCGCTGGCGGAGCGGTTCGACCTTGAGGTCGGCGACCACCTGTTCAGCGATCAGCGCGAGCTGTATGACATCGCCAAGGCGCCGGCGCTGAAGATGGCGGTGTGTGGCGTGCTGGCCCCGACCGGCGGGCCCGACGATGACGCCGCGTTCGTCGATCTGAAGACCATCTGGCTGCTGGAAGGGCTGGCCCATGGCCACCAGGAGGCCGACGAGGTCGATGCGGCGCTGCTGCTGGGACGCACCGACGACCAGATCGTGATCAGCCCGGCGCTGATCGAGTATAACGAGGTGACGCCGGAGAACGCCGCGAGCCTGCACATCCACGGCGATGTCGGGGCGGCTCCGCTGACGGCGATCCTGTTCTTCCCGCGGGACGAGAAGAGCGCCACGCTGGCGCGGGCGCGGGTGAACACGGCCGGCGCGATGCAGATGATCGTGCCGCAGGAAGTGATCGACGACCTGATGGCCTACATCCTGCGGATTCGCTCGCTGCTGGACGCTCTGGCGGCGGTGATGGGCGCCAGCACGATCACGCTGATCGGGCTGATTACGCTGCTCAGCGTGCGGATCCGGGCCCGGGAGATGTGGACGCTGCGCCGGATCGGGGCCGGGCCGGGGTTTGTGGCGGGGCTGTACGGGGCGGAACTGGCGATCATTGCTACGATGAGCCTGCTGGTGGGAGCACTGCTGGTTGTGCTGGCCGCGGCGGCGAGCGACCGACTGCTGCTGCTGGTTTAAGGAGGGTTTGCCATGCGCGCGCATCTGATGCAGATTGCCCTGGCGGTTGGCGGCGCCCTGGCGCTGGCGGCGTGCCAGGAGCAGGCCGGGCCGGCCGAGCGGGGCGCCGGCGACGGCGAAGGTGGCGCCCCGGTGATCTACACGACGTTCTATCCGACGACGTACTTTGCCGAGCGCATCGCCGGCGACGAATACGAGGTCGTCTGTCCGCTGCCGGAGGACGCCGACCCGATCTTCTGGAAGCCCGGGCGGGACGACCTCGCGGCGTACCAGCAGGCCGACGCACTCATCATCAACGGGGCGGAGTTCGAGAAGTGGGTCCCGATGGCGGCGCTGCCGGCCAGCCGCGTGATCGACTCGGCGGCCACGATCCCGGGCGGCTACGTCACGTTCGAATCGACGACGCACAGCCACGGAGCGGGGGGCGAACACACGCACGAGGGGATCGACGGACACACGTGGCTTGCGCCGGAGATTGCGATCGCGCAGGCAGCGGCGATCCGCGACGGGCTGGGGCGGCTGTTCCCGGAGGACGCAGAGCAGTTTGCGCGCGGGTTCGACGGGCTGCGGCAGGATCTGGAGGACCTGGACGCCCGGTTCGGCGAAGTGACGGCAGCTCTGGAGGGCGCGCAGCTTCTGGCCTCGCACCCGGCGTACAACTACCTTGCCCGTGAGTACGGGTGGGATGTGCACAACTTTGATCTGGATCCGGAGTCGCCGATCGGCGCTGACGCGTGGGATGATGTCGCCGACCACATTGATGCGGCTGCGCAGATGCGCATCATGCTGTGGGAGTCGGAGCCGCTGCAGGAGACGCGGGAGCGGCTGTCGAGCGAGCTTGGTGTGACCAGCGTGCTGTTCAGCCCGGCAGAGCTGGTGGAGGCGCAGCGGCTGGAGACCGGCGAGGATTATTTCTCGATCATGCGGGCGAACCTGGATCGGCTGGAGGCGGCTGTGAGCGGGAGTTGAGCGCGGGCTTGCTCGCTGCGCCCGTTGCGCCCGGGGCGAGGATCGGGTCGCCCCTCCGGGCCCTCCGGGGCTCCGAGCAGCCGGGTTCGGCGCGCAGTTCCGATTGACGGTCACGGGTCAATCGTGAGGAGCCGTAGCGCCGCGCACCCACGCGAGTCGACCGACTTTCGGCGCTTCGGGCCGACGCGGGCTGGAAGGCCGCGCCCCTGCCTTGTCGCTGATCACGTCGTCGCGGCGATGAGCGCCGGGTCGAGGGGGTCAGGGCGCGGGGGGGCGGAGCGGATGTCGACATGGGCGCCCGTCTCTGACGCTTCGTTGATGGCCGTGCAGATCTCCAGCACGTGCAGGGCGAGGTCGCCGGAGGCGGCGTGGGGGCGATCGGCGGCGACGGACGCGGCGAGTTCGGCGACGCCGAGGCCGCGCGAGTTCTCGCTGTAGCCGGGGTCGAGCGGGATGGTCTCCCACTGCTGCGCGCCGGCGCTGAAGCGCTGGATGGGGCCGCCGAAGGTGTTGGGGTCGGGCACGGCGAGCGTCGCCCCGGCGCCGTACAACTCGATGATCGGCAGGCGGTGGGCGACGGTGTCGAAGCTCATGATCAGCGTGACGATGGCGCCGGAGGCGAAGTCGAGGACGGCCGCGACGTGCGTGGGGACTTCGACCTCGATGGTCTCGCCGCGGCGCGGCTCGCTGGTGATGGTGCGGGTCGCGAAGCTTGCGCGCGCAGAACCGGCGACACGCTGCACCGGGCCGAGCAGCGTGACGAGTGCGGTGAGGTAGTACGGCCCCATGTCCAGCAGCGGACCGCCGCCGCGTTTGTAGTAGAACGCGGGATCGGGGTGCCAGCTTTCGTGCCCGCGGCAGGCCATGCAGGCGATTCCGCCGACGACTTCGCCGATGGCGCCTTCATCAATCAGGCGCCGGCAGGTCTGGATGCCGGCGCCGAGAACGGTGTCGGGTGCGCACCCGAGGCGGACCTCGTTGAGTTCGGCCGCTTCGACGAGCCGGCGGCCGGCTTCCAGTTCGACGGCCAGTGGCTTCTCGTTGTACGCGTGCTTGCCGGACTGGAGGGCGGCGCTGGCGACGGCGACGTGGGCATCCGGCGTCGTGAGATTGAGGATCAGGTCGATGTCATCGGCGGCAAGCAGGCCGTCGGTGGACTGGGCTCGCAGGCCGTGGGCATCGGCCTTGGCCTTGGCGCGGTCGGAGGCCAGGTCGGCGACGGCGACGGGCGTAACGCCGGGGAGCGTACGCAGGTTCTTCAGGTAGATCTCGCTGATGGCGCCGCAGCCGACGATGCCGACGCGCAGAGGATCGTGTTGCGCGGTCACCTGACGCCTCCTTCCAGCATGCCAGCGGCCCAGAGGATGCAGCGGGCCGCGAGGGTGCGAGCGGGCTGGCGGGCCAGGTCGAGGGCGTTGTGGCCAAGAGCGCTGTAGGCGACGCGCCCGGCGCCGTAGCGCCGGGTCCAGACGACGGGCATGATGGTTCCTTCCACCCATGGGGCGTGCTGGCCGGAGAAAGTGGTGGTCGCCAGCACGTTGTTGGAGGGATCGACGTGCATGTAGTACTGCTCGGAGTGGACATCGAAGTCGTCAAGGCCGGCGGTGATCGGGTGGGCGCCGTCGACGATGTTGACGCGGTAGTCGATGAAGTTGCCTGGGTGAGCGACAAACTGGCCGCCGACGGCGAACTGGTACTCAGAGTTTGAGCGGAACGCGTCACCCATGCCGCCGTGCCAGCCGGCGAGGCCGGCGCCGGCGCGCACGTGGCCCAGCAGGCCTTGCTCCTGCTCGGGCGTGATGGCGCCCATGGTCCAGCAGGGAACGATGACGGCGAAGCGGCTGAGATCGGTCGTGAGGATGTCGAGGGACTCGCTGATGTGGGCGCGCAGGTCGGACTCGGCGAGGGTCTGCGCGATGAGGTCGCAGGTTGCGCGCGGCTCGTGGCCATCCCAGCCGCCGGCGAGCATGAGGGCTTCGGTCATGGGTAATCTCCACCACAGAGGCACAGAGGGCACGGAGGAGGAAGGGATTGTGTTGGGCGCGTGATCATGAGCGTTGTTATGGCGCGATTCGGGCTTTTACGACGCTTACAGGGTCGGTTCAGAGCGCGGCAAGGCGGTCGGTCAGCGGGGCGCCGTCGGCGTCTGTGCCGCAGAGGATGACGTTCAGGCCCATGGCGCTGGCCATGGCGGCCTTGGCGGCAAGGGCGCGGTCGGCGGTTTCGGGGTCCGGGGCGTAGACGACCTGGATGTGGTTGGAGCGGTGTCGGGCCATCATCTGGTCGCGGGTGACACCGTGCAGGACGGCGTGCATGATGGGCCACTGGGGCGTGGTGCTCTCCAGGCGCCGGCGGGTCTCGGCCTCGGGCAGGGTGATGGCGCTGGCGCGGCCGATGTCCATGTGCAGCGCGTCATCCTCGACGAAGATGCGCGACCAGACGACCTCGCCGGGCCGGCTGACGCCGC
>JBICIE010000088.1:0-10732 GCA_043101635.1 Phycisphaerales bacterium JB039 | reverse complement strand
CCGGCCGACCGCCGACTCGACGCCAAGCCAGTAGTCCGGGGAAATCGCGTCGAACGTCTCCAGCCCGCACACCTGTGGCTGCGCGCCGGCGCTGGGGCACAGGTACAGCGCTGCCGCGACGCCGATCAGATTCGCGCGCTTCATCACAGTCCTCCTTGTCAAACCACCCGGCGCAGGGCGCCGACCGCGCTCATCGCCGACCCGTCGGCGCCGGCTGGCTTCTTGGCGCGCAGCTCCAGGATGAAACCGAAGAAGCCGATGGCATCCAGCGTCATCACCGCCGCGGCCTGGCCCTCCTGCCCGGTGATGCGGATGCCGGGGAACAGCGAGCGGTCCACCGTCGGGGTGATGGCGCGGACGAACTTGGCGCCGCTGGGCAGGATCGAGCTTCCCGAAGCGCGATCGGCCGTGCCCAGCACCAGTTCGAACTGCGCGAGATATCGCGCGAAGTAGTCACCATCGGGCTCGACGAGCTTCGAGAAGCCCCAGAGCGCGCCGATAGCGTGGTAGGGCGCGTCGCCGGTCTGGGGTACCTTGCCGATGAAGGAAAGCTCGAGGTTGTTGGCCGCGAAGTCCGTGCCGCTGACGACCAGCCGCTGGTCGTCGGTTGCCGGCGCCAGATCGGATGTCCATGGCGATGTGGCGTGCAGATAGGCCTCCGGATCGCTGAGGTCCTCATCCGAGGTGAAGAACTGGTTGTTGCCCTCGCTGAACCAGGGCTGCCAGGCGTTCTGGGCTGAGATGAGCGTGGTCGGCATTGGGAGGCTCCGACCGGCTACCACGAATCGCGAGCGGGCCCGCCGGCATTCCCCCGCTGGCGACCTTAAACCCTGGGCATTATACAGGAAGGGGGGGGTATGCAAGCAAAAAGTCCGAAAAAACGCGCGCCGAGGCGGTCGGCCCCGGCTCCGGGGACCCCGAAAGCCGCGCCCCACCCTACTCCAACTGCCGCAGGGCGCCCCCCGCGCTGGCCGCAAACAGGGCCGCGGCCCCGCCACAATCGCCCCGGCCTGTTGCGCGGCATCAGCAACAGTCGGCGCGTCGCTGCCTACCGCTGCCCGTGCGCGGCGTCCCACGCCCGCGCCATCCGCTCCAGCGCCGGCTCCATATCCTCCTGCAGCAGCAGCCCCCGCGCCAGCAGGTCCACCGCAGCGCTGCGCGCGCGGCGCAGGTACGCCTCCCGCGATGGGTACAGCGCCTCGATGCTCGGGCGCTCATCGCCGGATGCCGCACGCTCTGCCTCCGTCAGCGCCAGCGGGATGTACATGCCGATGAAATCGCGCAGTTCGTTCTGCGGCCCGGGCAGGCCGGTGCGCAGGCTCCACGGCGTGTGCGTCGCCAGCGGCGCCAGGATCTCCATGGATGGCGCTCCACCCGCCTCGTTGCCAAGCTGATCGACCGCAGGCACGAGCGCCGCAAACGCCGGCCCCAGGCGCGGCGGCTGCACCGACACGATCCCCCGGGCGTCGAACAACGGTCCGTAGTCGGCGCGGTACGCCTGCTGGGCGACGGTGGGGGGCCTGACGCCCGGGATGGCCGGGAACTGGAACTGCCCCAGCGGCACGAGCGTGCCATCTGCGAGCGTCGGATACGCCGAACTTGGCGGCTGGATGTCGCGCTCGACCCAGTTGATCAGCCCCATCAGCAGCGCCCGCAGGGTGACCAGGAAGTCCAGCGGGTTGCCGAGCGCGGCCGGCGAGCCTTCCTCGATCGGGCGCGGCGCCGGCCGGCCGACAAAGTGCTGCCCGCTGGCGAGGTGATAGATGCGCTCGTTCTCGAGCGGCGCGATGTCGCGCTTTCCATCCACGCTGGTGTGGATCAGCGCTGCCGCCCGCCCCCAGTACTCGTAGCCGGTGTTGGTGTAGAACGTCTTCGGGCAGAACTCCGGCGCCATCTTCACGAGCCCGTCGGTGCGCCCCGTCACCGGGTCCGCCTGGGCCCGGCTGGTGAACGGGAAGATGTCTGTGGGATAGAAGAAGGCGCTGAAGCGGTGGGCGTCGCGCGAGGGCTGCCCGAAGCGATGGTTGAAGCTGCCGCGCCCAGCCCCCGCCGTATGAATCAGCATCCCGTCGTAAGCCCGGCGCGCCTGCTCATCGATGTTGAAGCCCTGATACAGGAACTGCCGCAGGAAGCGCCCGGTCTGCGACACGCCCCAGGCGATCCCCAGTCGCGCTGGAAACGGACAGTCCGGATCGTGCTTGGCGTACGAAATGATGTCGCGAATCGCCGCGAGGCCGAGACCGACGACCCGCGGATCCTGCGCCACATACACCAGCTCGTAGATGCGACCGGGCTCGAAGCCGGCCTCCATGAAGATGTGCGTGGCGTCCTGAACCACCGCGCCATCCTGCTCGCGCCCGAAGCGCCACGCCTCCCGCGGCACGATCTGGCGCTGCCCGAGGCGGCCGCTGCGCACCGTCAGCGTGTTGCGCGGATCCATCGGGTCACTGACCGGGTAGGCAATGTGGTCCCGGTGCGCGAGGGCGAGCGTCGTGACGGCCCGCTCCACGACCCAGTCCGCCCGCACCAGCCCCGTGATCGCGCTCCCGTCGGCGTTGCGCGCAATCGGAACATCCAGCCGGAGTTGCCCGGGGCGCTCGGGCACATCCCACTGCCACCCGACCCAGATGATCGTCAGCCCCTGGCGCATCAGCAGACCGTCGCCGAAGTGCGCCGGATCGACCGGATCGGGTGCGCCCCGCCCGCGGTTGAAGTAGCTCAGCGACGCCTTTCCCCCGCGGTTGCTGACCTCCACCAGCGCCACGCCGCGCCGCTTCCTGGGATCGGTTGGCTGGAGCACCATGAAGTTGGCGCTCGCCTCGACCAGCCCGCGCCCGTTGCGCGGCGCCTTGTCCAGATCCACGATCCGAGCGTTGGCGGGATTCTGCGGATCGAAGGCGAAACGCACCACGCCCGAGAGCTTCTCGTACGCCCCGGCGTCCGCGAAATACTGCCCGCCGAGGATCACGCTGCGAGCATCGATCTCAACGCCGACGACCTCCGCCCGGGCCGGCGCAAGCTGCCCGGGGGCGAGCAGCATCGCCAGCCAGATGATCAAAGCCAGTCGCATCATCGCTCCTCGGGGCGCCGGGCGAGTCCCCGCCGAATCCGGGCCCGGCGCCGGATACAGTCCGCAATCATTGCCCGCAGGCCGAAAGGCGTCTCATGCCCGCTCTCACCCGCGTTCTCATCTGTATGCTGGCGCCGCTGGCGGGGTTCTGTGACGCCGCACAACCTCTCAGCGAGCCGGGAAACCACGAAGCCGCCCTCCGCAATGAAGATGGCTCCTGGAAGTACACCAACCGTCTGGCTGACTCGACCAGCCCCTATCTCCTCCAGCATGCCCATAACCCCGTGGACTGGTATCCCTGGGGCGAGGCCGCCTTCGAGCGGGCTCGCGCCGAAGACAAGGTCATCTTCCTCAGCGTCGGCTACTCCACCTGCTACTGGTGCCACGTCATGGAGCGGCTGGTCTTCAGCGACCCAATTATCGCCGCCCGCATGAATGAGGTGTTCGTGAACATCAAGGTCGATCGCGAGCAGCGCCCGGACATCGACGAGATCTACATGATGGCCACGCGCCTTGTCAGCGACAGCGCCGGCTGGCCCAACAGCGTCTTCCTGACGCCTGATCTGAAACCGTTCGTCGCCGGCACATACTTCGGGCCGGCCGATGAGCCCGGCCGCCCCGGCTTCCCCACGCTCATGAACGCCATCGCCAGCGCCTGGGCCGAGGAGCGCCCGGTGCTGCTCAACGGCGCCGATGAACTCACCAGCGTCATCCGCCAGATCCTCACGGAGCCGGCGCCGCAGAGCGCTGTCGGCCCGCAGGTGGTGCAGCGGGCCATCGCGGATCTTGCCGGCGCCTTCGACCCCGATCACGGTGGCTTCGGCCTCGCGCCGAAGTTTCCCATGGGCTTCAGCTACGAGTTCATGCTCGATGTCGCCCGCCAGGACGGCCAGGAGACCGTCGCCGACATGGCGCTGGTGACGCTGCGCCACCTGGCCGCCGGCGGGATCTACGACCACGTCGGTGGCGGCTTCCACCGGTACAGCACCGATGAGGCCTGGCGCATCCCCCATTTCGAGAAGATGCTCTACAACCAGGCCCAGCTCATGCGCGCTTACGCCGCGGCATATCGGCACACCGGCGACGAGCGCTTCCGCTGGGTCATCGAGGATATCGTGCGCTACCTCGACCGGCGCATGACCAGTCCACAGGGCGGCTTCTACTCCGCCCTGGACGCCGAGACCAACGCAGTGGAGGGCGCCTACTACGCGTGGACGCAGGAGGAGATCGATCGGCTGCTCGATCCCGTGCAGCGAGCGCTGTTCGCCGAGGTCTTCGAACTTGCCGACATTCCAAAGTTCGAAGGTCATCCCCACCCGGATGGCGGAGCCCTGGTCATGAAGGCGCCGCTCACCGAGCTTGCTGACCGGCTTGACCGCACCCCGGCCGAGCTGCGCGCGCAGCTTCAGCCCGTGCTGGCGCAGCTCGGCGCGGCCCGCGACCAGCGTCAACTCCCCCGGCTGGATGACAAGGTCATTGCCGGCTGGAACGGCCTGATGATCGACGCCCTCGCCTTCGCCTCCGTGGCGCTCGACGATCCCGCCCTGCTCCGGCGGGCCGGCGGCGCGGCACGCTTTGTCCTGGACAACCTCATCACGGACGACGGCCTGATGCGCATCTGGCGCGAGGGCGAGGTCTCCCAGCAGGCGTTCCTCGAGGATTACGCGCTGCTCGCGCGGGCCATGCTCACGCTGCACCGGGCCGATCCCGAGGGCGGCTGGCTCGACCATGCGATGGACCTCGTCGAGCAGGCGGACGCCCGCTTCCGGCGCCCCGGGGGCGACTACTACTTCGGACCCGACAGCAAGCACCTGATCGTGCGCACGATCGCGGGCGCCGACGGCGCCATTCCCGCCGGCTCGTCTGCCATGGTCCACTGCCTGATCGACCTCGCCGAGGTGACTGGCGACCAGATGTGGCTCGATCGCGCCGGCGAGACGCTGCGCGCCCTCTCCGGCATCCTCGACGCGCAGCCGCAGGCCGCTCTCGTGCTCACCCACGGCCTGCACCGGTACCTGGCGCTCCGCCCCGATGGCGCCATCGTCGGCGAGCCGTCGATCGGGGACGCCGGCGCCGCACAGACGAGCCCATCGGCGCAGCGCATCGCGATCGGCGCTGTCGAACTGCCGGAGTCGGTCGCGCCCGGCGAGATCTTCACAGTCGCCGTGACGCTCGCGATCGACGAAGGCTGGCACATCAACGCCAGCAGCGCCTCGGCGCCGGAGCTGACGCCCACCGCGCTGGATGTCCGCAGCGATGCGCCCATTGAAGTGCTGGACATCACATATCCGCCCAGCAGTCCGCTCCAGGCCGCCTACGCCGAAGCGCCCATCGATGTGCTCGCCGGCGAAGTCAGGATCGTCGCGCTGGTGCGTTTCGGCGGCGCTGCGCCGCCGGGACCGACGCCCGTTCGCATCCTCGTGCAGTACCAGGCGTGCAACGACCGCGCCTGCCTCGAGCCGGCCCGGCAGATCATCGAACGCGTCATTGAGGTCAGGGCCCGATGAGCGCCCGCGGCATACTGCTGGTCACCGGCGCTGCCGGCTTTCTCGGCGCCCAGGTGTGCGCCCGGGCTCGCGATGAGGGCTGGGAGGTGGTGGGCGTCTGGCACGCGCGCCAGCCGTCCGGCGCCGATCGCATCATCCGCGCGGATCTCGCCGAGCCGGACGCCGCCGAGCGCGTCGTCGGCGAGGTCACGCCGGACGCCGTCATCCACTGCGCAGCCAACGCCCGCACCAACGACTGCCAGCGCGATCCGCACAGCGCCCGGCGCATCAACGCCGACGCTTCCGCCCGTCTCGCCGCCGCCTGCGCGAGGCGCAGCTGCGCCCTGGCGCACTGCTCGACCGACCTCGTCTTCGATGGCGCCAGGCCCGGCGGCATGTATCGCGAGACCGACGCGACCGCCCCGGTCAACGCCTACGGACGCAGCAAACTCGAGGCCGAGCAGCGCATCGGCGAGGTGTACCCGCGCGCCGTGATCTGCCGACTGCCGCTGCTGATCGGCCTGGGCGCTCCCGGCGCCCCGACCTTCACCGACGCATGGCTGGAGCAGATGCGCCGCGCCGAGCCGCTGACGCTCTTCACCGACGAGTATCGCACCCCGCTGGCCGTCGACGACGCCGCGGCCGGCCTGCTGCTGGCGCTCGATCGGGCAACCGACATCGGCGCTGCCGGCGGGATCATCCATCTCGCCGGTCCCGAGCGCATCAACCGCTACGAGCTTGGCCGGCACATCCGCGCCGCCTTCGCCCGCACGCTGGGCGTCGGCGATGCGCCCCTGGTTCCCGGCCTGCAGGCCGATGTGCCGATGGCCGCGCCGCGCGCTGCCGATGTCTCGCTCGACGGCTCGCTGGCCCGCTCGCTCGGCTTCCGCCCGCGCACGATCCGTGAAGCGCTCGAGCGGATGGCCTCCGGGCCTGGCGCCTGAAATAACCGGGGAGCCGCCCCGCGCTGGCCCGCGATCTGCGCGCCGTGCGCGCAAAATCGCGCCCGTTGCCCGGCGCCGGCGCACGATTCCGCAGATCCCCGCCGGCGCCCGCTACCATTGCCTGACCCCCCGGAGGAGGACGCCGATGCTCAGATTCACCGCGATTGCCGCATGCGCCGCGGCCTTGGCGCTCGCCGGCTGCGAGGGCGTGCAGATCGGTACCAGTGATCCGGCCCCGCGAGGCCCGACCACGCGCGCCCCGGCGCCGTCGGCCCCGGCCGATGCTCCCGAACGCTCTGATGCGCCGGGGGCGCCTGACAACGAGTCCGGCGCGCTGCCGGCCCCGAGCCCCGCTGCCGCGCCCTCCGGCGCCGCCGACTCCACTGCCATCCTGCACATCGGCGTCAACATCCACACCGAGCCGCGCCTGATGCGCCAGGACTGGGGCCGCGGCGTCGCCGACGTGGTCTGGCTCACGCAGGCAGACCTGCTCATCGAGCCGGCGCACATCACCGAAGCCCGCAAGCGCGATCCGAAGGCGCGCAAGATCGGCCATACCGTCGACGACATCGCCACTCCGGCCGGCGCCCGCGAGGCTGCCGAGGCGGGCATCCGCAAGAGCGGACATCTCATCCCCGAGGGCAAGGTCTACGTCCAGTTCGACAATGAGTCCTGGGCGCCGTTCATGTACGGTCAGTGGGGCCAGACCCAGAACTACCAGGAACTGTCCGGCCCGGAGGCGGACCGCTACAACCAGGCCGCCCTCCGCGGCATGATCGAATACACGAAGGTCTGGCAGGCCCGCTTCCCGGACGCCAGGTTCGGCTGGTACGCCATCCCCGGCCAGTCCATCTTCGTGCGCTCCTATCAGAACCGCGAGCGCATCGCAGGCGTCACCGAGAAGCTGCTCCCGCTGCTGCGACAGGCCGATGTCATCTGGATGCAGTCCTACGACCAGATCAAGGCCAAGGTCATGGACAACGAGGAGAAACACTACGAGTATCACACGAACAACCTCGGCCGCCAGTACGAGCTCGCCCAGCGCCTCGGAAAGGTCGGCATCGCCTACACCTGGGGCCTGAAGGCGGATGAACCGTGGCGCATGCGGGCCTTCTTCCGCGCCTGCGCCGATCTCGGCATCGACCACGCCGCCGTACTCTACAACCTCGACAATCGCGATCACACCCAGGGGCTCATCCCCGAGGCAAAGGCCCGCGGCCTCTCCGAGAGCGCCTACTGGAAGAAGTACGTCGAGGATATTGCCGTCGAAGCGGGCTTCCTCCCGCCGAAGTAGGCGCGGCGCCTGTGCAGCTCACTGCTCCGCGCCTGGCGCCCTACGCCTCCGGCGCCTCGCCGAACCCGAGCCTGGCCCGCTTCGCCGCCCACTCCGCCCGCTCGCGCTTGTTGTCGCTCGGAAGCTCGCCGCTGCCGCCGGCCCGCAGATCCCGCAGCGCCTCGATCTCCAGTCGCGTCAGGCGCACCGCGCCGAAGCTGTAGTCCCGCCACGCCTCCATCGTCACCGGCACGATCGGCTCGATCAGCGCGCACATCGCCTCGGCGTAGTCGCGGATCTCCTGCTGCGCGTGGGCATCCATCCGCAGGCTCAGGAAGCGCAGCACGTTGTGCAGATCGCACTTCCAGTACCACTGGGTGTACTGGCTCGTCGGCAGCCCGATCCGCGCCAACTCCCGGCTGACACCCTTCTCAATGAGCTGCTCGTACCTGGAGTACAGCCCCTCGACCTGCTCCAGATACTCCACAATCTCCCGCGCCGTCGCAAACTCCCTCTCCCTGTCTCCCCGCTCTGTGCCTTCGTGCCTTTGTGCCTCTGTGCCTTCCGGCGCCCAGAACCTCTCCTCCCCACCCTGCCGATTCCCCGAACTCTGCTTGCGCACCTGATCAACCGGCGGCTTGTAGAACCGGTCCGGCATCACCGAGTAGCGCCCCGAGTACTCGTTGACGTTCGCGGTGCGATGCCGGATCCACTGCCGGGCCACGAAGATCGGGATCGCGATGTGGAACTTGAACTCCACCATCTCGAACGGCGTGGTGTGCTGATGGCGCAGCAGGTAGCGGATCAGTCCGCGGTCCTCGTGCACCTTCTTCGTGCCGGCGCCGTAGGAGACCCGGGCCGCCTGCACGATGGCCGCGTCTGCCGTCTGCCCCTCGGGGACCAGCCGCGGCATGACATCCACCAGACTGATGAACCCGTGCTCGTGCAGCCGGATCGTCCGCCGCTCGGCCCCGCCCATGACATCCACGAGCGCCCCTTCGGGCCGCTCGTCGGTGATCTGGAAGTGGGGTGGCTGTTCCATCTCGTCCGCCCGGGCCGGGCCCGGCTTCGCTTCCATCTGGGTCATGATTGAAGGTAGGGTCGACGCCGCCGGCGTGAATCGACAACCAACGAAATCGGGGCCCCTGATGCTCCCCGTCTCATCCTCGGACCGGGGCGCTGCGAATCGTGTTTGCGTCGGCGCGCCGCCCCCGATAGAATGGCGCGTAAGGCGCTGTGATGCACGAGGCTCGCAAAGGACTGCTGATCATGATTCTGGGCGCGACATCGGCGATCGCTCAGTGCCCGCCGGATCGCATCACCTCGCCCTCGATGTTCGCCTCGGCCTTTGGCGGGCCTGCGATGAACGAGCGGCACCTGCTGATCGGCGATCCCCACGATGGCACGCTCTGTACCAGCGGCCCCGACTGCGCCAACGGCTGGGCGTTCGCGTATCGGCGCACGCCCGAGGGCGGGTGGGAGTTCGCGCAGTCGGTGCTGCCCGCCGGGCACGCGCCGTACTGGGCCTACGGCGCCCCGATCGCGCTCGATAGCGACCGCGCGATTGTCACCGCGCTGGCCAAGTGGCGGGATCCCGGCGTGGGCCTCCCGTACGTCTTCGAATTCGATGGCGAGAGGTGGGTCGAGGTGGACACCCTCTACCCGCCGGACGATCGCAGCATCCACGGCGGGACACTGGCGCTGCACGGCGACACGGCGCTGGTCGGCAAGGCCGGTGAGGATGTGCTCGTGTACCGGCGCGCCGGCGGCGTCTGGGAGGTCACGCACGATCTCTCGAGCCCCGACAGCCCCACTGTGCGCTCGGACTTCGGCTGGGACGTCGACCTGGATGACGACTGGGTCGTGATCGGAGCGCCGGTGGAGCGGCTCGTCGCTCTCAACGGCGGCGCCGTGTACGTATTCCGGCGCCTGCCCGGCGGCGATCTGGAACTCGCGCAGAAGCTCGTCGCCTCCGACGTCATGATCGGCCCCCGGTTCGGCGAGTCGCTTGCCCTGGATGGCGATACGCTTGCCATCGGCGGCTACCTCTCCGATCGAACCTACCAGTCGCAGGGCGCGGTCTACCTGTACCAACTCGTTGAGGGGCGCTGGGAACTCCAGCAGGAGTTGACCCACGAGAACCCCGAAACGGGAGACCATTTCGGGATCGCGCTTGCGCTTGCCGGCGACCTCCTCGCCGCCGGTGCAGCCGACGACATCACGCCGGTCAGCAGGGGCGCGGCGTACCTGTTCCGGCGTTACGCCGACGGCCGGTGGCGCCAGGCGGCCGAGTTGTTCCCAAGCGAACCGGCGCTGGCGTTCGGCGGCCCGCTGGCGATCGCCGACCGCATGGTCGCGGTCGGCGCCCCCGACGCCATGGTCGGCGGCTCATACCCCGGCGCCGTGGACATCTTCGACCTCGACTGCCTCCTCTGCGATCCCGATCTCGACGGCGACGGCGAACTCACGTTCTTCGACTTCCTCGCCTTCTTCAACCTCTTCGCCGCCGGTGACATGCGCGCCGACTTCGACGGCTCCGGCGCCCTCGACCTCTTCGACTTCCTCGCCTTCCAGTCCGCCTTCGCCGCCGGCTGCTGACCGCCCCGCGATACCCGCCAGCCACCGTGCACAAGCAAAGCCGGCGGCCTTCCAGCCGCCGGCGCATTCGCTCAATCCCTCATTCGCTCAATCGCTGGGCCACCTCACCCGCTGTCGCGCTGGCTCAGCAGTTGGGGGATCATCTCCTCCAGCTTCCCGCGCGCCTTCACCGAGTGCAGCCGCCCCTGCGGGTCCACCACGAACAGGGCGGGGATCGAGTTGATGCCCCAGTCCTTCGAGAACTCGCTGTCCCAGTAGTTGCCCTGGTAGTACTGCGGCCAGGGAACGTCGTTCTCCGCGACGTATTTGGTCAGCTTCGCCAGCCCGTCCTTGGCCGGGTCCTCGTTGCGCGGCTGATCCA
>JBICIE010000087.1:0-7363 GCA_043101635.1 Phycisphaerales bacterium JB039 | reverse complement strand
ATCCACGCGCTCGACGAGAACCTCCGGCGCCTCCGGATCTGCCGCCCGGGCCGCCGCCGTCGCCTCCTCATCGACCACCCGCGCCATGCGCACATCCAGCACGCTGTACCCCCGCAGCGATCCGCCCGGAAGGTCCGGCAGCACCGTCGGCAGGTAGACCGCCATCGCCACCACGATCCCCGCCAGCAGCAGCAGCGTCTTGGTCACGCCCGCCCCCGGGCTCTTCAGGATCGCGCCCACCGCCGTCCCGCTCGGAAACCGCAGCCGCTCGATGTCGATCATCTGCTTGCGCAGCGGGAGGATGAACGCCGCCCCCATCACCGCCCCGGCCATGCACGCCAGGGTCACGAGCCAGAAGCGCGGCTCGGTCGGATCCAGCGAGTAGCCCAGCAGCAGCAGCACCGGCACCGTGAAGATCACGCCCGAGTTGGTCGTGTTCACGCTGCTGGCGATCGTCTGCCCGATGTTCGTCTCGAGGATCGAGCCCTTGCGCAGCACCCCGCGCAGGATCCCGAAGCCCAGCACCGCCGCGATGGCGCTGCCCACGATCGTGAAGCCGATCTTCAGCCCCGAGTAGGTGATCGCGGCGTTCATGATCGCCCCGACCACCACCCCGAACACAATGGCGCTGATCGTGATCTCGCGGTAGCGGCGGGCGGGCGTATCGCTCATGGGTCTCTCCGCTGCTGGGATTCGGGGCCCCACCATATGTTCCTCGCAGTTGATCCGGTTCGCAACCCGCCCGAACCGGCCCCAGACGGCCGAATCCGGCGCCGGATCGGGTACCCTGTTCTGCCGCGCCCTTCGATTTCGGGCCGCTCTCGGAGAAAGCCCATGCCGTCACGCCGAATCTCGCGACGCCTCCCGCTCGCGCTCGCCGGCCTCTTGTCGGTTGCTCTCGCCGCCCCGGCCCTCGCCCAGCGCGATCGCCGGGCCCAGCCGGATCCCCTCCACGCCCACATCTCCACCAGCGTCCAGGCCCTGCTCGACGGCCTCGAGCAGGGCGCCGAGATCGCCCCCGCCATCGATCAGGCCCGGGCCCTGTTCGACCCGGCCGTCGCCTATGGCGACGCCGACCATCCCGGCGCCATCCGCGACGCCGCCCTCGCCGTCCGCCTCCTCCAGCAGCTCAGCGCCACCACCAGCGTCGCACGCGGGCCGCTGCTGCGCTACCTCCGCCAGCACGGCCAGCTCGCCTCCACCCTCGCCTTCATGGTCCAGCCCGAAGATGAGGTCGACCGCGTCTACTGGTGCCTCTCCCGCATCGTCGACCAGTACCCCGTGGAGGCCGCCGACACGCCCGCTCTCACCGCCGCCATCTGCGTCGTCCACGATGGGCGCGTGCTCCGCCCCCACAGCCCGCCGACCGATCTCGATCCCGCCCCCGTCTTCGCCTTCTTCGACAAGCTGCCCAATGCGCTGCTCGACTTCCGGTCCCTGCCCCCCGAGGTGCTCATCTACCTCGCCAACACCCGCGCAGCGCCGCAGGAACTCGAGTGGGTCCAGGCCTTTATCCAGCCGAGCCCCTCGCTCGGCAAGCACTACTTCGAAATCGACTACGACTCGGCCGCGTTCGAGGGCCGGGCCCAGCCGAAGCTCGCCAGCGCGCCAGGCGGCTACATCCTGCCCAACATCCACCGCCTCGGTGGCGTCTGCGTCGACCAGGCCTACTTCGCCGAGCACGTCGGCAAGGCCGGCGGTGTCCCCTCCATGACGTCGGTCGGCTCCGCCGGCGAGGTCGGGCACGCCTGGCTCGGCTACCTGCGCCGCCAGGGCGGCGGCTATCAGTGGGACTTCACCGACGGCCGCTACACCGAATACACCGATGTCCGCGGCACGGTGCGCGATCCCCAGACTGGCCAGGGCGTTCCCGAGGCCGCGGTGAATCTCAACCTGCGGCTGATCGGCGTCGACCGCGCCACGGTCGAGCAGGCCGTCGCGCTGGCCGACGCCGCCCGGCGCCTCGGCGAAATGACGGCGTACCCGCCGCCGGCGCCCGCGGGTGTTCCCGGCCTCGAGGCCCGCCCGCGCGATGTCGATGAACAACTCCGCCTGCTCGAAGCGGCGCTCCAGCGCGCCCCCGGCCGGCGCGACCTGTGGGAGGCGGTCATCCCCATCGCCGCCTCCGGCGCCATGACCACCGCCCAGAAGCGCCGCTGGGGCGACGCCCTGCTCGCCTTCGCCGGGCGCGATGAGCCGGACTTCGTCATCGAGATCCTGCGCCCCATGTTCCGGAGCGAGCCCCTGGAAACCCAGGGCGAACTCTGGGACTGGTTCGCCCGAGAGGTGCGCCGCCGCCCGGATCTGTTCGTCCAGTCCCAGATCGAACTGGCCCGCGTCGCCGAGCAGCGCGGCGACCTGAACGAGGCCTTCCGCATCCTCGAAAGCGCCTTCAACCGCCACGCCAACGACACCGCCTGGGCCACCGACGCCATCTTCCAGGCCGACCGGCTCCTGCGCGAGAACGGCCGCGCCGAGGAACTCATCCCGATGTACTCCCGCGCCTTCCGGCGCATCCGCCGCCCGGCCGAAGCGCTGCGGCCTTCTTCGCTCGCCGGCTCCACCTGGATGCGCGTCGGCCGCCGCTATCAGGAGCTGCTCCAGCAGGCCGGCCAGACCCGCCAGGCCGAGCGCATCGGCGAACAACTCGCCTCGGTTGTGCGCGAACCCGACCGCTGATCGCGGAGGCGCATCATGTGCGGCCGCTTCTACCTGTACACGCTCCCCGAGGACATCGCCGCGCAGCTCGGCGCTGCGCTGCCGCCCGATCTCGACTGGGCTCGCCCGCGCTACAACATCGCCCCGACGCAGGACATCCTCATCGTGCGCGCGTCGCGCGACGATGACCATCGCGAGATCCGCCTCGCCCGCTGGGGCCTCGTCCCGCACTGGGCCGAGGACATCAGCATCGGCGCCCGCCTCATCAACGCCCGCAGCGAGAGCGCGCAGACCAAGCCCGCCTTCAAGAACGCCTTCGCCCGGCGCCGCTGCCTCATCCCAGCAAACGGCTTCTATGAGTGGCAGCCCACCGCAGGCGGCCCCAAGCGCCCCATGCGCGCCCAGAGGCCCGATGGCGCCCTGCTCACCATGGCCGGTCTCTGGGAGACCTGGCGCGACCCGAAGGACCCCGAAATCAAACTCCGCAGCGCCGCCATCCTCACGACGGACGCCAACAAGACCCTCGCGCCGATCCACCACCGCATGCCCGTCTTCCTCGAAGGCGCGGCCCGCGACAGGTGGCTCGATCCGAGCGCCGATCCCGACGCCCTGCGCGGCATCCTCGCCGCCGCGCCCGATGACCTCCTCGAAACCACCGAGGTCAGCCGGCGCATCAACCGGCCGGAGAATGACGACCCCACCCTGCTCGATCCCGTCGAGACCTCCCCGGACCCCGGCCTGCTGTTCTGAGCGCGAGGCTGGAATCACGAAGACAGCAACCACAGATGACACAGATCAGGACACAGATGCTGAAAGGTGTGCTGCTCCTGGTCGTCGAACCGCCCGCAACATCATCCGTCACACGATGAGCCGCACGCCATGATCACCGCCCACGCCACCACGACCCGCGCCCCATCTGTGCCATCTGTGGTTCCTGCCTCCTGCCTCTCCTTTTCGTTCTTCGCTCTTTGCTTTTCGCTTTTCTTCTTTCTCCTCCTACCCCTCCCCGCCCTCGCGCAGACCGAGCCCTACACCTTCCGCAGCGCCCACTACGAGATCACCACCGATCTCCCGCGCGATCAGGCCCGCGCCATCGCCCGCCACATGGACCGCGTCTACGCCGAGTACGACCGCCGCTTCGGCGCCTTCGCCTCCCGCGGCCCGCGCCAGAGCCCCCTGCGCATCTGCGCCGATCGCGACGGCTACCTCGAGTACCTCACTTCCGAGGGCATCAATGGCGCCGGCTCCGGCGGCATGTTCTACCACCAGGGCATGAAGGCCGGCCTCGTCGTCGACGCCAGCGCCGGCGAGCAGCGCATGCTCCACACGCTCCAGCACGAGGGCTTCCACCAGTTCGCCCACATGCGCATCGGCGAGACCATCCCGCCCTGGGCCAACGAGGGCCTTGCCGAGTACTTCGGGCGCATGATGGATCTCCGCGGCCGCTTTCTCACCGGCCTTGTCGACGAGCGCACCCTGCGCGCTGTCCAGCGCGCTGCCGAGCAGCGCCGCCACTTCCCCTTCGATGAGTTGCTCTCCATGACCGGACAGCAGTGGAGCGACCGCCTGCGCGCCGGCGACCCGCGCGCTGGCCTCCAGTACGCCCAGTCCTGGCTCGTCGTCCACTTCCTCATCAACGCCAGGGGCGGCCGCTACGCCGGCATGTTCCTCGAATACCTCAAGGCCATGAGCCGCGGCATGCGCCACGCCGAGGCCTTCCGCACAGCCTTCGGGACCGATGACATCCGGAGCTTCGAAGCCGCCTGGCTCGACTACATCGCCGGCCTCGAGCCGGATGCCGTCACCACCGGCCTCCAGCGCATCGAGTTCCTCGGCGCCGGCCTCAAGTTCCTCCACGAGCGCGCCATCCGCCCGGCCACCATCGAAGACCTGAAGACCGAACTGCGCGCCCGCAGCTTCACCATCCAGACCACCGGCCACGGCGCCCCGGAGGAACTCTCGGCCGACGACGACGCCTGGTTCCAGCCCCCGGCCCCCGAGCGCCCCAACCCGCGCCAGCCCGCCGAGTTCGTCCTGCTCCCGGCAGCCGGCGACGACCTCCCGCCCGCGATCGAACTCCGCGGCCTGCGGGCCAGCCTCACCCTCACCTTCCAGCGCGACGACGCCGGCCGCCTCACCAGCACGACCTCCATCCGGTAACAGCGCTCCGGCGCTCCTCCCCCAAAAAGGAACCCGACCCCCGCATCGGGGGGTCGGTGGGCCCTGAAAGGAGAGATGAGGCAGGGCCGCTGCCAGCTCTGGGAGGAAAAGCCCGCCGCGGCCATCCCTTCTAACGCTCAGCGCCCGCCAAAGTTCCGCCCGCCAGCGCCTTTTTCCCTACGATTCGCCGATGATCGCCCGCCCCGACTCCAGCCGCCGGCGGTACGCCGACTACCGCCAGCGCATGCGGGAGCGCGGCCGCGCCGACCCCGAACCGGATGCCCCCGAATCCCCCCAGAAGCGTCGCCGCACCCGCTCCTTCTTCACCCTCTTTGCCGCCTTCTGGGGCGTTCTGGCCGGCCACCGCCACATGGTCGCCCTGTCGCTTATCACCCTCTCCGTCGCCACCGGCCTCGGCCTGCTCAGCCCCCTGGTCACCAAGGTCGCCTTCGACTACGTCCTGACCAACACCCCCGGTCCCGCCGGCCTGCCCGAGCAGGCCCAGAAGCTCCTCGGCCTGACGGATGTCGCCGCGATGTCCCCGCAGGCCATCATCGATCTCAAGCTGCGCCTGCTCTGGCTCTGCGGCGGCGCCCTCGTCGCCATCGCCCTCGGATCCATCGGCTTCGGCATGTGGGGCCGCTGGCAGACCACCCGCATCACCAAGCGCCTGCAGGCCTCCCTCCGCCGGCGCGTCTTCGAGCACGCCGTCCGCCTCCCGCTCACCCGCATCTACGAGATCAAGAGCGGCGGGGTCGCCAGCATCCTCCGCGAAGATGCCGGCGGCGGCGCCGAACTCACGTTCTCCATGATCTACAACCCCTGGCGCGCCATCATCACGCTGATTGGCGGCCTCGTGGCCATGGCGATCGTCGACTGGCGCATGCTCCTCGGCGCCATCGCGCTGTTCCCGCTCATCTGGATGACGCACAAGGCCTGGATCGGGCGCATCCGCCCCGTCTTCCGCGCCATCCGCCGCACCCGCACCGGCATCGATGCCCACGCCACCGAAGCCTTCGGCGGTATGCGCATCGTCCGAGGCTTCGCCCGCGAGCAGGGCGAGGCCGGCCGCTTCATCAAGGGCGCCCACTTCATGGCCCGCCAGGAGATCCTCGCCTGGTGGTGGAGCCGCGGCGTCGAGATCGCCTGGCAGATCCTCATCCCCGGCGCCAGCGCCGCCGTCCTTGTCTACGGCGGCGCCCGTGTCGTCCGAGGCGACATGACCATCGGCGACGTCGTCATGTTTTCTGCGTACTTACTTATGCTCTTGGGGCCGCTGGAGTCGTTGGCTTCCAGCGCGACGAACATGCAGAATCAGCTTGCGGGGTTCGATCGCGTGCTCGATCTGCTGGAGGAAAAGCGCGAGTTCGTGGGCAACGGCGATGCCAAGCGCGTGGAGCGGGCGGATGTCGCCGGCGCCATCACGCTCGATCACCTCTGGTTCGCCTATCCCCGCACACAGATGACGCCCGATGGTCGCTGGATCCCTCGCCGCAACCGCGAGGAGGATGACCGCGGGCCCGATGTCCTCAAGGACATCTGCCTCGAGGTTGCCCCCGGTGAGACTATCGCCCTCGTCGGCCCCTCCGGCGCCGGCAAGACCACGCTGATCAACCTCGTCGCCCGCTTCTACGACCCGGTCCGCGGCAGCGTGCAGCTCGACGGGACCGACCTGCGCGAGATCGATGTCCGCGACTACCGGGCTCTGCTCGGCATCGTCGAGCAGGATGTCTTCCTGTTCGACGGCACGGTGGGGGAGAACATCGCTTACGCCCGCCGCGGCGCCGCCGAAGACGAGATCATCGCCGCGGCGCGCGCAGCGGAGGCCCACGGCTTCATCACCGGCTTCGACAAGGGCTACGGCACCCTCATCGGCGAGCGCGGCGTGCGCCTCAGCGGCGGCCAGAAGCAGCGCATCGCCATCGCCCGCGCCATCCTGGCCGATCCGCGCATCCTCCTGCTCGATGAGGCCACCAGCAACCTCGATTCCGAGAGCGAGCGGGCCATCCAGAAGAGCCTGCGCCAGCTCATGCAGGGGCGCACCACCTTCGTCATCGCCCACCGCCTCAGCACCATCCGCCACGCCGACCGCATCGTCGTGCTCGAAGGCGGCCAGATCGTCGAAAGCGGCCCCCACGACGAACTCGCCGCCCGCAGCGGCCGCTACGCCCAACTCCTCCGCCTCCAGGTCGAAGACCTGACGGCTGGTGGGGAGCCGATCGACCAAGCTATCTCCCGCGGCTGACTCGCCCCCATCCTCCACGGGCGCTCGCAAGCGCATCGGCGCACGCAAGGTCTTCAGGCCGAAGGCCTCGAACGGAAGTAGCCGGGGCGTGGAGCGCAGCCCCGAAGGGGCGCCGCGACACCCCCGGAAAACGTTCCGCCAAATGGCGCAGCCCGAAGGGCTGCTCAATCGCAATCCCGATACGGACGATCATCCCCGCGCGGAACCGTCTGCGCGCCCGAGGCCATCCCAGCGCCGCGCCCGACAAACCTCTTCAGGCCGAAGGCCTCGACCGACAATAGCCGGGGCGTGGAGCGAGTC
>JBICIE010000086.1:0-11015 GCA_043101635.1 Phycisphaerales bacterium JB039 | reverse complement strand
CGGTCCTACGGCCGGGTGCGCCAGTGGGTCCAGGCCAAGCTCATCATCAGCGAAATCCGCCGCCAGATTCTCACCCCCTCACCCCCGATTTGATGCAATTTGCCCGCAAGCTCGGGGGTCACGGCCACCACCCGCGCATCGAACGCCGGATCCACAACGGACGCCGCCGCTAACAACGCCGAACCCAGCCGCACGCATGACCCCGAGCTTGCGCTCGGGGCTCTTTAGGAGACCGCAATGCCCACCACTGTCCTCAAATTCGGAAGCTCAGCCCTCCGATCCGACGCGGACCTGAGCTGCGCAGTTGATGAGATCTATCGCCGCACCCGGCGCGGCGAGCGCATCATCGCCGTCGTCAGCGCCATCGGCCACGCCACGGATGAACTCGCCGCACGAGCCCGCATGTGGGCGCCGGATCAGGGGTCCGGCTCGCTCGCGCACCTGCTCTCCAGCGGCGAGACCGCGAGCGTCGGCCTGCTCGGCCTGGCGCTGGAACGCGCTGGCGTCCCGTGCGAAGCGCTGGACGCCCGCGCCCTGGGCATCCGCACGCGCGGTCCGATCTGCGACGCCGAGCCGGTGTCCCTCGATCGCGCGCAGCTTGACGCCGCCCTCAGCCGCGCGCCGGTCGTCATCGCCCCCGGCTTCGTCGGCGTCGATGAGGCCACCGGCCGGCTCTCACTGCTCGGCCGCGGCGGGTCCGACCTCACCGCGGTCTTCCTCGCCGCCGAGACCGGCGCCGCCTGCGCCCTCATCAAGGATGTCGATGGCGTCTACTCCTCCGACCCCAACGCCACCATCGGCGCCACCCGCTACGAGCGCATCAGTTGGCGCCGGGCCGAGCGCGTCGGCGCCGGGCTCGTCCAGTTCAAGGCGCTCTGCTTCGCCGAGCGCGCCGGCATTGAGATCGAGGTGACGAGCTTCGCCCCCGCCCGCAGCACCATCGTCGGCGCCGGCCCCGACCGCATCTGGACCGGCCTGCGCGACCGGCGCCCGCTGCGGGTGGCCCTGCTCGGGCGCGGCGTCGTCGGCGCCGGCGTCTACGACCGCCTGCTGTCGCGCCCGGACCTGTTCGAACTTGTCGCCGTCGCCGTGCGCCGGCCGGAGCGGCACGCCGACATCGTCCCGCCGGATCTGCTCGTCAGCGATCCATGGGAGGCGATCCGGCGCGACAGCGACCTCGTCATCGAACTCATCGGCGGCACGGAACCGGCCGGCGAACTGATCGAGGGCGCCCTGCGCCGCGCCCGCCACGTCGTCACCGCCAACAAGGCCCTCATCGCCCAGCGCGGCGCCGATCTGGAAGCCATCGCTGGCCAGCACGACCGCACGCTGCTCTTCAGCGGCGCTGTCGGCGGATCCACCCCCGCAATCGACCTCGTGGACGCCACCGCCGCCGACTCCCCCATCACCCGCATCGAAGGCGTCCTCAACGGCACGACCAGCTTCGTGCTCGACGAGATCGCCCGCGGCTGCGACTTCGCCGAAGCCGTCGCCGAGGCTCAGCGCCGCGGCTACGCCGAGGCCGATCCGTCCCTCGACATCTCCGGCGAGGATCTGCGTCACAAGGTCCAGATCCTCGCCCGCCGGGCCTGGGGCGACGGCCCCATCGTCTTCGCCCGGCGCACCGGCCTCGGTGGTGTCGACGAGACATGGGTCCGCGCGCAGCGCGCGCAAGGACGCATCGTCCGCCTCGTCGGCGCGGCGTGGCAAAAGGGCGGGCGCATCGTCGCCTCCACCACCTTGCGGGCCCTGGCGGCCACCGACCCGCTTGGCTCGGTGACCGGCGCCGGCAACGCCCTCACAGTCACCTGCGCCGACGGCTCGGTGCGCCCGGCCCGGGGCGTCGGCGCCGGGCGCTGGCCCACCACCGCCGCGGTCTTCGCCGACCTCCTGGATATCGCGGCCGGCGCGCCCCGCCCGAGAGACCTTCTCCCGGGGGCGCGGGCTTCCCGCCCGCGGGAGTTTGCCGTTGCGGAGGTTGAGGCGTATGCCGCGGCACAGCCGGCCACGGCGAGACAGGAGGTGGCCCGATGAACCTCTCCACTCGCCTCATCACCACCTCGCGCGACCCCGGCGATCCGCGCCGGGCCACCGCCGCCCCCATCTACCAGACCGCCACCTTCGAGCAGGAGGATCCCGATCACTTCGGCACCTTCGACTACACCCGCACCGACAACCCCACCCGGCGCGTGCTGGAGACGGTCCTGGCCGACGCGGAAGGGGCCCGCGGCGCACTCGCCTTCGCCAGCGGCATGGCCGCCATCAGCGCGGTGGTTCGCCTGGTCGAGCCCGGCGAACGCATCCTGGTCGGCGAGGACAGCTACGGGGGCACGGATCGCCTGCTCCGCCGGCTGGTGGCCACGCGCGGCGTCGCTGTCGACTGTGTCGATACCACCGACCTGGAAGCCGTCGAGGCCGCCCTGGCGCCGGGCGCCCGCCTCATCCTCCTCGAGACACCGTCGAATCCGCTGCTGCGCATCAGCGATCTGTGCGCCATCAGCGCCCTGGCCCGTGCCCGTGGCGCCCTGCTCGCCGTAGACAGCACAATGATGTCGCCGGCGCTGCAGCGCCCCCTCGACCTCGGCGCCGACCTGGTCATTCACTCCGGGACCAAGTTCCTTGGTGGCCACGGCGACGTCACCGCCGGCTCGGTCGCCTCGCGGAATCAGGATCTCATCGAGCAGCTCGCCTTCATCCGCAACGCCGAGGGCGCCGCCCTGGCCCCGATGGAGGCATGGCTGCTGCTGCGCGGCCTCAAGACGCTGGAGCTGCGCATCGAGCGCCAGCAGGCCTCGGCCGACGCCGTCGGGGCCTTCCTCCGCGAGCATCCCCTCGTCCGGCGCCTGCACTGGCTCGCCGATCCCGCCCATCCCGGCGCAGCGCTGCACCGTCGCCAGGCCCGCGGCCCCGGCTCGATCCTGAGCTTCGAGACCGGTGACCCGGCGATCTCACGCCAGATCGCCGGCGCCACCCGCCTGTTCAGCACTGCCGTCAGCTTCGGCGGCGTCGGCTCGTCGATCAGCCTGCCCGCCCGCATGTCGCACGCCTGCGTCCCCGAACAGGCGCGCCGGGCCAGGGCCCTGCCCGATGATCTGGTGAGGATTTCCGTGGGCATCGAGGATCCCGCCGACCTGATCAGGGATCTGGCCGGGGCCCTGGAGGCGGCGTGCAGCCCGGCGCTCGCCGCCGGCTGCTGAGCCGCCGGCAGGAACCGGCGCCGATCTTGCCCGAACCGGCTCACATTCCATTGGACATCGGGAGCGCCCATCCGGACAATCCGCCGCATGCCAAGCCGCGTCCTGTGGACGACACTCTGTGTGCTGGCCCTCGCCAGCGCCGCTGCCCGCGCGCAGCAGCCGCTCGGCCCGCCGAAGCCTGTCGAGCCGGAGGGACGCCAGCGCGTCACACTCCGCCTGCTTGGCGGCGCGCTGGTCACCGGCGAACTGGTGCGCGAAACCGAAGACGAGATCGTCCTCGAGATCTCGGGCATCGAGGCCAGCTTTCCCATCGGGCGGATCGCTCGCATGGAGAAGCTGCCCTCCATCGAGGATCAATACCTCGCCAACCGCCGGCTCATCCCGGACCATGATGTCGGCCAGCTCCTGAAGCTCGTCGACTGGCTGGTCGAGAACGAGCGGTTCGGCATCGCCCTGCAGGAACTCGACGCCATTCTCGAGCGCACCCCCGGCAGCGTCGCGGCGACCCAGGCCCGTCTGGAGGTCGTCGCCAAGATGCAGCTCCGCCAGCAGCGGGCGCCGGACGACGCAGAGCGGAGCCCGAGGACCGACCCCGAGTTCGACTTCCCCCTGCTCACCCCGGCGCAGGTCAACCTGCTGAAGGTCTACGAGGTCGACCTGTCCAATCCACCCCGGATGCTCGTGGACGCCGAGACCGTGCAGCGACTCATCAGCGCGTTCTCTGATGACCCCCGCATCCCGCAGACCGCCGAGGGACGCGAAGCGCTCGCGTCGCGCAGCGAGGCCGAGATTCTCGCCCTCATGTTCCAGTTGCAGGCCCGCGACTTCTACGGCCAGGTGCAGATCCTGGATCTGCCCGAGGCGTTCAAGCGATTCCGCACCGATGTCCACGGGCAGTGGCTGCTCAACCGCTGCGCCTCGCCGCGTTGTCACGGCGGCGTCGACGCCGGCCGCTTCCGGCTTGCGCGACCCGAGCGCCGCCCCAACCGCGACGAGGTGCTCCTGACCAATTTCCTCATTCTGGAGCGCTTCCGCACCAGCGACGGCAAGGCGCTGATCGACTACGACCAGCCCGAGCGCTCCCCGCTGCTGCACCTCGCCATCCAGCGCGAGAACTCGCTCTACCCCCATCCCGAGGTCCCCGGCCCGGCCGGGCGCGGCGATCTCTGGCGCCCGCAGTTCCGCACCGAGCGCGACCCCGGAGCCCTCCGGACCCTGGAATGGATCCGCTCCATGTACATGCCACGCCCCGACTACCCCGTCGACTACACGCCCCCGGAGCCCCCGGCGGTGGCGCGCGGTCGCGACCAAGGGCCGCCCCGCTGATGTTCCCCGAACGGCCGACCCCGACTCCGGCTACAGTCACGGCCGGGCCAGTCCGGAACCACGCCCGAGGGGGCGGCGAACCGGACAGGCGACCAATCCCGCGTTGAGCTTTGGAGTGACGCATGGCGCCAAGACTCAGGCCCCGTCGAGCAACCGCGATTCTCGCGCTGGCGGCTCTGGCCGCGCTGGCAGGCTGCGACCGGCCGGATCCCGTTCAGACCGCGCTGGATGAAGCCACGCTCAAGCTCGAAGCCGTCGCCCCCGGCGGCGCCCTCTCGCGCCCTGAACTGCGGGCGACCACCTTCCGCGAGGTCTCCCAGACGCTGCGCGCCATCACCGGCTCGCGCGACGCCACCCCCGGCCAGATGGCCGGCGCCTGGCTCATGATCGCCAGCGCAGAGGCTGGCATGGCCGAGCAGCAGGCCGCCGAGGCCATCCGCCAGTTGCACACCGCCTCCGGGCTCACCGCCCAGATCCGCACCGTGTCCATCGAGCGCGGCGCCGCCACCGGCTCTGCCGCGGCCCTCGCCGCGCACGATCCCGCCCCCGAGATTGCCGAGATCGACGCGGCCATCCGCGCCACCCAGGCCGAACTGGAGTCGGCACGCGAGCAGGCCGCGATGCTGGGCTCGAAGATCACCTCCCTCCGCGGCGAGGCGACCGACCAGCTCGAGGAGGCCCGCGCCCTGCGCGCCGCCGAGGCCGACATGCGCAATCAGGCCCTCGGCGTCGATGACATCACCGCCGCCGAGATCATCGCCGACGCCGCCCGCATCGGCCGTCAGGCAGACGCCCACGAGGTTCAGGCCGCAACGCTCGAAGCCGAGGCCGAGCGGCTGCAGCCCGAGGCGGCCCAGATCGGCGTCCGGATCGAGGGCCTGCTGGCAAGAGAAGCCTCCCTCGGCGCTGCCCGCCAGGCCGTCGGCGCCAGGGCTCAGGCCAGGGCCGCAGAGGCCCGCACCGCCCGCGAGCAGGCGGCCCAGTACGAGAGTGAGCTTGACCAGCTCACCTCGCAACTGATCGAGACGACCCGGGCTGTCCAGAGCGCCGCCGTCGAGGCCGCTGAGGGCTACGAGCGCTCCGCCTCCAGCGCATCGAGCGCTTCCCAGCACGCGCGTCAGACGGCTCGCATGGCCTCCGGCAAGGCCCGACAGAGCGCGGCGGCGCTGCGCCTGGCCCTGGCCGATCACCTCCTCAGCGCCGGCGCCCTGCTCGCCGACCTCGCCGCCGCCCAGCCGCCCATGGCCAGCGCGCGCACCCTGGCCGCCAACGCCGAGCGCCTCACTGACGATGGGTACGCGCAGCTTCGCATGGCGATGGAACTGCACGAGTCAGCCCAGTCGGACTTTGAGATGGCCCGCGCTCCCGAAGAGCTGATCAGCGCCCTCTCCAGCGCCATCGACGGCCTCCGGGGCCGTCTGCAGGACGCCGGCATGCTCGAGCCCGTCGATGACACCGAGCCCGAGGATCAGATGCCGCCCGAGGAGACGACCGAGGGCGGCGCCTGAGCCATGCCGGCCGCCGGCTGGCTCGAAGAGTTCCAACCGTTCTCGATTCAACACGCGCTGGTGCTCGCCGTGACGACGGCCGCGATGGTCGCTTTCATCGCCATCGGCCGCCGGTGGCGCTCGACGCCGAAGGAAATCGCCTGGCGACGCATGTGGGGCGTGAGCGTCATCATCGCGCAGATCGTGACCGTCGCGTGGTGGGCCATGCCCGCCAACTTCGACCCCGCCGTCAGCCTCCCGCTGCACCTGTGCGATCTGACCGTCTGGATCGGCGCCGTGGCGCTGCTGTCGCCCTCCCGCCTTGCGCGCAATCTCGCCTACTTCTGGGGACTGGGCCTGTCGAGTCAGGCCTTCATCACGCCGACGCTCCAGCAGGGCGCCGGGCAGATGGAGTACTGGCTCTTCTGGATCCAGCACACCCAGATCGTCGGCATCGGCTTCTATGTCGTGCTCGTCGACCGCTTCCGTCCCACCCTGCGCGATCTCGGGCTCGTCAACATCATCACGATCGCCTATCTGGGCCTCATGCTGGCAGTCAATGTGCCGTTCGGTCTCAATTACGGGTACGTCGGCAACGCCGACCCCGAGCATGACACCATCATCCAGCGCCTGGGGCCATGGCCGCTGCGCATCGTCTGGCTCAGCCTGATCGTCGAAGCCGTCTTCGTCACCCTGTGGGTCATCTGGCCCATCGGGCTGTCCCGGCTGGCGCCGCTCCGCCGGGAGGCGGCCGGCCCTCAATAATCGGCCCGTGCCCTGGCTGACCTTCCTGCTCGTGCTGGTGTCGATGGCGGTCTCGCTGCCGATGACGGCGCTGGCGATGACGCTCGGCCGCCGCCTCGGCGCCCACGACACCCCGGGCGTCGCCGGGCAGGTCAAGGACGCGGCCCGCAAAGTCCCCAACACGGGAGGCGTCGGCGTGTTCGCCGGCGTGGCGGTTCCGCTCGCCGCCGGGCTGGCGCTGCTGGCAGTTCTGAGCAACGAGCAGATCGCCCGCGTGGCCCCGCAGGTCGCCGACTACCTCGATGGCGCCCGCTCGGTCGCCGCCGCCGCATGGACCGTCCTGGCCGCGACGCTGGCCCTGCACGTCGTTGGCCTGATCGACGATCGCCGCCCGATGGGGCCCTGGGTCAAGCTTGCCGTGATGATCGCCTGCGCCAGCGCCGTCGTGCTGGTCTCCGAGGGAACCGGGCTGTTGACCCTGCTTGACGAGCATGTCGGCGGACCCTGGCTGAGCACCCTGCTGGCCATCCTCTGGATCGTCGTCATCACCAACGCGATGAACTTCCTGGACAACATGGATGGCCTCGCCGGCGGCGTCGGGCTCATTGCCTCCGGCCTCTTCCTGATCGCCGCCATGATCCAGGGCCAGTGGTTCGTCGCCGCCACGCTGGCGATGCTGGCCGGCGCCCTCGCCGGGTTCCTGCCCTTCAACGTGCCGCCGGCGCGCGTCTTCATGGGTGACAGCGGCTCGCTCGTGCTCGGTTTCCTGCTCGGCTTCCTCACCGTGCGCACCACCTACTACTCCACCGACGCCGGCACGCCCTACGCCGTCTTCATGCCGGTGATCACGCTCGCCGTGCCCCTGTACGACTTCATCACCGTCGTGACCATCCGCATCAGCCAGGGCCGCTCGCCATTCGTCGGCGACCTTCAGCACGTCTCCCACAGGCTCGTGCAGCGCGGCATGTCGAAGCGGCGCGCCGTCTTCACGCTCTGGATCTTCGCCGCCACCCTCGGCATCTCCGCCATCCTGCTCGGCAAACTGGCCCCCTGGCAGGCCGGTCTGGTCGGCGTCCAGGTCGTCCTCACGCTCGGGCTGGTGGCGCTGCTGGAGTTCACGCTGCCCTCCCGCAGGAAGGAGTCATGAGCGATTACGCTCCCGCTTCCGAGGCGCTCTCGAACCTCGCGCGTCGTCTTGGCGTCGGGATGATCGTCGCGCTGGCGGCGCTGCGCGCCACGGTGACGCCCGAGATCATGCCCTGGTTCGACAGCGATCCGTTCAGCCCGCTGGCGATCCCGCTGACCGGACCCGGCCCCGCGGGCATGCTGCTGATGGATGTGTTGACGCTCGTCGGCGCCACGCTGGCCCTCTGGGCCGAGGTCCGGGCCGGCCGGCGCATCGCGTGGTGGATGCTGGCGGCCCTGTTCGCCGGCGCCGGCGCCGTCCTCTGGCACGCGCTGCCCGGACCGGCGCTCGACCAACTCCGGATCGGGGCGACCTGGCTTGCCGCGATGACCGGCGCCGTCGCGCTCGCCCACGCCTCGCGTGACGCCTCCACCAGGCGGCTGGCCGCCGGCGTCATCCTCGGCCTCGTCGCCCTCCTCGTCGCCCGCAGCCTTCTCGAATACACCGTCGAGCACGACCGCACCGTCGCCAACTTCAACGCCAATCGTCAGGCCTTTCTCGAGTCCCGCGGCTGGACCGAAGACTCCCCGATGGCCCGCGCCTTTGAACGCCGCCTTCGCCAGCGCGAGGCCAGCGGCTGGTTCGGGCTGACCAACGTCCACGCCACCGTCCTCGCCGGGCTGACCGTCGCTCTGCTTGGCCTCGCCGCCGCCGGCCTGCGCGCCACCCGCGGCCCCCGCCCGGCCCTCGCGGCAGGATGGCCCGGCGTCGTCGCCCTCGGCGCCCTGGCCGGGGCCGCCGGCCTGTTCATGACGCACTCCCGCGGCGGACTGCTTGCCTCCCTGCTCGGTCTTGCCGCCCTTGGCGCGGGCGCAATCGCCACCCGCCGCGCCGGGCTCTCCAGATTCGGCGGGCCGCTCGCCCTCGCACTGGTCGCTGCCGGCGTCGGCGCGGTGCTCGTTCGCGCTGCGATCGGCATGCGGATCGGCGAGTTGAGCCTCCTTTTCCGCTGGTTCTACTTTCGAACCGCGACCCTGATCTTCGCCGAGGACCCGATCGCCGGAGTCGGCCCGAGCGGTTTTCAGGCGGCGTATCAGCTGCGCAAGCCCCCGGTCAGCCCCGAAGATATCTCGTTGCCGCACAACCTGCTGCTGGCCTTCGCCGCCACCCTCGGCGTCGGGGGGCTCGCGTGGGGCGCCCTCTGGCTCGCGGGCGTCTGGCGGGCTGGCCGCCTCCTGGCCGCATCCGGCGGCGCCAGCGAAGAGCCCCCGCCAGCCAGGCCCGACCTCTGGTTCGTCCTGCTCGCCTGCGCCGGCCCCACGCTGATCGGCGCCTGGCTTGAGCAGCCCGCGATGACGCCCGAACTCGCCCTGGTCCGCGTGGTTGGCCTGCTCGGCTGGATTGGTGTGGCCTGGGGCGTGGTGATCGTCGCGCGCGCCGCCGGCGGCCTGAGCCTTGCCGCTGCGGCTGGCGCCCTCGCCGCCGCGGCGCAGTGCATGATCGACATGGGCGGGACCTTCCAGGCCTCGGCCTGCCTGACGCTCGCCCTGCTCGGCGTCGCCGCGGTCACCCCGGATCGGCCGGTCGTCTCGAGCCGGGTCGCCCTCGCGGGCCCGGCCGGCGTCGGCGCCCTGGCGCTGATCTTCGGCGCCCTGCTGGTCCCGGTCTGGCGCTGGGAGCGCCACGTGGTCGGCGCCGGCCGCGCCGCCTACGCCGCGGCGCAGTTGACCGCCCGGGTCGATGAGGCCCTTCAGCAGCAGTCGATCGGGGCCGCCGACGCCGCGCTGACCGCCCTCGGCAACGCCGTCGGCCTGCCGCCGGCCCGCGACACCGCCGAACTGGAGGACCAGTTCCATCTCCTGCACCGCCAGCAGGCTGCCGAGGCCGCGCGCCGCCTCCAGGCTGCCGCGGCGGCCCTGGGCGCGCCCCACGAGGCGACCCAGCGGGCGCTCAGCCAGACGCTCATGGGCCTGGCGATCACCCGCCGGGCCCTCGGCGAGACTCAAGAGGCCGCCGCCGCAGCCATTGCTGCGGAAGCGGCCGCCAGGGCCGGCGCCGAGGCCGCCGACACCGCGTCGGCCTGGTCGTGGCTCGCGGTCGTGCGCGACCGGGCCGCCGACGCGCTGTCCGACGCCGGCCTGCGGCAAGGAGCGATCGCCGCCCTGGAGCGGGCCGCCGAGCTGAACCCGCACAACGCCGCACTGGCCTTCAGGCTCATGACGGCTTATGACGACGCCCGCAACGAATCCGAGGCTCGACGCTGGGCGAAGCAGACGTTGCGCCTGGATGAGCTTTCCAGGCTCGATCCGGAGGGCGCCGGCCTGACCGATTCTCAGCGTGAAAGGGCCACCCGCGTCGCCGGGTCGCCTTGACGGGAACCCGGCCCCGCCTAGCATCCAGTGGCCAGTGGGGCCTTGTGTGAGCGTCAGAGGAGGCCCGGGAGGCCCATGCAGATGGACACAGCCGCTCCGCCCGCCTGCCCCTGAGTTCGCCTGCGGCCCCCGCTTCAAGGCGGCCGTTGCACGAGTCAGCGCATCGGAACACGCAATTTCCGGCCCCCGCCGGATGCTGTTGACCACGAGGAATTGAGCCGGAGCGAGTGAACTCCGGCGCCGATATGTAAGTCACGCCGCCCTCCGGGCGGATCACCCTGCAACCCTGAAGAGCCCAGCCATGCCTTCCCATCCACTCAGCCACGTCCGGAACATCGGGATCTGCGCCCACATCGACGCCGGGAAGACCACCGTCACCGAGCGCATCCTGTTCTACACCGGCAAGAACTACAAGATGGGCGAGGTCCACGAGGGCACCGCCACCATGGACTTCCTGCAGGAAGAGCAGGAGCGCGGCATCACCATCCAGTCCGCCGCCACCACCTGCCCCTGGGTGCGCAACGGCGTGGACTACAAGATCAACCTGATCGACACGCCGGGCCACGTGGACTTCACCATCGAAGTGGAGCGCTCTCTGCGCGTGCTGGACGGCGCCGTCGCCGTCTTCGACGGCAAGGAGGGCGTCGAGGCCCAGGCCGAGACCGTCTGGCGCCACGCCGACCGCTACCGCGGCCCCCGCATCTGCTTCATCAACAAGAAGGACCAGATCGGCGCCCACATCGAATTCAGCTTCAACTCCATC
>JBICIE010000085.1:0-6916 GCA_043101635.1 Phycisphaerales bacterium JB039 | reverse complement strand
CGGATGTATCGCGGCCCGATCAGCGTCTCCAGCCCGCTCACCCGGCGCAGGCTTACGCTCGGACGCACGATCCAGAACTTCGCCCCCTCCCGCGCCAGGCCCGCCGCGTGCGGCTTCAACTCCGCCTCGACCACCACGCTCCCCAGACCCGGGCTCAGGCGCACCTCACGCACCGCGCCGACATCCAGCCCGCGGTACGTCAGCGGATCGCCCGGCTCGATGCCGGCCCCCTGCGCAAAGCGAATGTTGATCACCGGCCCTCGCGCCTGCATCGCGCCCCAGCCCAGCCATCCCGCAAGCGCCAGGGCAAGGACCGGCCAGATCCACGCCAGGCTGATGCCGCGCTTGCGCACCACGATCTCCGCCTGCGGCAATCCTGCCGTTGATTCGGACGCCGCTGCGCGCGCATCGCCGCCATGGTTCTTGTCACCCATGCTTGCGCTCCGGGCGGCGCTGCGTCCAGATCGCCTCCGGATCGAACGCCGCTGAGGACAGAAGACTGAAGATCACCACCAGCGCAAACGCCGCGGCCCCCGGTCCGGGCCGGATCTCGACCCACGAGCCGAGCTTCACCGCCGCCACCAGCAGCGCCACCAGCAGCACATCCAGCATCCCCCAGCGCCCGATCCAGTCCACGATGTGATACGTGGCGCTCTTGTGCTCCCGCGGCAGCGTGCCCCCGCCCAGGCTCAGCGTCAGCATCGCCCCCAGCTTCGCCAGCGGCGCCACCACCGAGCAGACCAGCACCACCGCCGAGACAAACCACTCGCCTTCCGCCGCCAGTTCCACCACGCCCGCCAGAATCGTCGTCTCCCGCGCGTGGCCCAGCCGCTCGATCTCCATGATCGGCAGCGCCATCGCCAGCGGATACAGGATGATCGCCGCCATGGCGAATGCCGCCGCCCGGCTCAGCCGGCGCGGCTCCCGGTCCCGCAGCACCGTGGCGCCACAGCGCGGGCACCGCGCGATCGATCCGATCGGGATCCGCCCGACGCCCATCACCAGCCCGCAGCGCGGACAACTACGAAGCGGTATGGACCCAGGCCCCGGCATCCGCAAGTGTATTAGGCGTCCGCCCGACCCCGTTACGCGCCACCGATGTCGGCTCTGCGACATCGCGGTGCTCGCCGTCTCCCCCCAGTCGTGCCACCGACCACGGCCTTGCGTGGTCGGTGTCCACGACTCTCCCTCACTCGCTACTCGCTCACTCGCTCATCCGCCCCCGGCTCTCCGCCCCAGCGCTCATTCAGCCGCTTGCTCACGATCCCCCCGAACGTCTCCAGCCGCCAGTCCGGCCACGGCACGGGCTTGCGCCCGATGGAAGTGACGACCTCCTTCGCCACTCGCCCGCTCGCCTCCAGCCAAGCGCTGACGCCCGACCGCGGCTGCACATCGTTGTGCGCCACCAGCATCAGCGTCAGGTCATCCTCCAGCTCATCCCGCCCGGTGTACGCCACCAGCCGCGCTGCCAGGTCCGCGATCAACTGCTCCGGATGCGCGCTGTTCAGTCCGCTGATCATTTCGATCAGCCCGCCTTCGCCAAGCTCCCGTCCATCCGGCGAGCGCGCCTCCAGCGCCGAATCGGTATACAGCAGCAGCAGATCGTGGGCCTCCAGCCGCTGATGAAACTGCTCGTACTCGATCGCCGCCAGAATGCCCAGCGGCAGGTTCGCCGGCGTCTCGCGCACGGTCGTCGCGTCCAGCGTCTGCCACTGGCCACTGCGCCCGTGATACAGCAGCGGTCGCGGATGCCCCGCGTTGCAGAACGTCGCGATCCGCGTTGGCGCCCAGTACGTCAGGCACAGCGCTGTCGCAAAGCGCCCCTCGCGCTCGAACCGCCCGAACTGCTCGTTGAGCGCCCGCACGAAGCTCGCCTGGTCGAGGTAGTTGATGTACCGGCGCATCAGCCCGCGCAGCCGGTCCGCCGTCGCCGCGACGTGAGCCCCGTGCCCGGCGACATCCGCCACCAGCATCCGCGTGATCCGCCCGGTGGCGCAGCTCGAGACGTAGTGCACATCGCCCCCCGCCTCGCCCCCGACCGGCCGCGCGAAGACGTAAGCGCTCAGCCCCGGCATCACCACCCCTCGGTCCGCCGGCTGGTTCCCGCCCCAGACCTCCATGCATGTCATGGTCCGCGGCTCTGCCTGTGCCTCTTGCGCCATGCAGGATGGTACTCGTGGCATCGCCCTTCCGGGTGATGATCAGTCGAGCGCTGACTTCAGCCCGCGCGCCTCTTCCCCAGATCCCAGATCGCTGATCCCAGATCCCACCCCCTACACCAGCGCATCCAGCAGTTCCGGCACGCCCTTCGCCCGCGTCGCGATCGTCTCGAAGATGCGCCGCCCGCCCGCGATGTCCTTCAGGTCGCGCACCAGTTCGTGCTCGCCCGGGAAGTCCGCCTTGTTGCAGACGAACATGTCCGCGATCTCGAGGATCCCCGCCTTGTCCATCTGCACGGCGTCGCCCATCCCCGGCGTCAGCACCACCAGCGTCCGGTCCACGTGATCCCGAATCCGCGTCTCGTTCTGCCCCGCGCCCACCGTTTCGACGAATAGTGTTTCGTACGCCCCCTCCGTCGCTTCTACTCCCCCGATCAACTCCGTAATCTCCCCAAGCCCGCGATAATCCTCGCCCCGGATCGCCAGGCTCCGGTAGTAGATCGCCTCCCCGAGGTTGTTGAAGTCCACCCGCAGCCGATCTCCCAGCAGCGCCCCGCCCGTGATCGGGCTCTTCGGATCGAACGCCACCACCGCGCAGCGCCCCAGCGACGGATCGCCCTTGGCCCGGCGCGTGTACTCGCCGGCAAGCTGCGCAACCAGCGTGCTCTTGCCCGCCCCGGGCGCGCCGGTCACGCCGATCACCCGCTTCGGCCGCCGGCGCGCTGCCCCATCCCGCACGCCCTTGCCATCGTGCACCAGCGAGATGTCCCGCGCAAGCTGCGCCACCGGGTTCTCGCTGACCACCTGCTCGTACGGGCGCACCGCCTCGATCACCGCCTGGGCAATGTCCGCCAGCCCGACGCCCGTCGTCATCAGCTTCGCGATCCCCGCCTCCCGCAGCTTCGGGATGTCCTCCTGCGGCAGGATCACACCCATGTGGATCGGGATGTCCGGCCGCCCGACGCGATCGCGCTCGGCCACCAGCATCGGCCCCAGCTTCATGTGGCTGTTGGACATCATGCTCGCCGCGATCACATCGCAGTCTTCATCCCTGGCGCTGATCGCCAGCGACGCCGGCGTCTGCCACAAGCCCGAGTAGATCACGTGGATGCCCGAGTCCCGCAGGGCCCGGGCGATCACCTTCACCCCCCGGTCGTGCCCGTCCAGGCCCATCTTGCCCAGCAGCACCCGCGGCCGATGCTCCAGCCCGGCGCAGCGGTCCTTCTTCTCGAACTCGGTCGTCGCAGTCTCTGAAGTGGGGGTCATGCCATCTCCCAATGCCCCGAGTCGGGCCTTGGCAGGGTATTCAGCGGGCGCTGAACCGGCCCGAACGGAAATCTTGCCCAAGGCGCCAGCGTCGAGCCCTCGACCGACATTCGATTCCGGGCGCCAGGCGGGGACCTGGCGCGCGCACAAACCGCCGGCCACAGCCGGCCTGCAAGAAGGATGAGACCATGAGACTGTCGACCATCATCGCCCTCGCCGGCGCCTCGCTCGGATCCGCCGCCAGCGCCCAGGTCTTCGAGTACGCCTTCACGCTCGATGGTTCCCAGGAAGTGCCGCCGGTCATGACCAGGGGGACCGGCAAGGCGTTCGTGTCCCTGGACACCTCCGCCGCGACCATCAAGTGGGAGATCACCTTCCAGGATCTCTCCGGCCCGGCAGTGGGAGCGCACTTCCATGGCCCGGCCGGCCCCGGCGCCACCGCCGGCATCCGGCTGAACATCGGCTCGGTCAGCGGTCTGACCAGCCCGATGGTCGGCTCCGCCATGATCGACGACATGATGGCCCAGGAGATCATCGACGGGCTCTGGTACGTCAACATCCACACCGGCATGCATCCGCCCGGCGAGATCCGCGGCCAGGTCGTGGATGCCGCGGGCTGCTACGCCGACTGCGACGGCTCGGGCGGGCTGGACTTCTTCGACTTCCTGTGCTTCCAGAACGCCTTCGCGCTCGGCGAGCCCTATGCCGACTGCGACGCCTCCGGCGCACTCGACTTCTTTGACTTCCTCTGCTATCAGAACGAGTTCGGCGCCGGCTGCCCGTAGCGCTGCGCGGCCATCAGCCGCCCGCGCTGGCAAGCAGTTCGCTGACGCGGTCGAGATCGACGTTTCCGCCGCTGATGATGGCGCCGATGCGCTTGCCGCGCACTGCGTCCGGCTGCTGCATGGCGATGCGCAGCAGCCCGGCCACCGCCAGCGCGCCGGTCGGCTCCACCACCAGCTTCAGCCGCTCCATGCACAGGCGCATGGCGCCGGCGATCTCGCGCTCCGAGACCGTCACGAACCTGTCGACGCGCTTGCGGATGATCGGGAAGGTGTACCGCCCGAGGTACGGCGTGCGCGCCCCATCGGCGATCGTCGGCGGGTTGTGCACCGTGCGCAGCACGCCATCGCGGAACGAGCGGGCGGCGTCGTCGGCCATCTCCGGCTCGACGCCGATGATGTGGCAGCGCCGGCACAGCGCGTGCGCCGCGATCGCCGAGCCGCTCAGCAGCCCGCCCCCGCCGCAGGGGACCAGCAGCGCATCCAGCTCCCCCGCATCCTCGATCATCTCCATCACCGCCGTCCCCTGCCCGGCGATGATGTGCGGATGGTCGTAGGGGGGGATCACCGTCAGCCCGCGCTGCTCGGCGATCGCGCTGCCAAGCTGTTCGCGCACCTCGGTCTTCGGGTCGTAGGTGACGATCTCGCTGCCGGCCGGGGCCTTGGCAAGGTACTCGCGCGTCGCCTCCAGCTTGATGCGCATGGCGGTCGCCGGCATCACGATCACCGCCGGGATGTTCAGCAGGGCGCTGCTCAGCGCGATCGCCTGGGCATGGTTGCCGCTGGAGTAGGTCAGCACGCCGCGCTGCCGGGCCTCATCATCAAGCTGGCTCAGCGCGTTGTACGCCCCCCGGAACTTGAAGGCTCCGATCCGCTGGAAGTTCTCGCACTTCAGGAAGATCCGCGCCCCGGTCAGTTCGTCCAGCACGGCCGGGGTGACCGTCGGCGTGCGCTCGGCGACCGGCGCCAGCCGGGCTGCCGCGGCGACGACGTCGTCGAAGCTGACGGCGTCGGCCAGTTCCATCTGCGGCGTCTCGCCCTCGCGCATGGGGGATTGTTGGGCCGGCGGCGGCGCCCTGAGGCCGGGGCACAAAAGAACAACCGCCGCCCCTGAGGGACGGCGGCCGTAGGAGTTCTTCTCCGTTTGGTCGGGCTGCGACACAGCAGCCATCGTCTGGCTACCGCTATTTGCGCAGCCCTCTCGTACAGTCACTCAACGTCACTGGATCACCTCCTTCGGAAAGAGCCACCCCGGCCGACGCGACCTGTACCAGCCGCCGCCGGGCTCCTTCTCCCCCGGGTCGTCACCCGGGGGCTCACCGCCCGGCCCGCTCCAGTGCGGGACCGGTCGACCGAGGCCGTCTCCGGCGCCTGCCGCAGGGGTTCTCCCTGGACCCGGCCCGGACGTACTCCGGTACCCAATTATCGTCGATTCTTCCGGATTTGGCAAGACAAAAAACGCCGCGGTCTCACTCGGCCTCATCAAAGGCCCCCGCGGCCGCCTGCTGGTCCAGGTAGGCCTGGAAATCCCCCAGCTTGTAGCTGATGAAGCAGAAGGCGTGGTGGAGGGTCAGCCACTCGAGGTCGGCCGGGTCCTCATCGAGGTCCTGACGGAGGCGGTTGAGTTCGGCAAGCAGCTTTTCGGCCTTCATGGGGGAGGGTAGGGCGGGGCGATCTGGAGCAGCGCGAAGGCAGAACCCAGAGGCCGCACAGGGAGCAGAGCAGCGCAGCGCGGGGAAGGAAAAAGGGCCCGGTCGCTCCGCCCCGGGCCCTGCTTCATGTTCGCTTTTCGCTGTTCGCTCTTCGCTGTTCGCTTTCCCTACGCCGCCAGGCTCAGTTGCTGCTGGCCGTTGTTGATCGAGTACACCCGGTGGCCGGTGGCTGGTCCCCGGTCCCTGCTCCTGCCCGCACTCGGGGCAGGGGCCGGCGAGGCCGGCGAGGTCGTAGTTGCACTTCGGGCAGCGGCCGCGGCGGGCGCGGAGGCGGCGGCGCAGCGGGACCAGGCTCAGCGGCAGCGCGAGGATGGCGGCGTAGAGGAGCGCAGCGTAGAACAGGGTGTTGAAGAGGAAGCCGGTCCAAATCGGGGCGATCGGTAGTCCACGCTCCAGCGAGGGATCTGGGAACGACACTCCGCCGGGCAGGACCTCGGGACTGGCATTCATCCACGGAACCTCCAACCAACTCTGCCGTAGCCATGTTGGCCCGCGTGTCTCAGTTGGCGCGCCGTTCAGGGTTCGCCGCACGATGAACCACTGGAGGCACCTCGCTGGCCATCCCGAGCGGTGGATCTCGACTTCGAAGTCTTCAACATCGCCAATCTGTCGCGCTGGTACCGGCTGACGAACGACCACATCGTCCGACATCTCAAAGGCGTTGAACTCTGTACACGTCCAGTGTCCCTGGTCGAAACCCAGTCCGTGCGCGACGTCCCCGAAGTGGGGTGGTGGCCACGCCTTGGTTCCCGTTGCCATGGGCCACGCAGCGCTGTCATCGCGCGCATAGGTCTCGCCCAGCCTGAGCGAGCTTGCCCCGAAAGCCGTAGCGATCGTCAGGAAGGGTGCGAGCAGGAGCAGCGCGGCGAGCAGCAGCGTGCGGCGCCAGCGCTTCATCGGGCGGGGTCTGTGCGCCATGAGGGAGGTCTCCGGCGCCGGCTGATGCGGCAACTCGGGCTCGTGGGGCGTGGGGCGTGGGGGGGCCGATCAGCCGCGG
>JBICIE010000084.1:0-4672 GCA_043101635.1 Phycisphaerales bacterium JB039 | reverse complement strand
TGGCGTGCAGACGCTCGCCAGCGGCGCTCAGTACCGCGTGCTGCGCGCCGGCGAGGGCGCCCCCGCCGGCTCGGACGCCACAGTGGTGGTGACCTTCCGCGGCGCTCTGCTCGACGGACGGACCTTCACCGCCGGCGAGGCGGTCGAGATCCCGCTGTCGACGGTCACGCCCGGCGTGCGCGAACTGATCGGCTCCATGCGCCCCGGCGACTGGTGGCAGCTCGCCGTGCCGCCGCAGCTCGCCTACCGCGGCGTCGGTCGCCCGGACATGGACATCGGCCCCAACGAGTCGCTCATCGGGGATGTGCAGCTTCTGGAGGTGCGCCGATGAACCGCAGAACCGCACTCCGGGACGCGGCTCTGGTCATCAGCGTCAGCGCCATCGTGATCATGGCGATGTCGTCCGTCGGCGCCGCCCAGTACGCCCTCGACCGCAACCAGCGCGTCAACACCCAGGTCAGCGGCATCGGCTACCAGCGCAACGCCAACTTCGGCCAGCGCAATCTCTACAGGCCCGGCGTCGTCGCGGCTCGAACCCCCTACACGCTCAATCGCAACACGGGGACCGTAATCTACAACCCCAACCAGGCCTTCGGCCAGCCGCTGTACCGGCCGACCGGCTACGGGATCTCCAGTGGTTCGGCGGCGTACCAGCAGCGCTTCCGCTATTGAGCCCGGCGCTCAGCGGCGCGGGCCCTTCTTCCCGGGTCGCTGGCCCGGACGCCCCGGCGCGCCGGGCCTGCCGAAGCTCTTGCCCTTCGGCGCTGCGCCGGTCTCCAGCATCTGGCGCCGGCGCTCCGCCTGCTCCATCAGCCGCTGGAAGAAGGTCTGGCCCTTCTTCTTCGGCTCCAGGTCCATCTTCGTCACGTGGGCCCGGATGTACCGGCTCTCGAAGATGCCCAGTGTGCTGTTGGCGATGAAGTACAGCGCCAGCCCGCTCGGGGCGTTGTACATGATGACCGGGAACATCACGACCATCATGATCTTCACCATCTTCTGGGTCTGCTCCTGCTCCGGCGTCATCGTCGCGGTGGTCGGCGGCGACAGGTACTTCTGGTGCACGTAGAAGACCACGCCCAGCAGCAGCGGCAGGATGTTCAGGCTGGAAATCTCGCCCATCAGCGGCAGGGTGAAGCTCGTCGGCAGCGGGATGAACCCGTCCGGCCGCGACAGGTCGGCCATGAACTCCCACGCGCCCCCCGTGAGGTTCTGGAACACGCCGAAGAACGCCGGCTCATGGCGCAGTTGCACCGCGAAGTAGAGCGAGGCGTACAGCGCGATCCACACCGGGGTCTGCAGGAACATCGGCAGGCAGCCCAGCGCCCCGGCCGGGTTGACGCCCTCCTCGCGCCACAGGTCGCGCATGGCCTGCTGCATCTTCTTGGGATCGTCCTTGTACTTCTCCTGCAGCTTCTTCTGCTTCGGCGCCATCTCCTGCATCTGCTTGCCGAAGCGCGTCAGGCGCACCTGGCTCCACTTGGTCACCGGGTGCAGGATGGTCCGCACGCACACCACCAGCAGGATGATCGCCAGACCCCAGTCGAACACCACGTAGTTGTGCAGCAGGTCCAGCAGGCCGATCAGCGCGTGCGTGATCCAGCCGAAGGTGCAGAAGGCGCATGGGCCGCCGAAGTTGTATTGCACCAGCCCGTGCAGGTTCACGACTTCGGCGCCCGGGCTCGCGTCGATCTCCCGCTCTTCCAGCGGCCCGGTGTACAGGTTGACGTCGAAGGCCGCGGCGGCGCCGGGGGCGGCGTTCTGCGGGGCGCTGGTCAGCAGCAGGGCGATCGGCGCCTCGGCGCTGGCGCGGTTCAGCGTCACCCGCTCGACCAGTTGCGCCTCGGGCAGCAGTTGCGCCGGCGACGGCGCGCCATCGGGCTGGACCGGGTAGACCGCCGCGCCGAAGTAGCGATTGGTCATGCCAAGCCAGGAGATCTGGTAGCCCTGGTTGGCGGCCCGCGCATCGGGCCAGACCTGACGCAGCGGCGCCAGCAGTTGCGTGGCGCCCTCGGGCGAGCCGGCGGCCTTGGCCCGCGGGAGCAGGTAGTCGCTGCTGGCGACGAACCCCGGCGAGTTGGGCGCGACATACCCGAAGCGGACGCGCCGCTTGTCGCCGCCGTAGCCGCCGCGGTCGGCGAACAGGTCGGCCGGGCCGACCTGGCGCCACGCCACCGTCATCGGCTCATCGGTGAGGTTCGCCACCGACTGGCGCAGGCGGATCGCGTGCGTGCCGGCGATGATCTCGTAGCTGCGCTCGATGCGCGCGATCCGCTCGCCGCTGTCATCGACGATGTGCGCCTCAAAGACGCCCGGCGCCAGCTCGCGCCAGGCCGGGGCGCCGCCGGGCGCCGTGGCGATGTCGATCCACGCGCCGTTGATCTGCACCTGAAACGCGGCCAGCGGCGTCAGGCGGGCGCCGGTGTCGCTGACGTGCTCCTCCTGGATGGTCACGTGCTCGCGGTGGCGCACCGTCTCGAAGTAGTCGGCGAGCTGGATGCTCTCGATCCCGGCGCCGAGGTCGCTGAAGCGGATCGCGATGCGGTCGGTTTCGGGGTCCAGCCCGCCCAGCGGCGTGAATGCGGCGGGCTCGACCGGCTCGATGCGCAGTTGGGGCTGCTCAGCGGCGTCGGCGCCCGGCGCCGGCTCGGCCGGCGGCGCATCGGGCTGGGCGCTGAGGGCGGGCGGCTCGGCCGGCTCGGCTTCGGGCTGCGCCGGCCCGGCGCCGGGCTGCTCGGCCGGCGGGCTCTGCGCCGCTTCCGGCCCGGCGGCCTCAGGCTGAAGCTGGCCCTGCTGGGCAGGCTTGGTGGGCGCCGCGGACTGCATCAGGGCCCACGCGGCGAGCAGGCCGATGGCGCCGACGATCAGTGGCACGAGGATGCGGGCGGTGGTATTGGGCTTGTTGGCCATAGGGGGCCGGATGGATAGCGGGCGCCCGGGCGCCCCCTGCGATACAACGGCCGGCCGGGCAACGTCCGTCTTGGTGATTCGCCCGCCTGGTGGGAAAACCGCCCGCAGGATCCGCGCCGGCCGCCCAGATCCTGCGCCCGGCGCCGGGGCCGCCCGGGCCGGTTCAGAAGCCGCTCGGCGCCGCCGATCTGCCCTGTGCGGCGGCCTTCGGGCTCGCCGCGGAGGGAGAGCGCGATGAAGGTTCCGATGGGCCGGTTGCTGGTTGAGCGTGGTGTCCTCACCGAGGCCCAGCGCGATGAGATCCTCCAGCGCCAGGGGGACCGGGCCACGCCGTTCGGGCAACTCGCCGAGCAGATGTTCGGTGTCAGCGCCCGGGTGATCGAGGCGGTCTGGGCCGAGCAGTACGCGTCGGGCGCCGAGTGGATCGACCCGCGCGGGCGCGACATCGAGCCGTACGTGCGCGACCTGGTGACGCGCCGGCAGGCGTGGCAGTTCGGGATCATCCCGCTGGGCTACGACGGGCCGAACATCGTGGCCTGCACGACGGCGGGGAACCTGACGCGCGCCATCCGCTTTGCCAGCGCCAGCTTCGGCGGGGCGTGCTACTTCACGCTGTCGCGCGAGGCCGAGTTCGCCGAGGCGCTGGAGCAGCACTACGGCGTCAGCCGCGCCATGCAGGAGAGCCACGAGCAGCGCACGAAGGCGGGGGAAGCGGCGTAGGGCTGTGCGGGCATCCGGGATCTGCGATCAGGGATCTGGTTGAAGAGGGGGTAGGAGAGGTAGACATCGGGCGGAAGCCCGATGCCACTGGTGGTCAGGGCGCGCGGGGGTTGCGGGCGGTGAGCAGATCGGGGGAGAGGCCGGCGTCTTCAAGGGCGGCGGCGATGTCGTGCAGGGCATCCAGGTGTTCGTCGTCGAGTTCGGCGTCGAAGTGGGCGTCGAGGGCTTCGTCGTCGAAGTCGTCCGGATCTTCGGGACCGTCGTCGAGTTCTGTGCGTGTAAGAGCGCGTGCGGTTGCGCCATCGCCGGGGCGGATGAGGTCGATGGCGGCGAGGCGCCAGTTGCCGGTGGCGTAGCCGCAGTTGCGGGCGGTGAGGCGGATGGTGAAGGGCGGAGGCGCCTCGATGGCGTCGTGCGCTTCCGGCGCGGGCTGGAAGGCGCAGTCGATGGAGCAGTGGGGGCCGTGCTCGTGGATGTCGGTCTGGGCGACGAGGGTGGAGGCGGCGGCTGCGCGCAGGAGGGCGGCGTGGTCGGTTGTGTTGAAGGTGGCGGGGGTGTCGGCGCGGAGGGCGCGGGTGCAGTGGGCGCGGATGGGGGTCAGGGCTTCGGGGGTGGTGGGGTCGGCCTGGGAGAGGGTGTTGAGGGTGGTGGTGAAGAGGGCGGTGGGGGAGGTGGGCCTGGGGCTCAGGCCATCGTCATCCGGGGATGATCCAATTTGTGTGGCGGGCGCCAACAAAGACAGAGTTGAGCGCTCGCTGCGCTCGCGAGTTGTTCTATAACCCTCACCTGTGGCACTGCGTGCCACATCCTCTCCCGCGTGGCGCGGGAGAGGGAGCTCGCGGGCTTGTTGTACCCCCTCAGTCTCGCTGCGCTCGACAGCTCCCCCACCGGGGGTGGGGGAGCGGCAGGGCGCGGGGCGCACGAGGGCTCGGAGGATGGCGGTGGCGGCGCGGCGGCGTTCGACTTTGTCGGCGCCGGTGTCGCGGGCGCAGTCGGTCAGGGCTTCGAGCGCGGCGGCGTGGGCGCTACGGGCGAGGATGTCGGC
>JBICIE010000083.1:0-6837 GCA_043101635.1 Phycisphaerales bacterium JB039 | reverse complement strand
GCCCAGCCGCCCGATCCGGAACATCGCCCGGAAGGGCGATGCCACATTCCCCCTCTGCGTCACTCTGCGCTGCTCTGCGGCCTCCGCGTTCCTGCCTTCTCTTCTCCCCTCATTCGCTCACTCGCTATTCGCTCATTCGCTCCCTCCCGCCCCCGTACAATCGCCCGATGTCCGACACCGAGATCCCCCTCAGCCAGCCCGACATCACCGACATCGAGATCGAGCACGTCGTCGGGACGCTCCGCTCCGGCCGGCTCTCCATCGGGCCCATGCAGGAGGCCTTCGAGCGGCTGGTGGCCAGCCGGGCCGGGACCGACCACGCCGTCGCCATCTCCAGCGGCACCAGCGGCCTGCGGCTCGCCCTCGAGGCCCTCGGCGTCGGGCCCGGCGATGAGGTCATCACCACGCCCTTCAGCTTCATCGCCAGCGCCAACGTCATCCTGATGGTGGGGGCCAGGCCCGTCTTCGTGGACATCGAGCCCAAGAGCCTCAACATGGACCCGCAGCGCGTCGAGGACGCCATCACGGGCCGGACCAAGGCCATCCTCGCCGTCGAGGCCTTCGGCAACCCGGCCCACATGGCCGCCTACGCCCAGATCGCGGCTCGCTACGAGATCCCCTTGATCGAGGACTGCTGCGAGGCCCTCGGGACCACCTGGCGCGGGCGGCCCTGCGGCAGCTTCGGGCGCGTCGGCGTGTTCGGGTTCTACCCCAACAAGCAGATCACCACCGGCGAGGGCGGGATGATCGTGACCGATGATCAGCGGCTGGCCGACATCTGCCGCAGCCTGCGCAATCAGGGGCGGGCGGCGTCGCCGTGGGGGGCGGCCGGGACTGCGGGGGCGCCGAATCCGGCCAGCGCCAACGTCGGAAGCTGGCTCAGCCACGAGCGGCTGGGGTACAACGAGCGCATGAGCGAGATCAACGCGGCCCTGGGCGTGGCCCAGATGCGCCGGCTGGATGGGCTGATCGAGATGCGCCAGGCGGTTGCCGACGCCTACCTCGACCGGCTGCTGGATGTGCCGGATCTGATCCTGCCCACGGTGGATGAGGACACGGAGATGAGCTGGTTCGTCTTCGTGGTGCGCCTGGCGGCGGGGTACACCTGCGAGGAGCGGGACCGGATCATCCGCGGCCTGCGCAACCACGATGTCGGCTCGGCGCCGTACTTCCCGTGCATCCATCTGCAGCCGTTCTACCGCGAGCGGCTGGGATGCAAGGAGGGGGACTACCCCATCGCCGAGAGCGTCTGCCAGCGCACCATCGCGCTGCCGTTCTACACGCGGCTGGGGCAGCGCGAGATCGATCTGGTGGCCCAGACGCTGCAGCTCATGATCCGGCGCGAGAATCTCAACCGGCCGTGATCGGCCGGCGGCGGCTCAGAAGCTGACCATTACGCCGAACTCGAGCGAGGCGCTGGCGAGGTCGGTCAGTTCGCCATCGCCGATCTCCATGTCGTCGTAGCCGCGGGCCCGCAGGCCGCCGTAGACGCTCCATGGGCCGCCCCAGGTGTAGCCGAAGCCGGTCATCGCCTGGACGAACAGCGGGTTGTCGCGACCGCTGGCGCCGGTCCCATCCTCGCCATCGGCCTCCGCCACGCCGACGCCGGCGCCGAGGTACCACGTCCAGTTCTGGGCGATGGCCCAGTCGAAGTAGCCGTTGGCGGCAAAGCCGATCAGCGAGACATCGTTGAAGACGGTGTCATCATCAGCGCTGACCTCTTCGTAGCTGATCTCGCCCTCGACGCGGAAGCCGATGCCGCCGCGCGGATCGGAGGATGCGAAGTTCCAGAAGCGATAGCCGACCGCGGCGGCGACGCCCAGCGACCCGTCGAAGTCGATCGTGTCGGAGGCGCCCCCGGTTGGGGTGAAGTCGGCGTCGTTGTAGGCGGTCAGCAGGGCCGAGCCGCGCAGGTACAGGCCCCAGTTGTCGCGCGGGCCGCCCTCGCCGATCGCCGTGGCGGCGGCCGCCACCGCGGCGTTGCTGGTGACGCCGATGTCACCGAAGGCTGCGCCATCCGCTTCCCCCGAGCCGGCCCACGCCACGGGGCCGAGTGCGAGCACGACGCTGCCGGTAATCCACGCTGTCGCCTTCATGAAGGACACTCCTCGGGTTGCTCGGTTCGGCCCAGTATACCCCGGCGCCGCGCGGCGCGGCCCGGCCGGACCAGGGGGCCGCTCACTCCAGCAGCTCATCGAGCAGGCCGTCACAGGCCTGCCGGAGCATGGCGAAGACCCGCTCGAAGCCGTCACCATCGCCGAAGTACGGATCCGGCACCACGAGTTGGGCGTCCGGGGCGTCGGCAAGTTCCACATCGAACGAACGCATCAGGCGCACCTTGAAGGGCGGGGCCCCGAGGCTGAGCAGGTCGCGCCGGTTGTCCAGGTCCATCGGGAGGATCAGGTCGAACCGGTCGAAGTCGCTGGCCGGATCCACCTGGCGCGCGATGCTCGGCAGGATCACGTGGTGGCGGCTGGCGACCTGGGAGGCCCGGCGGTCGGGACGCTCGCCGACATGCCAGTGCCCGGTGCCCGCGGAATCGACGGTGAAGTCGCCCGCCACGCCGCGCTGCTCGGCCAGGTGCAGGAAAATCCCCTCCGCCAGCGGGGAGCGGCAGATGTTGCCTAGGCAGACGAACAGCAGGCTGCGCGGCGGGGTCATGAGCGGATGGTACCGGCCCAGGCCTCGTCGATGGCGTCGAAGAAGGCGCTGCCGGGGCGCTGGGCGGCGGCTGCCGCGGCGGCGGCGGCCCGGGCCGCGGGCGGATCGTCGACCAGCGGCCCGGCGATGCGGGCCAGTTCGGCCCTGGTCCACCCGGCGGCGATCAGGGCGCCTGCCTCGCTGCGCCCCAGCCCCAGGCGCTGGTAGATCTGTTCCGGCGCCACGACCGGCAGGCCGGCGCTGAGCCCGCAGGCCAGAGAGAGCGCCGCGGCGGCCGTGCCGCGGCAGGCGTCATCGGGCCGGCACACGACCAGCCCGATGTCCGCGGCCGGGGCGAGGGCAAGCCAGTCGACATCGCAGACGCGGCAGGACAGCAGGGCGCGGGTCCGCTCGAAGCAGCGCATGGTGCGCCGGCGGGGCGCAGCGCTGCGTCCAAGCAGCGCGCACAGCGGTCGCCCGCTGGCGCCGGTCAGGGCGCAGGCGATGATGAAGCGCACCGCATCATCATCGACCGCGTCACCGACCAGCAGCGCCGCTCGATCATCGGGGCCGAGGCCGAGCGCCTGGCGCAGGGCCGCGCGGTCGCCGGGAGGATGCGCTTCGTCCAGCCGCGGCGCCGGGACCTCGACCACGTGCGCAGCGCTGCGCGCCGTCCGGGCCCGGTCGGCCGCCTCGGCGCACGGGGTCACCAGCGCGTGCAGCGGCGGGGCCGCCCGCAGGCGCAGCGGACGGGCGCGATCCGCGGCCCGCAGCAGAATCGTCGCGCAGGCGCGGGCCCCGGGGGGACAGATTCGCCGGGCCACCGAGGCGGCGGGCGCGCTCCACGCGTGCAGGACATCGGTCCGGGCGCAGGCGCGCACGGCCCGGGCCACCGCCGGCCCGGCGAGGGCCAGCTTGCCGGTCGGCGGCGCAATGTGCACGATGGGCGCCGGCAGCCCGGCCTCTGCGGCCAGCCGGCGCGCCGCCGATGGACCGAGGGCCACCACAATGTGCTCGAGATCCGGCCGGCGCCGGATCGCCTGCCGAGCCAGCGCGGCGTTGGCCACCGGCGCCGCGCCGGGGCTGGCCCAGTCGAGCAGGTGGACGATGCGCATCAGTTGCCGGCCCGGGCGCTGGACGGCCGCTCCTCGTTGTAGAACAGCTCGGCGGTGGCCTGTCCGGCGTAGCGGGCCAGGTCCATCATCAGGCGCCGCCGCTCGCTCGGACTGTCCGGCGCCGCCCCCGGCTGGCGCGGCATCGACACCACCAGGTCGTGCTGGGCCGTCTCGGTCGGCCAGAGTTTCTCCTCGGCGACCACATCCAGCACCTTGATGCGCAGTTGGGCCTGCGGGGCGACGCTTTCGGCGTCCTGCAGCAGTTCGAAGCTCTGCACGCCGACCCAGATCACGACTTCGGCGCCCACCGCCCGCCCGATCTCGCCGATCGCCATGCGATCCTCGGGACGCTCGCGGGCCAGGACCCGGAGCAGTTGCTGCGACTCGATGACCGTGTCCACCTTCTTCTTTGCCAGCAGCCGTTTCTCGATCTCGGCGGCCATCTCCAGGCGGAATTGGCGCGACCCGATGTGGTTGTCCGGATCGTCGACGAGAACCACGGTCGGCCGCTCCCGCGGCAACTCATACAGCGCCGGCACGCGCGGCGGGCCGTGCGCGATGAACAGGATCGGCCCGAAGATGTTGCACCCGCCCATCGCCAGGCTGATCAGCCCCGCAGCAAGCACAAGGAGCGTCCGTCTGGCCATTGCCTTCCTCACTGAGCGGTCATCCGGGCAAGCGCGCCGTCGGGCCCGAAGTCCTCAAGATCCGACGCAAGGTCCTCGTAGACGCGACGGATGATATCCGGGCTGTAGTTGCGCCAGTCCCCGACGGCGCCGCGCCGCCGGAACGCCGATGGCCGCTCCACCTCGAAGCCCGGCGATGTGCCATCGTGCGCCGAGGCCGGCGCAGCCAGGGCCGGGTCCAGCCCCAGCAGGCGATAGAGCCGCTCCCGCGTCGCATCCATGTCGGCGTGCAGGGACTCGTACCGCACGATTTCCACCGGCGTCCCCGCCGCACGCGCGGCCTCCATCGCCTCCCTGTCGGCGCGGAGCTGCTCGGCCCAGCGTCCGATGGTGAAGCGGACCCACGATTCCTCCGCGAGCATTGCGCCGGCCGCGTCGCGGGCCCCCGCGTCGCCCGAGTCGAACGTCGGGATCCAGCGCTCGAGCAGGGCTCGCATCTCCGGCGGCCACCACCACAGGTTCTCGCCGCGCCGCGCCCGCAGGTGGTGATACGTCCAGCTCACCGCAACATCGCGCCCGTCGCGCACCAGGTAGATGTGCGGCGCGGTGGGAAGCAGCGCCTCGAAGGCGCGCGGGCTGCGATCGCCGATCCACCGCGCCGACGGCCGGCGCGCCGCTCCCGCCAGCAGCAGCCTGCGGATCAGGTCGCGGGCCCCTTCCTCCGCCAGCGTCCGGTACGGCTCGCGGTGGCCCACGGCGTAATCGGGCCCGGTAAAGCGCCGGGCCGCCTCGGTGAAGGCCTGAAGGTGGAACTCCCCGTCACACCAGATGTGCGGGTGCAGATTCAGCACCGCCCCCAGCCAGTTCGTGCCCGACTTGCCGTAGCCGAGGACGAAGAAGAAGCGGTACGCGATCTGCCGCCCGTGCTGCTGCACCACGATCGTGTGCTGGTCCGGCGCCGACATGCGCCCCTGCGCCAGCCGGCGGAAGCGCGCCTGCATCGCCGCGTCGCCGAGGACGCGCCGACCTGCCCGCATCGCCAGCGACACAAGATCGCTCATCGGCTCCGATCAGTACGGTTGAAACTCCGGGTGCCGTTCCTCGTGGGCGTAGAACGGCCAGCTCGCCCGGTTGATGAAGCGGCGCAGCAGTTCGAAGCCGACCTCCGCCTCGTTCTGGTCGTCACGGCTGACGCCGCTGATGTCCGGGTACGTCACGCGGATGGCCTTCTCGAAGATGATGTCATCATCGAGCATGCTCTCGGCGTCGATCACCATCACCGAGCCCGAGGCGACGCCGTTCCACAGATACCGGTTGCCGGCGTCGTGCAGCCGGAACTCGTCAAGGCGGATCCACACCAGCCGCTCGACCCCGTCGAGCGCCTCGGCGACATCGGTGTACGACCGCATCAGCAGGCCCGGACGATTGCGGACGACCGCCAGCGAGACGTCACCGGGGACATACGCCGTCGCTCCCGAGTGCTCGCGGAGCCGTTCGGCCACCGCGATGGTCACCCGCGGCACCGTCTCGGGGTAGGTCATCTCCAGTGTCTGCGGGGCCTCGACCACGACCGCGAAGCTCTTGCCCTCGAGCCCGTCAAACAGCGGCTGGACCACGATGGTCTGATTGCGCCGGGCCTCCTGGGCGATCACGCCCGCGGCGCCGAACAGCGCGCAGCCCCCGGCGCCTGCGAGCACGGCCACCATCGCCACGGTCCATCCCAGGTTGGCGCCTCGCATGCCCATCGGTCACCCCGTCCAGGTCGCGATCTTGAAGACCCACGCGCCGGCGAGCACCGCGGCGCCCAGCAGGATCCAGCGCGTCTGCAGCAGTTTCGCACCGATCGGCGGGAGGTTCGACCCGAACACCGCGACTTCGCCGGCGCCCCAGAAGACCGCCGCCGCCACCACCGCCATCAGCAGCCCCGCCGGCTGTGTCAGGGCCGCCTGGGCGATGGCGCCGTCGGCGGCGTGGGCGAACGCCGTGGTCATGCCGCAGGTCGGACAGGGCTGATCCAGCGTCAGGGCCCACCCGCACGGCGGCATGCCGAGCTGCATGTGGGTGCCGTGGCCGGCGCCGGCCGGGGTCAGCCACGCGGCCGTCCCCAGCAGCATCAGGCAACTCGCGGAGATCGCGCCGGCAGCCGCCCGCCTTTGCGATCCGGCCCGGACGCGAGATGGCGAGGAGGCGACCATGACCACGGGCAACGGTAGGGGGCCGGCTCAATCGAACCGAAAAACGCCCTTGCGCAGCCCGTAGAGGTAGGCGACGATGGTCGTGAAGAGGAAGAAGAAGATCCGTCCCAGCCAGATCAGCCCGGAGTCCGACTGCGGGTCGATGTTGGGGAATGTGGCCGCCCAGGGGTACAGGAAGATGATCTCGATGTCGAACACCAGGAAGACCATCGCGATCAGGTAAAACCGCACGTTGAACCGCTTGCGGGCGGTGCCCACCGG
>JBICIE010000082.1:0-15490 GCA_043101635.1 Phycisphaerales bacterium JB039 | reverse complement strand
CACCGCCCCCAACGGAGGCCCGCGCAACCCTCGCTCCAATGTCCAAGCCCGCACAGGCGAGACGCCTGTGCCACCCGCCCGACCAGCCCAATCCCCGGAGGCCCGCGCTCCCCCATGCTGCAATCTGGATAAACCCGCCGTGATTCAGACCCGATCGCCCGATCGCCCGATCGGCCCGCTATCGCGCGCCCGGGCCGGCTCCGGGCGTGGGTAATCCAAGCGCCAGAAACCGTCGAGTGGGCGTGGCCCCGGGCGAGGTACCATCGCCCATGCAGGAAGCAGACCGCCTCGCCCGGCTCCGCGAGCACCGCACCCGCTCGGCGCCGGATCGGGACCTGGCGCCGGAGATGATGACGCTGGAGAAGCTGCTGCGCCGCCAGCACCGGGCGGTGGGGGGGGTCGGGGTGGCGTGGGCCCAGGCGGTGCCCAAGGACCTGGCCCAGCAGACCAGCCCGGTCAGCCTGACCCGCGGCGTGCTGAAGGTACGGGTGCTGGATGCCGCGACGGCCCACAAGATGGACCGCTGGCTCCGCCAGGGGGGGCTGGACGCCCTGATCGACGCCGCCCCCGGGCAGCTCAAGCGGGTGCGCCTAACCCAGTAGCTGGAACCGGCTGTAACAAACCTTGACACAGGCCCGCCGGCGCGGGAGACTGGGGGCATGCCCAGCCGCGAGTCCATGAACGTCTCCCTGACGCCCGAACTGGCCGCGTTCGTGGACGCCCAGGTCGCCTCCGGGCGGTACCGGTCGGCCAGCGAGGTCGTCCGGGCCGCCCTGCGCGAACTGCACGACCACGAGGCCTGGAAGGCCGAGGTGCGGGAGAAGATCGAGGAGGGGCTGAAGTCGCTGGCCGAGGGCAAGGGGGTTGACGGACCTGCGTTCATGGAGCAGTTGGAACAGAAGCTTCAAGCGAGGCTCGACGCCGAGCGCAGGCGTTCTGCGTGAAGGCCTATCGGCTGTCGCCGCAGGCTGCCGGCGACATCGAGACTATTACCGACCATGTCGCCAGCGCCTCCGGAGTGCCTGCCGCTCTGCACGTGAAGCGGGCGCTGGACAAGGCGTTCGGCTTGCTCGCCGAGGCGCCACGAATCGGACACGTGCGACCTGAGTTCATTGATCGGCCGCTACTCGTCTGGCCGGTGTGGTCCTATCTGATCATCTACGACCCCGCAGCAGACCCGCTCGAGATCGTCCGCGTGATCCACGGGGCACGGGACATCGATGAGGCGTTCGACTGAGCGGTTGCAAAGGACCGCCGAGTTCTGGTACGCTGGTCCCTCAAGAAAGGAGCCTCCCATGATCTCCCGCACGCTCGTTGCCCTGATCATCGCTGCCGCGGCGGCGGCCCCGGCCGTGGCCCAGAACGAGACCGTCCCCGCCCTCAAGCTCGTCAAGCCGGGCGAGGCCCAGGCCGCACAGGCCCAGCCGGAGAAGCCCCCGCTCTACGACGAGCAGGCCGACGGGCGCGAGCAGATCGCGGCGGCCCTCGCCAAGGCGAAGAAGGAGAACCAGCGCGTCCTGATCCAGTGGGGCGGCAACTGGTGCGGCTGGTGCATCAAGCTCGATGAACTGTGCAAGTCAGACCCGGCGATCCGGCGCAAGCTCATGTACGAGTATCAGGTGGTGCACATCGATACCGGGCGCGCCGGCAAGAACGTCGATCTGGCCAACGCCTACGGCGCGGAGGTGCAGAAGCACGGCTATCCGTTCCTGACCGTGCTCGACGCCAGCGGCAGGGCCATCGCCAACCAGGAGACCAGCTCGCTGGAAGAGAAGGACGAGGATGGCAAGGTCACCGGCAAGCACATGCCCGATGCCGTGCTCGGCTTTCTGGAGAAGCATCAGGCTCAGCCGCTCAACGCCAGCGAAGTGCTGGCGGCGGGGCTCGAAGCAGCGCAGCGCAACGCCGAGGCGGGCAAGGGCCCGACGCGCGTGTTCCTGCACTTCGGGGCGCCGTGGTGCGGATGGTGCCACCGGCTGGAGGACTGGATGGCGCGGGACCAGATCGGGGCGCTGCTCGGCAAGGACTTCGTCGATGTGAAGATCGACACCGACCGCATGATCGGCGGGGCCGAGGCGCTGACGAAGTACCGCGGCTCCGAGCGCGGCGGCATCCCGTGGTTCGTGATCCTGGATGCCGAGGGCAAGCCGCTGATCACCAGCGACGGTCCGGATGGCAACGTCGGCTTCCCGGTGCAGCCGGAGGAGATCGCGCACTTCGAGGCGATGCTGCGCACCAGCGCCACCCATCTGAGTGCCCAGCAGATCGACACACTGATCGCCTCGCTGCGCGAGAGCGCCAAGACGATCCTCGGCGGGTGAGCGTCGCGCGGTCGCATCCGGCGCATCGCCGGCGCCGCGGAGCGCCGGCGCTGCTGTGCGCGCTGCTGCTGACGCCCGGGCTGCGGGCTCAGGATGATCCGCAGCAGATCGAGTTGCCTCCGGAAGTCATCGCCGGGCGCGACCTCGGCCTGCGGGCTGAGCGCGTGCGCCGGGCCCTGCCGGTGGCCAGGACGCTCGTCATCTGCCCGGATGAGGCGTCGTATCTCGACGCCCTGCGCCAGTGGACCCCGGCGCTGCGGTTTCCCGTGCTGATCGACGACGGCTCATGGCAGGCTGCCGGCGATATCGCGCGCTTCGTGCGCGCCTTCGGGCCCGAGCGCATCCTGTGGCACAACGCGGCGGAGACCTCGCCGATCGAGGGCGGCGGCGAGCCGGCGGCTGACATCGGGCCCGCCGACTTCCGCGCCCGGGCCGAGGCCATCGTCGCGCGGGCATGGGGCGTGCGCCCGCGCGCAGGTGTCACGCTCGAGCCCGGCGTCACGCAGGCGCTGGACGCCTGGGAGACGTTCGGGCTTGCGCCCTTCGGCGTGGTGGCCTGCGACGCCCGGCATGGCGCGCGGGCCGCGGCGGTCGCCCTCGCGGCGGGCCGGGCCCAGCCGATCGCCTGGATCGACTCGCCCGCCGGCGTCAACCGCACGATGACGCCCGAGCAGGCGGCTGCCCTCAACAGCGCCATCTCCGGCGCGCTGGACGCCATCGATCTGCCATGGTCGGGCCTCGGCGCCGACATCGACGCCATCACGCTGTGCGCCGAGACGCCGGCCCGCATCGAGGGCGGACCGGAGATCCTGGCGACGACGGATGTGCTCGGGCGCAGCGCCGATGATCCGGCGCGGCGGTGGGCCTGGTGCGGGCAGATCTTCGGCGACGCGCCGCAGAGCGCCTGGCGCGCCATGTGCGCGCTGTTCCTGCAGCCGGAGACGGCCTGGCTGTTCAACGGGTATCCGGCCGACGGTCCGTGGGCCGACTACGCGCTGGCGCCGGCGGCAACCCTGCTCGAGGAGATCGAGCTTGCCGTCACGCTCGACGCCGCCCCGCGCGGCACGCTCGACGCCTGGCGCACGCGCACGGGCCTGGGGATCGACGCCGGGCTGATCTTCGTCAATACCAAGGGCAACAAGGCCACGTTCGGGCTGGTCGGCGGCACGGCGCAGTCGGTCGATGTGCCGTTTCTGCAGCGGCCCGCGGCGGTGTACTTCATTCACTCGTTCTCGGCCCAGCTTCCCGGCGCGCCGGCGACGATTGCGGGCAAGTGGCTGCAGCGCGGCGCCTACGCCTACTTCGGCTCGGTGGATGAACCGTTCCTGCACTGGTTCGTGCGGCCGGAGGTTCTCGCGGCCCGCCTGCGCGGCGGGTTTGCGCTGGGCGCGGCGGTGCGCATCGAGCAGCGGCCGCCCTGGAAGCTGACGATGCTCGGCGATCCGCTCATCACGCTCGGGCCGGCGCCGGCGCAGGCCGGGGGCGACGTTGCGCTCGGCGGCGCCGTGGATTTCGAGGAGCGCATGCGGGCCGCCCTGCGGGCCGAGCCGCCGGATCTTGCCGGCGCGGTGCGCATGCTCACGATGATGGGACGCGCCGGCGACGCCGCGAAGCTCGCGGCAGCGACCATGCGCGAGCGGCCCGAGGCGTTCGACAGCGCCATGGCCGACGCCGCGATCTGCGCTGCGCTGTGGGAGCACGACCGCGCGCTGCTGCTGCAGATCGCCGCACGATCGTCGGCGGAACAGCGCGATGACGCCCTCGACGCCCTCTGGGGCGCGCAGTGGCGCCACCTGCGGGCCGGCGACGCTGCGCTGACCGGAGCGATGATGGGCTACGTGCGAGACGCCGCCCTGGTGCGCGACGCGAGCGATCTGGCCGAGATCATCCGGCGCACGCAGGGCGTCGGCGCAGCGATCGGCTTTCTGCGTCAGATGCGCGGCCGCGCAACCCGCCAGCCCGATCAGGATCGCATCGACAAGCTGATCGAACAGATGAGCCGTTGATCGCCGGCGCAACGGAACCGCGGCGCCGCCTGGGTCGAAGCGGTGCCCGGAGAATTGATCGCGTCCGCAGTTGAGCCGCAGTTCGGCCGCTAGGATCGATACGGAGACCGTCGCGGACGTTCCCGAACAAAGTGCAACTTGCGCGAATCTCAGGGGAGAGCAATGCACCGAACATCTGCCGCAATCATCATGCCGCTTGCCTTCGCTTTCGTCGGGCTCGTGCACGCACAGGCGCAGTGCGACTGGGAGCAGACGCAGTGGCTGCGGCCGGACCCGCCGGTGCGCGATCATCTCGGGTGGTCGATCGCGATGGAAGGTGATGTGGCCATTGCCGGGGCGCCGTGGGATTCGGAGCAGGGCGATATCGCGGGGGCCGCGTATGTGTATGAGCGGGCTGGCGGGGCATGGACGCAGGTGGCGAAGCTCACGGCCGACGACGCGTCGGACAAGGCGACCTTCGGCAGCGCTGTGGCGCTCAGCGGCGCAACCGTGGTCATCGGCGCGCCCGGCGACCGGACGCTCGGGACCCGGGCGGGCGCGGCGTACGTGTTCGAGCGGGTCGGGGGCGCCTGGACGCAGGTGGCGGCACTGCGCGCGTCCGACGGCGGCGAGGACGAGTCCTTCGGCGGGTCGGTGGCGATCAGCGGGGATGTGATGATGGTGGGCGCCTTTCAGGCGGACACGGTCGGGACGAACGCGGGGGCGGTGTATGTGTTCGAGCGCAGCGGGGGCGTGTGGAGCGAGGTCGACAAGCTGGTGGCATCCGGCCTGCGTTTTTACGACCTGTTCGGGTCGGCGGTCGCGCTGGATGGCGACGCCGCGGTGATCGGCGCGCCGACGCAGAATCTCGCCGGCGCGGCGTACGTGTTCGAGCGGGTCGGCGGCGTGTGGACGCAGAGCCTGCGGATCACCGGCGACACATCGTCGAGCCGGCTCGGAGCATCCGTCGCGCTCAGCGGAGCCACGGCCCTCGTCGGCGCTCCGTTCGAGGGCGCCGGCGCGGCGTACTCCATCGATCGCAGCGGAACCGGGTGGGCACGGGGCGGCAATCTGGTGGGCGTCGGCCTCGAGCCCGGCGACCGCTTCGGGACCAGAACCGCGCTGCACAGCGGCCTCGCCGTGGTCAGCGCTTCGAGAACGGATGGCGCGGTCACAGAGACCGGCGCGGCGCATGTCTTCCGCAAGGATGGCGGCTTCTGGGGCCAGACCGCGAAGATCGCGGCGCTCGGGGGAGCGGAGCACTCGGTGTTCGGCATGGGCCTGGCGACCGATGGCGAGGTCATCCTCGCCGGGGCGCCGTTCTTCTCGGGATACGGCTTCCCGGGCAACATCTACGCCTTCGAGCCGGCGTGCGGCTGCGAGGCCGACTGCGACGGGGACGGGGCCCTGGCGCTCGCCGACTTCCTGTGCTTCCAGAACGCGTTCGGCGCCGGCGCCGGCCGCGCCGACTGCGATGGCGACTTCACGCTGACGTTCTTCGACTTTCTCTGCTTCCAGAACGCCTTCGCGGCCGGCTGCCCGTAACAGCCCCGTAACAGCCGGCGCGCCGGGAACCACTGGCCGGCGCCGATCGAACCACCTTGCGGAGGATCGAGATGAACCTGAGCCACGCGATCACTCTCACGTGCGCCCTGGCCGGCGCAGCCCCTGCCGGGGCCCAGTGTCTGCTGGAAGCGCCCGACAAGGTCATCGCCGACGACGCCCGGATGAGTGCGCGGCTGGGGACGGACATCGACATCGATGGCGATGTCATGGTCGTCGGCGCCTGGGCCGACAGCGCCCTGGGGTCGGAAGCCGGCGCCGCGTACGTCTTCCGAGTGGTTGAAGGCGAGTGGCGCCAGGAGCAGCGGCTGATGCCGGATGATCCGAAGGACTTCGCCAACTTCGGCAACTCGGTGGCCATCAGCGGCGATCGCATCCTGGTCGGCGCGCCGGAGTGGGACAAGTCGCTGGCCGGCGGCGGCATCCTGCGCAAGGTCGGCAAGGTCTACGTCTTCGAATACGACGGTCTTGAATGGGTCCAGACCGCGACGCTGGAGGCCTCGACGCAGGCCATCTTCGACGAGTTCGGCGAGTCGGTCGATCTGGATGGCGACCGCGCCATCGTCGGCGCGTTCATGGCCGATGACGCCTGCTTCGGCGAGCCCGATCCGTTCAAGCTGCAAAACTGCAACTCGGGGGCGGCGTACATCTTCGAGTTCGATGGCGCCGGCTGGGTCGAGCGGGCCAAGCTGCTCGCCAGCGACATCGAGCAGTGCGACAAGTTCGGCAACAAGGTGGCGATTCAGGGCGACGTTGCGGTGGTGGCCGCGGCGAACGAGGGCACGGGCTCGGTGGCCGGTTCATGCGATCCGCTGGCCGGGCCGGGGCAGGTGTACGTATTCCGTTTCGATGGCGACGTGTGGAGCGAGGAGGCGATCCTGAACCCGGCGGGGGGGCGGATCTTCCGCCGCTTCGGCGAGGATGTCGCGATCTCGGGCGAGCGGATCCTCGTGGGGGCGCAGGGCGATGACGCCATTGCGCCCAGCGGCGGGGCGGCGTACATCTACCGGGCCGATCCGGGGCCCGAGCCGTGGGCGCTGGAGCAGAAGATCCAGGGGTCGGACACGCAACTGGGCGACTTCATCGGCGCCAGCGTGGCGCTGGATGGCGACATCTGCGCCATCAGCGCCAACTTCGACGACTACGACGGGTTCATGAACGCCGGCAGCGGGTACGTGTTCCTCTTCGATGGCGCGCAGTGGATCGAGCGGGCCCGCGTGCGCCCGTTCGACCCGGCCTCGCAGGACTTCTGGGGCCACTCGATCGCGCTGGGCGCGGGGCGCCTCGCGGTCGGGTCGATCAGTGACGATCATGTCGTCGCCGACGCGGGCAGCGCGTACATCTTCACCGGCATGGATGACTGCAACGCCAACGGCGCCCTCGACGCGTGCGACATCGCCACCGGCGTCAGCCGGGATGACGACGGCGACGGGATCCCTGATGAGTGCCAGGGGTGCTACGCCGACTGCGACGGGTCTGGAGCGCTCGACTTCTTCGACTTCCTCTGCTTCCAGAATCAGTTCGGCGCCGGCGATCCGGCGGCCGACTGCGATGGCTCCGGAACGCTCGACTTCTTCGACTTCCTCTGCTTCCAGAACGCTTTCGCGACCGGCTGCCCGTAGGCGGCTGGGCGGGGCGCCTGGGCGGCGGCCGCGGCGCTGGCAATATCCGGCGGCTCCTGGTAGACTGGCCGAGCCCGCGCACCGCTGCGCGACAGGCTGGAGGACATGCCCATGCGTCAGATCCCGGTTCTGGTCACCCTGGCGGCGCTGGCCGCTGCCGCGGCACTGGCACAGGATGAGGGCCACGGCCAGCCGGCCGACCCGGCGCCACGCTCGTACATGGTCACGCTCTGCGAGTTCCGCATGCCGGCCGGGGACGATCCGAGCGTCGCGGCGAAGGAGATCCTCCGCGCATTCGTGCAGCAGCGAGCCGACGGATCGCTGGACCTCATCAACACGGCGCGGGTCGGCGTGCTGGAAGGGGAGGAAGCGAGGCTGCAGTTCGGCAGGACGAAGACCGTGGCCACCGGCGTTCGGATGGAGCAGCGCGGCGGCATGGCGCAGGCGCTGGAGCGGCGCGATGTCGGGACCCTGGTGCAGCTCACCGCGTCGGACCTGGGCGGCCAGGTGCGGCTGCAACTGTCGTACGAGGCCTCGCGCCTCGAAGCGCAGGACGCCGAGACGGGCATCGCGGAGACGCTCACGGTCCGCTTCGACACCACCGTGCTGCTGCAGCCCGGCGCCCCGGCCCTGATCGGGGGCAACAGCGCCGATCCGGCGCGCTATCTGCTCGTCTCGATCGAGCCGTGAAGCGGGCGAACTGCTCTGGATCTGCGCCGATGCGCGAGCATCGAGGCCCGCCGTGCTCGGATCACGCCGGCGGCGCGCCAGCGCGAAGGCGGTCGGCCAGCGCATCGATCAGCGCGGCGGGAAACACGCCACCGTGCTGGAGCGACTGGCGGCGCCGCTCCAGGGCGGCGGCGATCTCGGGGCCGCTGCGCGGGAGCGTCGCCTCGGACGGCGCACCCAGGCCGTCGGCCTTTGCGGACTGGCGGCCGTGACACATCGCCTGGGCCGCCGCCGCCAGCAGCAGGTGCGGATGGGCCGAGCCGTCGGGCAGCCGGAACTCGACCGTTGGCGCCGGGGCGTCGGCGTCTGCCGGCACGAGGGGAACCCGCACCAGCGCGTGGCGATCGTGCAGGCCCCAGTCAAGCCGGGTGGGCGACTCCTTGCCCTGGTCGAGCCGGACGAACGACGCGTTGCTGCGGTTGCCGAACGCCATGAGCGCGCCGGCCAGCTCGGTGAGTCCCGCCGTCAGCCAGCGGGCCGGCTCGCGCATCTGGCCGTCGGAATCGAGTACCGGCTCGTGGCGCCCGTCCCCGGCGAAGGCGAAGTGCACGTGAAGCCCGTTGCCCGCATGGCCCGGGCCGACGACCGGCTCCATGCTGCACTGGAGCCCCTCGCGCCTCGCCAGGTTCCGGATGACCCACTGGGCCAGCACGATCGCGTCGGCAGCGCGAGCCAGCGGCAGCAGATCGAGTTCGACCTCATGCTGCTCCCAGATCAACCCGCCGGGCGCTGACGCGTCGATGTAGCCGACCTCGGCGTGGCCATACTTCACCGGGATGTCCATCTCGGCCAGACAGAGCAGCGCCCGGCGGCGCAGATCCTCTCCGTGGACGAACGGAGCGGTCGCGTGATAGCCGCCGTCGCTGGTGCAGTGTGCGTCGGCGTCGGTCGCAAACCGGCCCAGGAAGAACTCGATCTCGCCGAGCGCCTCGAGCCGGGCGCCCGTCTGCTCGCGCAGCCTCTGGTCCGCCTGGCGGACGATGGTGTCCGGCGACTCCGGCAATGGCCGGTCGTCCCGCCCGTGATGGCCGCAGAGGACGCACAGCGTCGCGGCCGGCGCGAACGGATCGAGGAACGCCGTCTGGGGACGCGGGCGCAGCACGATGTCCGAAGCGCCCGCGCGCAGCCCCGCGAAGAGGCTCGATCCGTCGGCCCGCTCTCCGCCGGCGAGGATGCGGCGCAGGCGCTGTTCGGTTCGCGGGGCGAAGTCCAGCGTCTTGAGCAGGCCGTCGCCGCCGACGTGCAGCAGGCTGACCAGCCGGATTCCCAGGTCGCGCGCAACCGCCGTCAGGTCGTCGACCGTCCACTCGTCTCGGGGGCGCCCGAGCCGGGCCTGCAGGTTGGAGGCGCCTTCGTCCATGGGACTGGAGCATCGTATCAAGGGCGAAACGAGCCGCCTTGCGCGAGGGTCTGCTGGCGCGCCGCGGCGATCGGCCGCCGGCCGGTCATCACCGGTCCGGCGCCAGGTCCGTGCGCTGGCGGTCCACATCGAACCCCAGCGACCGGAACCAGCCGAAGAGGTCCTCGCCGGCGGCGGCGCTCCAGACCGCGACGCAGTCGTCCATCGAGTAGCCGGCGCGCTCGGGCGGCGCCATGGCCCGCTTGGCGCGGAAGTACTTCGCCAGTGCGCCCGGCCCGTGCAGCCGCTCCAGCTCCTCGAAGACGAAGTACGACTTGCCCCAGACCAGGTCGCGCGGCGCCCCCTCGGCGAGCGGATCGACCTGCGCCAGGTCCGGATCGTGCCGGCGGGCCCGCTCGATCTGGCGCGCCAGCGTCTGGTCGGCCTCCGGGAAGCCGAGCCGGCGCCCGACCTGGATGCCGAGGTAGGTCGCGATCGGCTCGTTCCACAGCGGCTCGGGGTGCGGCAGGACCCAGGAGTGGCCCGCCTCGTGGGCGATCAGTTCCACCATCGGGTAGCGCCGCTCGGGGAAGTCGCCCCACCAGGCGCCAATGGCGATGCGCTGGCCGCTGGAGAAGCCGCCGCCGCCGGTGGGCAGGATGAGCATGGAGGTGATCATGCCCGGTGCAGGCTCGACGCCGGTGATCTCGACCAGATGCGGGCGGACCTCTTCGTAGACGGCGTGGACGGCCTCGGCGAACCGCTCCGTGCCGCGGTGGTACTCCAGCGTGAGCGGGCCGATCTGGCGGCTCAGTTCCGCCGGGGTGGAGCGGTGGGGGAGCGAGAGATCGATCGGTCGCATCTGCGCCCGCGAGACGAGCATGGGTGTGACCCACGCAGCGTTGATCGGATCGCTGGCGTCGGGCCGGCTGCCGAAGAGCCCGCGGCTGCCGATGATGACATGGCCGTCGCCGATGCGCGCGCCACCGAGGACAGCGCGGCCGTCGGCGTCGAGGACAAGGGGCGTCCAGCGGTCGTCGAGTTCGAGGGTGCGCCCGGCGCGGTACTCGATGTCACGGCCGGCCAGTTCGCCGACGCCGCGCAGGGGCTTGACGGCGCCGATGTTCGTGAGCCGGGCGCCGAAGCGGTCCGCGACCGCCTGGCCCGGGGGCATGGGTTCGGCGCCATCGGCCATCAGCAGCAGGGCGCCGCCGCCGCGCACCCATGACTCGATGTGGTCGATGGCCGCGGATTCGTAGGGCAGGCGCACGTCGCCGCCGGTGAGGACCAGCAGGTTGACGTTGTCCAGATCGAGCAGCGACAGGCTGCCCCAGTTGCGGGCGTCGCGCCCGTGCTCGGCCAGGTACTGGCGGTGGAAGCGCCCGTCCATGTAGAAGGTGAACTCCTGCGAGATGTCGCAGACCGAGTGCACTGTGGGCGGGGCGGCGGCGGCCGACGGCGCCAGCGCGAGCAATGCAAGCAGCAGGGCGATTCGCATGGCCGGATGATACAGGTGAGACAGGCGCCGGGCCCGCCCAGCGCGCGAATTGTGGACGGCAAGCTCCTATACTTGCGGCTATGGCACAGCACACGGCACATATCGAGTGGGAGCGGGAGTCGGACGATTTCTCGTACCAGGGCTACACGCGCGACCACACATGGCAGTTCGACAACGGCCTGACCGTCGAGGCCTCCGCGGCGCCGGGCTACCTGGGCAACAAGGACTTCATCGATCCGGAGGAGGCGTTCGTCGCCTCGGTGGCGAGCTGCCACATGCTGACGTTCCTGGCCATCGCCTCCAAGCGCGGGCTGGTGATCGATCGCTACATCGACGACGCCGTCGGCGTGCTGGAGAAGAACGCCGACGGCGCCATGGCGATCACGCGCATCGAGCTGCGCCCGGTCATCGAGTTCGCCGGCGGCGCTCCGGACGCCGCCACCCTGGATGAGATGCACCACAAGGCGCACCGGCACTGCTTCATCGCCAACTCGGTCAGGACGCTCGTCGAGGTCCGGCAGGCAAGCTCGGTCGCCGACCAGTAGCCGGGCCGAGAAGCAAGCGGGGCCGCGCACCGGCGCAGCCCCGCACCAAAGCACTCATCCCGGGCCGGGTCAGGCCGGCTGCGCGCCCGCCAGGCCGCGCAGGGACGCCTCGCGCCGGCGCTGCGTGCGTTCCGGCTGCTCCGATTCCATCTCGGCGAAGTGGTCGCCGAAGCGGAAGAGCCGGAAGCTGTTGGCGATCACGAAGATGTCGCCGGCGAAGTGGTAGAAGGCCGCCCAGGTGAGTTCCAGGGCGCCGCTGGCCGCCAGCGCCAGCCCGATGATCACGATCAGGATCGAGACGATCACGTTCTGGATAATGATCAGGCGGGTCTTGCGGCTGAGTTCGATGAGGAACGGGATGCGCGACAGATCGTCGTTCATCAGGGCCACGCCGGCGCTGTTGGCAGCGATGTCGCTGCCGCCGAGGCCCATGGCCACGCCGACGTCGGCCGCCGCCAGCGAGGGGCCGTCGTTGATGCCGTCGCCGACCATCATCACGCGGTAGCCGCGCTTCACCAGCGCCTCGATCTCCTCGTGCTTCTCCTCGGGCAGGCACTCGGCCTCGATGGCGTCGACGCCGACAGCGACGCCAACGCGCTTGGCCACGCTGAGCCGGTCGCCCGTGAAGATGGCGATGTGACGCACGCCCAGGTCGCGCAGGTGCTGCACGACGCTGCGGGCGTTGCGGCGCACCTTGTCCTCCAGCCCCACCAGCCCGAGGTACTTGCCGTCGCGCATCACGTGCACGCCGGTGATCCCCTCCGTCTTGGCTTCGATGGCCTCGATGGCGCGGACGACTTCCGGGTGCTCCTTCTTGATCCAGTTGGCCCGCCCGACCAGCAGCTCGCCCATGGGGGTGCGGGCCCGCACGCCCTGGCCGTGGATCTCTTCGAAGCTGTCGGGCTCCTCGAGCTGCACCTTGGCCTTTTCGGCGGTGCGCACGATGGACTGGGCCAGCGGGTGGTTGGACTTCTGCTCGCCGTTGGCGGCGGCCTTGAGCAGTTCGGCGCCGTCGACACCCTCGGCCGGCACGAGCTTGGTCACCTCGAAGGTGCCGGTAGTCAGCGTGCCGGTCTTGTCCATGACGACGGTGTTGATGTGGGCGGCGGCCTCCAGGTAGCTGGTCCGCTTGATCAGAATGCCGAGGCGGGCCGCCGCGGCAAACGCGGCCACCATGGCGCTCGGGCTCGACAGCAGCAGGGCGGCCGGGCAGGTCACCACCAGCACCGTCAGGGCGTCCAGCACGGCGTCCTCGCGGGCGCCGGGGGCATCCGACTGGCTCTTGACGAACCAGACGATGAAGGCGACGGACAGCGCGATCGGGACGAAGTAGCTGGCGACCTGCTCGATGAGGGCCTGGCGCGGCGAGCGCGAGCGCTCCGCCTCGCGGATGAGCTGCGTCACCTTGCCGATGGTGGTGTCCTCGCCGACGCTGGTGACCTTCAGGTCGATGGCGCCGGTCAGGTTGGTGGTGCCGGCGTAGACCGGATCGCCCGGGCTCACCGCGTGGGGGATCGCTTCGCCGGTCAGCGACGCCTGGTTGATCGAGGACTGGCCGCGGATCACCTCGCCGTCGACGGGCAGATTCTCGCCCGGGCGCACCCGCACCGTGGCGCCGACGCGCACCTCGGCCAGACCCACCTCGCGCTCGACGCCATCGTCGACGATGCGGGCCATGTCGGGGGTCAGGCCGACCAGATCCTCGATGGCCCGCTGGGCGCCCGAGGCCGTGCCGCGGACCCACTGGTCAGCGATCACGAGGATGAAGGCCAGCCAGCCGGCCGACTCGTACTTGCCCATGACCATGGCGCCGAGCACGGCCATGACGACCAGCGTGGAACTGGAGGGGCGGGCCCGGCGCAGCTCGGTCCAGGCCGCCTTGGCCATGGGGATCAGCAGCACCACCGCCGCGATGGCGGCCGGGATGTCGGCCACGTTGGGGCTGGTAAACTCGAACCACTTGGCCAGCCGGGCCGCGATCAGCAGGACGCCGCCGATCAGGTAGAAGGAGATCTCGCGCTCGATGCGCAAGTCGTGGTGGGCGCAGCACGCGATCGCGTCGTGATCATGCTCGTGCTTGGACGCCGTCAGTTGCACCTGGCTCATCAAGATGCCTCGTTTGGGATGTGTTTGGCTGCCGCACGCCCGCAGGCGCCCGGCCGGGCCGTATGCTAGCTTTCCCTGCCCGCTGCGCGCAACTCCAGCGCCCGGCTCGGCTGATACGCCCGGTTCGGCGCCGGGTTCGGGCTGCCCTCAATTCGGCTCGACGCGCCCCGCAGGCGCCCTTTCGGAGGTCCCGTGCCACCTGAATTCCACAAATGCTGCATCCTCGGCCTGGGCCAGATGGGCCTCACCTGCGCGGCCCTGCTCACCGCCGAGCGGCCTGAGGCCCCCGAGGTCCGGCTCTGGGGCCATGATCCCGATGAGGTCGGCGAGCTGACCCAGATGCGATCGAGTGATCGCCTGCCCGGCTTCACCCTGCCGCCCGAGGCGAGGGTGGCTCTGTCCGACGCCGAGGCGCTGGAGGGGGCGGACCTGATCGTCTCGGCCGTGCCGGTGCAATACACCCGGGCGGTCTGGCAGCGCCTGCGCCCCTGCGTGCCGGCCCGTGCCGCGGTCGTCAGCGTCGCCAAGGGCATCGAGAACGGCCCGCTGCTGCGCCCGACCCAGGTCATCGCCGACGTCCTCGCCGACGATCCGGATCGCCGGCCCCGGCCGCTGGCGGCGCTCAGCGGGCCGACGATCGCCTCGGAACTGGCCCGCGGGCTGCCGGCGACCATGGTCGCCGCCAGTGACGACGGCGGCTTCGCCGAGCGCATCCAGGGCGCCTTTTCCACGAGCTGGCTGCGCATCTACACCCACACCGACCTGCTGGGGGTGGAGCTCGCCGGCGCCACCAAGAACGTGATCGCGATCGCTGCGGGCATCCTCGACGGTCTGCAGGCCGGCTACAACGCGAAGAGCGCCCTGCTGGCCCGCGGGCTGGCGGAGATCGCACGGCTCGGGTGCGCCATGGGGGCCAGCCGCGACACCTTCTTCGGCGTCGCGGGTGTCGGCGACCTTGCCACCACCTGCTTCAGCCCGGAGGGGCGCAACCGCTCCTGCGGCGAGGCGCTGGGGCGCGGGGCCAAGCTGGACGAGTATCTGGCCAAGTCGCGCCACGTGGTCGAGGGCGTCGCCACGACGCGCTCGGTGCGCGATCTTGCGGGGCGGTACCGCGTCGAGATGCCCATCACCGAGGCGGTCCACGCGGTGCTGTTCGAGAAGCTTGATCCCATCGAGGGCATCAGCCGGCTGATGAGCCGGCAGCTCAAGAGCGAGCGCATCGGGTAGGAGCCTCCACAAGTGATGAGCCGGGATGCAGACTACGCGAGTATCGTGCAAGCGCTCCGGCGACTTCCCTCCGAGTCAGAGTGGGTTGAGTTCAAGTGCAACTACGCCGCGCCGGATGACATCGGCGAGTACATCTCGGCGCTAGCGAACTCGGCCGCAACTGCGCACAAACCGCATGCTTATGTCATCTGGGGAATCGCGGACGAATCGCACGATGTGATTGGTACCACGTTTCGGCCTTCGCGCGCCCGCAAGGGCAACGAGGAGCTTGAGAACTGGCTGCTGCGCCAACTCATATCAGTCCTCAGATGCGCACGTGTTACCTCCACGCCTGCCTTCAATACGTCCGTCGAGAGAAGTTGACCAATGCATCGCTGCGCGGCCGCTTCGGGATCGAGGAACGAAACCGAGCTCAGATAATACCAATCGCACTTAATTTGCGGGCAGCCAGTTGCACGTGCAGAGCGACTTGACGCGGTCGGTGGTGAGAGTGTTCCAGGCGTTCAGGCAGCCTTGGTCGAGTTCGGCCTGGTTCGCGAAGAGGCGGTTGCTGAG
>JBICIE010000081.1:0-23166 GCA_043101635.1 Phycisphaerales bacterium JB039 | reverse complement strand
GATCACGCCGGGTGTGGCGCCGGGCGCGTGCAGTTTCGGCCGCGTCTCTCTCCAGCCGTGCTCGCTGGCGCTCACATCAAGCTCGGCGCCCGCAAAGGCCAGGTAGTCTCGCGAGCCGAACTGGGCCCACAGGTGCACCGTGATCGACGGCTGCGCGGGCGACAGCGTCGTCGGCGCTTTGAAGAACAGCCCGGTGTCCGACTGGGCAAGGACGGGCGGGACAGTCCCCAGCGCGAGGGCGATCGCAATCATCCGTTTCATCGCGGCCCCCTGTTCTGCCGGCGGCGCAGCGCGCCGAGCCCCACGAGCCCGCCCACCCCCAGCGCCCCCGGCGCCGGGATCACCCGGATCTCGCGCGTCGCCTCGTGAAAGGGCGGGTACGCCACGGGCGGGGGAGAGGGGTACGTGTATTCGACATACACGGCGAACGCGGATGTCACCGTCTCGATACGGAGTGTCCGCGGCGTGAAGTCGGTGATGGTGAACGTCGCCTTCCACGCCGCGATCGGGTTCGTGGGGTCGGGGTCGAGCCCCCACCAGTTCTGACCCACAATCAGACCGCGGATGTCCGGTCCCGTGATCTCGCCGGGCGTTGTCCCTGCCCCCAGCAGGATCAGTTCGGGATCGCTCCATCCCGCTTCGCTGGCGCGCACATCGAGGCGTGCCCCGGCAAACGAGTCGTACGCTCGGCCATCGAACTCCGCCAGCAGCCGGACCTCGAACCGCCCGCTCCCTGGCCCCACCTCCGCCGGCGCTTCGAGTATGAACCCGTTGTCGCGCTGCGCAGATGCGCCGCCGGCAAGCGCTCCCGCGACGACAGCGCCCACCACCCGCGCTGCCCGGCGCCGCCGCACAGCGCACAGGCCAAGGACCCCGCCCAGCCCCAGCGCCCCCGGCGCCGGGATCACCCGGATCTCGTGCAACGCCTCGTGCGAAGCGCGCTGCTCCGACTCGGAACTGCCCTTGTCCGGGTACACCCTGAACATCTCGGCCACGGTGGACAATTGGATCGTGCGCGGCGCAAAGTCAGTGATCGTGAATTGGGCTTTCCACACCTCGATCGGATTCGTCGGGTCCGCCAGGACGCCGCTGGGGAAGTGGAGTTGCCAGACGTGGACGCCGAGCACATCAGCCCCGCGAATGGCGCCCGGCGTGGTGGCCACCGGCCCCATCCAGAGCAATGTTGGATCGCTCCACCCCGGTTCGCTCGCCAGCACGTCGAACTGCGCGCTGGCGAATGCGTAATCCGCCGCCGGAAACTCCGCCCACAGCCGCACCGTGATCGACGGCTGCGCGGGCGACAGCGCCGCCGGCGCCTCGAAGAACAGTCCGGTGTCCGACTGGGCAAGAGCGTGGGTGGGGGCCGGCAGGACAGTGCCGCCAATGGCCCCGCAGAGGATGCAGGTCGCCAGCGCGGGCGCACGGCCAAACTTGGAAGGCATACCGCCTCCTTTCCGGTGGCCCGCTGTCAGTCTACCACAAGATCAGGCGCCAGGCGCGAAGTGTCGCGCCCCGGGCCAAGGGGATTCCGCCCCGATTTCACTCGCCGGCGGCCGCCGCCCGGCCCCTGCTGCCCATGCCTGCCCAGGTCCTCGGGCCTGATACCCCTCACGACGCCGCCGCGGCCGGCCGCGCCGGGCGCCCTGCCCGTCTCGGCGCCGGCGCCGACGACTCCGCCGCCCGCTCGTGCACTTCCCAGAACTGCTCGAAGCACGCCTTAAGGCTGAAGCGGGCCGAGCGTGTCACCGCCGAGCGCCCCATCCGCGTCCGCAGCGCGGCGTCGATGGCAAGCCGCGCCATGGCGTCAGCCCAGGGTTCGCTGCGTCCGCCCGGCAGGATGAAGCCGGTGATGTCCTCATCGACCACTTCCTTCGGCCCCCCCTTGTCGCTCACCAGCACGGGCAGCCCGCTGGCCTGGCTCTCCAGCACCACCTGCCCGAGCGTGTCAGTCAGCGAGGGAAAGACGAACAGGTCGCTCGAGGCGTACAGCCGGCTCAACTCCACCCCGTGGCGGAAGCCGAGGAAGCAGGCGCTCTCGCCGCGCAGGGCTTCCTGCATCTGCTCGCGGTACGGCCCATCGCCGACCACGACCAGCGCCGCCCTGACCCCGCGCGCCGCGGCGGCCTTGCGGGCCTCCGGCCAGGCCCGGGTCAGCAGCGGAAGGTTCTTCTCCACGCTGACGCGCCCGACGTACAGAACCTTCACGCTGTCACGCTGCAGCCCGTAGCCGTCCCATATCCCGCAGTCGCGGTAGTCCGGCCGGAACGAATCGAGTGCAACCCCCGGCGTCAGCCGTACCAGCCGCTCGCGCCCCACGCCGAGTCCGGCCAGCGAGTCCATGTAATCCGCCGACCGCGAGAAGATGGTCTCGAACTGCCGGTAGAAGTGGCTCATGAAGCGTGACGTTGCGTGCGTGTACATCTCATCACCGAAGAGGTGATCTACGTAGGCCGGAAAGTCCGTGTGGTACACGCCCACGACCGCAGCGCGCAGCATCTTGGCAGCGACCATCCCGCACATCCCCACCGGGCCCGGCGTCGAGATGTGCACCACATCCGGCTGCTCCCGGTCCGCCAGCCGCAGCATGCGCACCACAGGCGGCAGGGCAAGCTCCAGGTTCTCGTACCGCGGCATGCTGGTGGAGAAGATCGGATCGAGATTGTGGATGTACGGGCGGCCCGGAACCTCCAGCCGCGTCGACGTCACGATCCTCAGATCCCGCCCCGCCGCCGCCGCCTGCTCGCCCATGTTCTGGATGAACCGGCACACGCCGTTGACATCACCCAGTGTGTCGGTGAACAGCATGACCTTCAAGGGCCGGGCCGGGGCGTCCGGCGACTGGCTCTCGATCTCGCGCAGCAACCGGCGCTCCTTGTTCTGGTGGAAGAGGCTGAAGATGTGCGGCGCCTGCGCCGCCAGGACCCAACCGTAGCCGATGGCGGCGTCGACCAGCCCGCTCCGGTCGCCCTTGCGCAGCCGCTGGATCGCGCTGCCCGCCAGCGTGCGCGACAGCGTCTCGCATAGGTCATCGGTGAACGCGGCCATGTGCTCGTGGTCGGCCATCGCCGGCGGCCCGCCCTCGCCGCGCAGGGCCGCCGCGATCTCCGGATGCCGCTCCAGCGCCGGCCCGATCGCGTCACGCAGCGCGCCCAGGGCCAGCGAGCCTCCGCTCGATCCCCGGCGCATCCGCCGCACCCGGCTCCGCGCCACATCCACGGCCAGGGCGAGCTTCCGCGGCCTGGGAGCGGCGGCGCCGGCGAGACCCGCCACCGCGCTGCCGATCCGCCGTCCGCATGGCCGCAGCCGGCGATGGGCCCGCCGGCTGTACCAGTGCAGCCCCACCGACATCAACTGGTGCGCCAGCAGGGCGCTGTGCCCCGCCTGTCCGCCCGCCGCGCCCCGACCGGCCATCACCGCGCCGAGGAACGCCTCGGGCGAAGGCGGATCGTCGGTCTCGACCTCCGTCCACGTGCGCCCGACGTTCAGCAGCGCGTGATCATCGCTCCCCGCCGTCAGTGACTTCTCCCAGATGCGGGCCCAGAGCGGCTCGATCCCGTGCCGGTCGATCAGTTCCAGCGCCCGTCCCGGCGTCAGCGACGCAAGCCACGCCTCCAGCGTGCGCCGATGCGCCCCGCAGTGCGCCCCGTTGAGAACCTCGAAGCCCTTGAACAGCAGCGCTGCCCGCTCCAGATGCCACGGCGTCAGGCGCCGGTTCTGGATGTACAGCGGATGCGCCAGCGCGTGCGCCAGCTTCTCCGTTCTGACCCAGGCGGCGAAGGCGTACACATCCTCCCGCAGCCGGTTCTCCTCGATCAAGGCGTGCTGCTCCGGCGAGAGCCCCCACAGCAGCACGTGCAGCTTGCACCCATCCTCCGGGAAGAAGACCGTGACCTCCTCGCCGACGACCACGCCCTCGAACCCGCGCTCCACCAGCTCCATCGCGCCCGCGATGGTGTCATGATCCGTCAGCGTCACCAGACCCATCCCCTCGGCCCGGGCCCGGTCATAGACCGCCTCCGGCTCCGAGAAGCTCTCCGGGCAGCCCAGCCGCCCGAGCGCGCCGATCACCGGCCTGTCGCTGGCCCGCGAGTGCACATGCATGTCCATGCGCACAACCCCGGTGGCTTCGAATCTGCTCTCCGGGGCCACTTCGATCGGCGCGCGATGGGCGTGGGCACGCATAGCTCTCCCTCGCGTGAGGTGTTCGTGATCGCGTCAGGCTATTGTCCCCTTCAATCGGCTCCATGCCGTGTAGATGGTGTCGGCTTTGTGTGAAGATTGCGTATGACCGGCGCGCCGCCGCGCGTGCACGCGAAGGGACGCCCGCCTCGGCGGCCAGAGGCGTCCGGCGCCGTACCTCTCCCGCCATCGCGCCTGCACGGCATGGCCGATCGGACTTGCTTGCGCCCGATCGCGCACATGGCGGCACAAGCCCGCTTACGGCAGCCGCCGCCCGGCAAACGCCGACTCGTCCCCGGCCGTCAACGCCCCGGAGATCGCCTCGTCATCGACGGAGAATCGAATGCGGATCAGGCGGTTCCCCGCCAGCCCCAGCATCGTGACGGTGTCCGCGGCAACGCCGACGGCGTCGAACTCGATCATCCGCCCCTCGATGACGGCCCCGCCTCGCAGATCGCCACCGGCGGCGCGCCAGATCTCCAGCGTTGCCGTCCGCTCCGGATGCTCGCGCGACGCCATTTCATAGCGGCCCACCGCGTCGATGTCGGGGTCGCTGGTCGCCGGGTCCGTCGCCCTGAAAGCCTCGCCGATCAGCGCGCACTCGCCGCGGTTCAGCGGAGCCCCGGTCGCATTGGACAGCGCCGCCACCACGATGCCGCTGTCGGCGTCCACGTGCAGGTACGCGCGCGAGCCCGGCTGGCTGCCGCCATGGCCGAAGCTCATCAACTCCGCGCCGCTCCGCGCCACGCGCCACCCCAGCCCGTAGCCTGTGGCCCGTCCGTCGTTCAGCGTGCAGGATGTCAGCGCCAGCTCCAGGGTCTCTTCGCTGAAGACGCCCGGCGCCAGCATCGCCGAGCCGAAGCGCACCAGATCCTCCGCCGTCGACAGCAGCCCGCCCCCGGGGATCTTGTAGCTGTGGTCGGTCGGTCGCGCCCGGCGCACCTGCCCCGGCCCGGCCAGTTCATAGCACGCGGCCCGCTCCGGCACGACGGCGTAGGCGTCGTCGACCACCGTGGATGTCATGCCCGCCGGATCGAGGATCTCCTCGCGCAGCAGCGCCCCGAACTCGGCCCCGGTCGCCCCCTCGATCGCAGCCCCCAGCAGCGTGTACCCGTAGGTGGAGTACGTCATGTCGGCGCCGGGATCGTGCTCCAGCGCATCGCCGGCGAAGATCGTCAGCGCCTGCTCCAGCGATCCGTAGCGCCGCACGCTCGACGTCTCGCCCCCGCGGTAGTGCCGCACGCCGCTGGTGTGCCCCGCCAGCATGCGGCACGTGATCACCGCCTGCTTCTGCGGAAAGCCCACGTACTGCTGCACCGGGGCGTCCAGGTCGAGCCGGCTCTCCGACGCCAGCTTCGCCGCCAGCGTGCCCGTCAGCGCCTTGGAGACGCTCGCGATCCGGATCTTCGTCCGCGCTGTCGCCGGCGCCCGCAGCTCCAGGTCGGCCCAGCCGAACGCCTCCGACCACACGATCTCGCCATCGACCGCCACCGCCACCTGCACGCACGGCGCCCCCGACTCGCGATGAAGCTGGCCCACCGCCGCGCGGCACAGCTCGATCGCCGCGTCATACCGCGGATCGGCCACCTGCGGGCGCGCCAGCGCGCCGGTCACCAGCCACAGCGCCGCAGCAGCGGCGAACAGCGTGACCCCGGCGCCGCGTCCGCGGGCCGGCCCTCCTTGCTGGCAGACCAGTGTCGACAGCATGCGTCCTCCGTTCAGGCCGATCATTGGCGCCGCGACACGCCGCGCGGGCATGCTCGATGCGTCCCGAGCCCCACCCGTCGCAGGTTACTCGGACCTTGCCGCCAGCGATTTCAGCCGGGACCGGCGCGTGACAGAGATTCGCCTGCCTTTGCCAACTTGCCCAGAGTTCCGCGAACCCACGCTCGCACGCAACAAGTCCTCGATCAGACACCGAATGTCTATTGACCTTCTGTCAATTCCTGATACATTGCTCATGGAGAGACAAGTGCCGGCCGCTCCTTCGTCGTTCGAGGGGAGGTTGGCGACATACAAGGGAGGAGAACCCCAAATGCCTCGGACTTCGTTCGTCCTCGGCGTGGCCGCGCTTGCCGGTCTCGCCACCTCCGCCAGCGCGCAGGTTGCAGACCTCGGCTTTGGCGGCTCGTCGCCCGTTACCGTCGTTTCCAAGGGCATGTCCACCAGCGACAACGTCCTCTGGGACAATGGCCCGCTGGAAACCGAGCCCGGCTTCTCCGTGCTCGGCCCGGATGACAACATCCTCGGCTACGGCCATCAGCTCCCGTCCACCAACTTCGTCGGTGACGACTTCAGCGTCGGCGCCGGCGGATGGCAGATCGACTCGTTCACATTCTTCGCTTATCAGACCGGCGGCGATCCCACCGCCTCCTCGTTCACTGATGTGAGCATGACGGTCTACGCCGGCCCGGTCGGCGACACCTCCAGCCCCGTCGCCAGCTACTCCGGCCTCGCCAGCAGCACCTTCACCGGCATCTTCCGCAGCTCGGATACCAGCCCGCGCGGCACCAACCGTCCGATCTACGCCAACGAGGTCCTCACCCCCGGCCTGAGCCTCAGCGCTGGCGACTACTGGGTCGCCTGGGCCTCCGCCGGCTCGCTCACCTCCGGCCCCTGGGCCCCGCCGGTGACCCCGTTCGTCTCTGACGGCAACGCCGTGCAGTCCATCGGTGGCGGTGACTTCGTCCCCGTGACCCAGGCCAGCGGCCACCCCGATGAGCTCCCGTTCGTGATCCAGGGTGTGCCCACGCCGGGCGCGCTGGCCCTCTTCGGCCTCGGCGGCCTGGCCGCCATCCGCCGTCGTCGCTGAATCTCGACTCCTCAAGTGTTCCCTGAAGACCGGCGGCACAGGCCGCCGGTCTTCTTTTGCGCGCGCGTTGCTCGGTCCGCAATCAGCGCTGCCTCAGAAGCAGCCCGCCGCAAACTCGTTCTGGAAGCACAGGAAATCAAAGAAGTCCAGCGCGCCCGACCCGTCGCAGTCCGCCTCCGGCGCCCCGGCGCCGAACGCGTTCTGAAAGCACAGGAAGTCGAAGAAGTCCAGCGCCCCCGAGCCGTCGCAGTCGGCGTAGCAGCCGCCATCGACCACCTCCGCCCGCAGCAGGTCGTAATACGCCCCGTCCGATGAGCTGCCCGCGTACGTGTACACCTCCACGATCGGTCCGATCGGCAGCCCCGTGGCGCCCCCCGGCGTGTCGCTGGTGGCGCTGAGCAGTTCCCACTCGAAGGTGACCGCGGCAGAAAGCAGCACCGAATCGCCCGATGCGCCCACGACCTCCACTCCCGTCACCGGCCGACCCGTGATCCCGCTCTGCGTGTCGTAGATCAGCAGCGAGAACTCGCTCACCTGCTGCCCCGGCGCCGTGTCGAACGTAATCGTGTCCCCATTGCCGAACAGATGCAGCGTCCAGTCCCCGCCAGCCAGCCGGTCATCGAACTCCCAGCAGCAGCCCGCACTCTCCAGCGCGTGCTGGAAGAACGGATTGCTGAACGTCCCGCCGTCGAAGTCCTCGACCTGCGTCGTCTGCGCTGCCGCGCCCACCCCGCAGGCCGCGACACATCCCGCCACCAGCGTCATGCTCAGGTTCATCTTCGCTCCTTTGCTCGCCGCGTATTTGGGAGGTCGGGCCGCTCGATTCCGGCCCGCGGAGCCGCTCGCCGCGGCAGCGGGTCGTTCCGCCAACTCAGGCGCGAAGCGCCCGGCGCAGCCGCCATCGCCGCGCGCCGGTCCTCCCATTCGCGAGCCGGCCACGTCAGGATCCCCAGCCCATCCGGCCCGTTTGGGCAGCCGCAAGGCCGTTTTTGCCGACGCAGCCGGCCACCGACCCTACCATCCGGACCGCGGCCGGCCTGCGGCCGCCCCATGCCAGACGCCAAGGAGCCAGAGAATGCCCGCCGCCCCCACGAGCGCCGCCGCCCCGATTGCCAAGACCGATGCCGGCCTCCAGGTCCCCAGCTTCCCCATCATCCCCTTCATCGAGGGCGATGGCACCGGCCCCGACATCTGGGCCGCCTCGGTCCGCGTCTTCGACGCGGCGGTGCAGAAGGCCTACGGCGACGACCGCAAGATCGCCTGGAAGGAGGTCTACGCCGGCCAGAAGTCCTTCGACGACTCCGGCGAGTGGCTGCCCCAGGCCACCCTCGACGCCTTCCGCGACTATCTCGTCGGCATCAAGGGTCCGCTGACCACCCCCGTCGGCGGCGGCATCCGCTCCCTCAACGTCGCCCTCCGCCAGATCCTCGACCTCTACACCTGCCTGCGCCCGGTGCGCTGGTTCGATGGCGTCCCCACGCCCGTCAAGAACCCGCAGCTCACCGACATGGTCATCTTCCGCGAGAACTCCGAGGACATCTACGCCGGCGTCGAGTTTGCCGCCGGCGAGGACGACACTGAAGAGTTCCGCAAGCTCTTCAAGAAGCACTTCGAGAGCCGCTACAAGAAGATCCGCTTCCCCAAGAGCAGCGGCTTCGGCATCAAGCCCGTCAGCCAGAAGGGGACCGAGCGCATCGTTAAGGCCGCCATCCAGTTCGCCATCGACAGCGGCCGCACCAGCGTCACGCTCGTTCACAAGGGCAACATCATGAAGTTCACCGAGGGCGCCTTCCGCGACTGGGGCTACGCGGTTGCCGATGAGCACTTCGGCGCCGAGAAGCTCGATGGCGGCCCCTGGCGCATCATCGATCTCGAGAAGCTCGGCAAGTCTGGTGGCACAGGCGTCTCGCCTGTGCGGCAGATCAAGCACCGCCCGACCGTAGAAGGCCACAACAAGGCCAACCCCAACCAGCTCATCATCAAGGATGTCATCGCCGACGCCTTCCTCCAGCAGATCCTCACCCGCCCCGCCGAGTACGACGTCGTGGCCACCATGAACCTCAACGGCGACTACATCTCTGACGCCCTCGCCGCCTGCGTCGGCGGCATCGGCATCGCCCCCGGCGCCAACATCAACTACGACACCGGCCACGCCATCTTCGAGGCCACCCACGGCACCGCCCCTAAGTACGCCGGCCAGGACAAGGTCAACCCCGGCAGCGTGATCCTCAGCGGCGAGATGATGCTCCGCTACCTGGGCTGGACCGAGGCCGCCGACCTGATCGTCAAGGGCATGCAGGGCGCCATCAGCGCCAAGACCGTCACCTACGACTTCGAGCGCCTGATGGAGGGCGCCACGCTGCTGAAGTGCAGCGAGTTCGCCGAGGCGATCGTCAAGCACATGGGGTGAGCGGCACGAGCGTGAAGCAGCGGATCTATCTCGATACCTCCGTCCTCAGTGCGCTCGGCGACACCCGCGCGCCCGACCGCCAGGTCCTCACGCGCGAGTTCTTCGATCGGATCGACGAGTTCGAGGTGGCGACCTCCGAACTGACGCGCACCGAGATCGAGAATACCAGGGACGATGCCCGGCGCGCCGAACTGCTCGGCCTCCTCAGCGCGTTCACGCTGCTGCCGGTCATGTCCGAGGCGGAGCAACTCTCCCAGGAGTACCTTGCCGCTGGCGTCTTCACGCTCTCGACCGCAGAGGACGGCCTCCATGTGGCGATCGCCGTGCTCAGCCGGCAGGATGTGCTTGTCTCGTGGAACTTCAAGCACCTGGTCAACCAGCGGCGACGCGCTGCCGTCCAGGCCATCAACGCCCGCCTCGGCCTGCCGCCGATCGCTATCCTTCCTCCACCGGAACTGTGATGGAGAGCCGCCATGGCGCCCGTGCCAACCCCTGATCCTCCACAGCACTTCGAGTACCGTCAAGCGGCGGACGCTGCGGGAATCTCACAGCGAGATCTGCACGCGATCATCCGGCTGTTTGAACTCGACTACCCGGAGGATCTGATGCTCCGCGAACTGCACATCCTGCGCACCTGCCGAGCCGTGCAGGAAGGCCGCGTGCGCCTGGCCGACCTCCTGAAGCAGGCGCCACCGTCGTCGGCCGCGTGAGCAATCTGGCGCCGCGAGCACCCTCCCCCATGCCAGGCCTCTTCGACGGCACACCCCTCGAGCAACCCGGCGCCTGCGATCGCTGCGGCAAGCCGCTCGAGGGGCCGCCCGACACGGACCGGTGCGCCTGCCCCCGCGACGCTGCCGGCAATGTCGCCCTTCCGCAGGACCAGCACCCGCGCATCCGCCGCGAGAAGCGCCGCGGCAAGTGGAACACCATCATCGCCGGCCTCGATCCCCAGGCCACCGACCTCAAGGCCCTCCTCAAGACCCTGCGCACAACCCTCGGAACCGGCGGCGGCCTCAGCGGCGACTCCGCCTCCCCCGAACTCATCCTCCAGGGCGACCACCGCGACGCCGTCGTCGCCACGCTCCGCGACATGGGCTATCAAGCGAAGGCCGCCGGCGGCTGAGGCGCGGGCCAGTCGATGCGCGCACGAGAAAGCCGAGGCTCCGCAGCCCCGGCTCGCCCTCTCTTCATCTCACTTCCGTCCGGCGCCTACCAGCGCCGCCCGCCGCCGCCGCCGCCGGAGCGGGGCTCGCGGGCCTTGGCCTCGTTGACGGTCAGGTCGCGCCCGCCGACGTTCTTGCCGTTGAGCGCGCCGATCGCCGCATTGGCCTCCGCGGTCTCCGCGAACTCCACGAAGCCGAAGCCCCGCGGACGGCCCGTGTCGCGATCCATCACCAGCGTGGCGCTCGTGACTCTGCCGTGCGGCTCGAACAACTCGCGCAGCTGGGATTCCGATGTATCAAAAGACAGATTACCTACGTAGAGCTTCATCTCGACGCTTTTCCTGCATTTTGCCCTGAGTGTGACCGGTGCAGCAGCTCGGGCAAGGGAGGAGTGCGTCGGGATCGCTGTGGTCCGCCTCGACAGGCGGCATCCACGATGAACGCTCGATGGTAGCAGCGCCGATCGTCGCCAACACGACAATCCACGAGATTCCCGGAATCGCCATATCCGCGCATCAATCCGCCAATGTCGCCGCAAATGCGCCCCCGTGCGAGTCTCGGTGACCCGAGTCCGATCGCCAGCGTCCGGGCACGCTTGCCCTGGAGCCTGCAACCGACGACCAGTACCGTGCAAGGCGCTTGCCTCACTCCGCAGCCCGCGAAGCGGGCGGCCAGTACCTTGCCCCGGGCGCCGCGAGCGCAGCGAGCAAAGCCCGGGGTACGCGCCCCTTTGAACATCCAGAGCCCCAGCGGGGCGAAGGCGCCACCCATCATCACCAATATCGAAGAGATGCGCTCCCATCTACCACCAGCGCGCGCAACTACCTGACCATGCGCCACATCCCTCTTGCATGCCAACAGCCGCGCACGACAATACCCCCATGCCCGCCAACCTCGATCCCGTGCCACTGACGGCCGCCGTCAGTGCTCCCCACACCCAACTCCCGCGCGCCACCCTCGACCAGATCCTCTTCCAGCAGGCCACAACACACCACACCCCCGCCCAGATCGCGGCAGCACACAACCTCGACCTCCCCAGCTACGAAACCTACCTCGCCCAGCCCCACATCCAGACCCTCCTCGCCCGCATCGCCGCCGAAGAACAACGCCGCCTCCGCGCTCGCGCAATCTCCCGCGAACTTCGCGCCCTCGCGGACCTCATCAACGACTGCCGCGCCATGTGCGAGGCAGGCCCCGACCTCTCCACCCTCGCCAACATCCGCCTCGCCCAGCGCGCCCTCCGCGCAGCCACCCTCATCCTCAGCCCCCTCGCCTTCCTCGCCCACCTCGTGCGCATCTTCCACCCGACGCCCGCCTTCCCACCCTCGCCCCGCGCCAGCGGGGAGAGGTGGCCTCGCGCAGCGAGGTCGGAGAGGGGCTTCCCAACCTACCGAGCCTCGGAGGCTCAGGCGCCGCCCGGTCCGACGCATCCCGCCGCGTTGTCCTCAAGCCCGGGCAAGAGCCCGAAGGGCTCATCGGAAGTAGCGGCCGGTGGAGCGAAGCGCACCGAGCGACAGGCCCGGACCACGGCGCCCGCTCTTCAACACGACCCTGAACGGACCCTCAAAGCTCCCGGCGCCCCCGCCCGACCACCAACCCGCCCCGGAGCCCGCGCCCCACCCCGCCCGACCCATCTCAGAAGCGCCAACTCGCCCCGGCGAGCGCGCTGTCGTGCGCCCCGATCCCGCCGCCCCCCGGCGCTCTACGCTCCGGCTGATTTCACCCCCATCCGGGAGACCCCATGACTGACAGATGGCCCTTCGCCAGCGCCCAGTCCGATTCGGTCATCGCACTCAAGCGCATCATGCAGCAGGGCGCCCCCGTGCTCTGCGCCCTGCGCGATGAGGAGGGCGACTGGCAGTTCCTCGATGGCGACGAGTGCACCGAAGATGATGCCGCCATCGTCACCCTCGGCGACATCGTCGCCCACGATCCCACCCTCCGCGAACTGGCCGCCCTGCCCCCCGGCTTCGCCGCCGTCCGCGAGACCGCCGATGGGCCGTGGTTCGTCGGCATCATGGAAGATGATGACGAGGAAGAGCGAGCCGACGACGCCTGACCGGCGCCTCCGCCGGCGCAGACCTCGCCATAGGCCGTTGCACTTCACCCGCCCCGGACATTCCGCCGGGACCTCGCAAAGGAAACGCTCGTTGCACACACTCATCAACGCACGCGGCTTCGCGTCCGCCGCAGTTCTCTCCGCGCTGGCTGTCGTTCTCGGCGCCTGCGCTGGCGGCCCGCAGCCGGATGCCGGCGCCGGACTGCTGGATCGCGAGCAGGCCTGGGCCGACGCCATGAGCGCCCACGATTCCGATGTCCTCGACGAGATCCTCGCCCCGGAGTATCGCCTCACGTACGTGCCGGATCTGGGCTTCCCCGGCAAGCCCGAGGTGACGCGCGAGATGTGGCTGGAGAACCTCGAAGTCATGACCTTCGGCCCCATCACCATGTCGCAGCAGCGCGTGACGATGTGCGGCGACAACATCGCCGTCGTTGAGATGCAGATGACACTGGAGCAGTGGCAGGCCGCCGGGCAGACCCTGCCTCCAAACTACCACCTCGCCGACATCTGGGTGCGCCGGGACGGGCGCTGGCAAGTCGTCAATCGGATCAGCGAACCGCTCGACCCGCCGACTCCGCTGCCCGGGCCGCCGCCTCCCGCCGACGGCCCGCCGGCCGGCGGCTAAGCTGCCGCCAGCTTTCCCGACTACCCGGAGGAGTCCCCATGCCCACGTTCAACGCACTCGCCGCCGCCGACGCCGGCGCCCCCCTCAAGCCCTTCAGCTACGACCCCGGCGCCCTCGGCCCCGATCAGGTCGAGGTGGCCGTGCACGCCTGCGGCATCTGCCACTCCGATCTCTCCATGCTCACCAACGAGTGGGGCATGACCCAGTACCCCTTCGTCCCCGGCCACGAGGTCGCCGGCGTCATCGCAGCGGTGGGGGATCGGGTGACCGACCGCAAGGTCGGCGATCGCGTCGGCATCGGCTGGCACGCCGGCGCCTGCATGCAGTGCGCCCAGTGCATGGGCGGCGATCACAACCTGTGCCCCAGTGGCGAGGGGATCATCGTCGGCCGTCACGGCGGGTTCGCCGACCGCGTCCGCTGCCATCACGCCTTCGCGATCCCGATTCCCGAGGCCATCGCTCTCTCGCACGCCGGACCGCTGTTCTGCGGCGGCATCACCGTCTTCAACCCGATGGTGCAGTTCGGCGTCAAGCCGACGGACCGCGTCGGCGTCGTCGGCATCGGCGGCCTCGGCCACATGGCCCTCCAGTTCCTGCGCGCCTGGGGCTGCCACGTCACGGCGTTCACATCCACGGACGCCAAGGCGGACGAGGCGAAGAAGATGGGCGCCCACGATGTCATCAACTCGCGCTCAGACACCGCGCTCGAGAAGGCCGCCGGCAGCTTCGACTTCATCATCTCGACGGTCAACGTGCCGCTGAACTGGGAGGCCTACATCGCGGCGCTTGCCCCGAAGGGCCACTTCCACGTCGTCGGCGCCGTGCTCGAACCCCTCGGCGTGACCGCGTTCCCCCTCATCATGGCCCAGCGCTCCATCGCCGGATCGCCAGTCGGCTCGCCCGCGACGATCGCCACCATGCTCGACTTCGCCGCCCGCCACGACATCCGCCCGATCACCGAGACCTTCCCGATGGACCAGGCCAACGAGGCCTTCGATCATCTGAAGGCCGGCAAGGCCCGCTACCGCATCGTCCTGGAGCGGAAGGCCTCATGACTGCAGATGTCAACATCGAGCCTGATCCCGCGAGCCGCCATCCACCGGTATCCCCGGCGCCATGAAGCGGTACATCGCCACAGGCCTTGATGGCGCCGGGCGCCGCCGGACGGATGAAGTCACGGCGGAGACCGCGGAGGAAGCGCTGGCCCTATGTGCCGAGCGAGGCTGGAGAGACTACCGGCTGCTCAGCGACGATACGTTCTCTGCACTGCCGACCGCCGCCCGGGCCGCGCAGGATGACGGCGTAAGCGCGCGGGACCGCTATCGACTCGGCTTGGCCGGGCCTCTTCGGGCGAGGCTCTTGATTCTGCGCACGGTGTATGTGAAGACACTGCCCCTCGTCGCCTTGGGCGCGTTGCTCCTGGCGGCGCAGCGCGTCCGCGGAGGACCCCTCGGCACCATTGATGTAGTTGGGGCGCTGATGATGCTGGCCCCGGTCATCATCGTGTGCATGCCGGCGCGCGGGCCGGCCACATATGACCGCGTACTCCGGTCCGCTGTCGCCGCAGACTGGCAGACGGTGGAGCAACTTCTCCCGGCCCTCCGCAAGGCGATGCAGCCGATGGGAGAAGAAGCCGCCGTCATGGAAACGGAACTGTGGCGTGCCAAGGTTCTCGCCGCCACAGGCCGCAGGGCAGAAGCTATGGAAGTCGCCGAGGGCATTCGCAAGTTACCATCGGTGTCGGCTGCGTTGGCGGATCGTCGGATCGCGGAGGTATACGCAGCTGCACAGGACTACCGCGGCGCTCGCGACCTGTTTGAGCGCTCTGCGGCGAGCGCTCCGGAGGACGCCGCGGCCTGGCTTGCCCTCGCTGAGGTGTTGGCCGTCAGACTTGAGGAGCCGCAGCGCGCCCGGGAGGCGCTCGACCGCGCCTCGTCGATTCCACTCGCCGAGATTACTGAGAAGATGGTCCTCTACATCGAGGGCGCTATAGCCTTGTGCGAGGACCGCTGGGACGATGCCCGTGATTGCCTGCAACTCGTCCTCGCCGACCTGCGCCGGATAGCCAATCCCCTCGCCCGGGCAATTGAGTATCAGGGGCTTGCAATGCTGGCGATCGCCGAGGCGCACCTCGGCGAGCACGATTCCGCACGCGTCCACTTTCGACGAGCCGAGCCGTTCCTCCGCAGGCACGGGGATCAGGACATGCTGGACCGCAGCGAGCGCGCCCTGGGGGTGGCGACGGGGTTGTAGGCGTGTCGGGACACCCCGCGGGCGCCTGCCACAGCCCCGCCGACAGCAGTCGTTCGGCCGTCATTTGGATCCCGGCGCCGCCGCCCGCGCCGCGCGCGGCTTGCCCTCCTCCACCCGCACCCGCCCGCCCAGGAGCAGCGCCGCCCCGATCAGCACCAGGTTCTTGATGATGTACTGGCCCTCCAGCGTCGGCACGAGCGGCCGCTGCCACGTTACGTCCGGCAGCATCACCAGCGGCAGGAACGTCCCGGGCATCTGCAGCAGCATCAGCAGCACGCCGGCGCGCGTCATCCACCGTCCCAGACCAACGCCCAGCCACCTGCCCGGATCCAGCAGGCACACGCCAATGGCCACCTCCCACCAGCCCAGCACCGGGATGAACCACGCAGGATCCACGCCCCAGTACACCGTCCGCGCAACCAGGTCGTTTGCCGAACTCAACCCCAGCGGCTTGAGGATGCCAAACCAGATGAACACCAGCCCGAGGCCGAGCCGCAGCGTGGGCTCGCCAAGGCGGGCCATGGTGTTGGCGATGCGGGCGTCGAGTGCATCCAGTCGGGCCGCGAGCGAAGTCATGGAACATCCTTGCCCGCCCGGCGAGGAGCGTCGTCCTGCGCCCGGCGGCGTGACGGCGAAGCGCCCCCAAAAACAACCGGGCCGCGGCGTCTGCCTCGGCCCGGCTCACAGCTTCAGGATTTCGTGCGGATTACCAGCCGCCGCGACGGCCACCGCCGCCGCCACCGCCGTACCCGCCGCGACCACCGCCGCCGCCACCACCGCGGTTCTCGCGCGGCTTGGCCTCGTTGACCGTCAGGTCGCGTCCGCCGAAGTTGGTGCCGTTGAGGGCCTCGATGGCCTTGTTCGCCGCCGCGGCGTCGGCGAACTCGACAAAGCCGAACCCGCGGGGCCGGCCGGTGTCCCGATCCATCACCAGCGTGGCGCTGGTGACCTCTCCGTGCTCAGCGAACAGTTCGCGCAACTCAGCCTCGCTGGCGCTGAACGGGAGATTTCCGACATAGAGCTTCATGATACTTCCTGCAATTGAGCCCGAACCTGTTTCCGCTGCTTGAACTCTCGGGCCGGAGGAAGCATCGGCGATCGGCAAGCCCGCCAATGCGTGTGGCGGCGCCCCCGGTCTGACCGGGAGTATAGCGGGTGGGCCGAGATCCGCAAGCCGGATTTCGTCAGTGCGATCCCGGCCCGGGTCCCGGCCCGGGCGCCCCCGGGAGACCCCTGGGCGGCTCTCGCGGGCCTGCCCGTTGGCCGTCGGCACGCCTGGGGCCATGAGAATCCCCTCAGGGAGCCCGGATCGGGCGGCGCCCGGGCCGGCGGCGTCCTGGCCCTACAGTCCACAGAAGCCCACGAGCGAAAGGCGCAGGTGATGGACAGGAAACTGCATGAAGAGGTCGAGGAGGCTGTCAAGTCCGGTGAAGACATCCGGGACCGGGTCCGCGACGCCGTCGAGCGGGCCGCCGCCCGGGCCGACCGGGCCACCGGCCGACTGACCGAACTCAGCCGCAAGACCATGGACGCCGCGCTGGGGGCGATCGACTGCTCGGCCCCGGACGACCCGGAGAGCGCCCTGCGCCAGGTGATCGACGGCCTTGGCGACGGGCTGGAGCGCACGGCCCAGGCCACGCGCCTGGCGGTGGAGGAGGCGGCCAGCGAGAGCCGGGCCTACGCCAGCGAGGACCTCAAGCAGACCAGTGACGACCTGCGCACGATCTCGAAGATGTTCGTCGAGACGGTGGATCGCGCCATCGGGGCCGCCGGCGAGCAAACGCGCCAGCAGGTGCGCGGGGCCCGGGATCACGCGTCGCGCACGATCGACTCGATCCGCCCGTCGCTGGAGTCCGCGGCGGAGGCGGCGGCCCGCGATCCGATCGGGCTGGTCGGCGATTCGGCGACTGCCGCGGCGAAGCTGGCGCGGGAGACGACCGGTGCGCTGTTCGGCGCTGTCGGTAACCTGCTGAAGGACGCCGGCGACCGGCTCAAGCCGCCATCGGAGCAGCGGTAGCGCGAGTCTGGTTCGCAAGGAAACATCGCCCGCAAGGGCGATGCGACATCAGTTGCGCCGCCAGAGTTGGAACAGGCGCACGAATGTCAGCACGGCCGCGAGGCCGAGGCCGGCGGCTGCGAGCGTCGTAAGGGCCGAGCGGCCCTCGGTGACGCTGTCGGCCAGCAGCACGACCGATGAGCCGACGATCAGGGCTGCAATGCCCAGCGACCAGGAGATGTTCATGCTGGCGCGCTCGATCTCGCCGGTGAGCTTGTCGAGGCCCTGGTGCTCCAGGCGCACCGCGATCTGGTTGGTGCGCAGGGCCCGCAGCAGTGATCCGACCTCCTGCGGCAGCTCCTCGATCAGGTCGCTGTACTCGATCAGCGCGTTCTGCAGCCGGCGCTTCACCGCGCCCATGCCGTAGCGCTCCTTGATGAGCCGCTCGACGTAGGGACGCACATAGGAGACCAGATCGAACTCGGGCGCGATGTCCTCTGCGACGCCCTCGATCGTGGTCAGGGCCTTGATCAGGTAGACGATGTCGGCCGGGCAGCGCAGGCGATGCTTGCGCAGCAGCCCGAAGAACTGCTCCAGCAGGTTACCCATGCGGATCGACTCGATGGAGCCGCCGCGGAAGCGGTCCACGAAGCGGTACGCCTCGGAGCGGAAGGCCCGATCCTCGATCAACCGGGGGTCGGCGCCGGCGAGCTCGACCGTGACCTTGACGATTCGGTCGAGATCGCCCTCGATGGCGCCGTGGGTGATCTGGGCCAGCAGCGACATGGTGCCGGGGTCGATGAGTCCGGTCATGCCGCAGTCGATGAAGCAGAGCTTCTCGCCTTCGAGCACGAACATGTTGCCGGGGTGCGGGTCGGCGTGAAAGAAGCCGAGCACGAGGCACTGGCGGAAGACGGCATCCGCCCCGTTGCGCACGATGGCCTCCCGCTGGTCGCGCGACAGCGTGGAGGTGTCCAGCCGGTTCAGCAGCGTGCCGTGGACCTGCTCCAGCACCAGCACCGAGCGGGTGCACAACTCGGCGTAGACCCTCGGGAACTTGACGCCCTCGTGGTCGAGGAAGTCGCTGCGCATGCGCTGCGTGGAGGCGGCCTCGGTGAGCAGATCGGTCTCGCGCTCGAGCTGGCGCTTGAACTCGCTGACGACGGCCTCGGCGTCGAAGCCGATGTTCTCCAGATAGCCGCGGGCCATGCGGGCAAAGAGGCCCAGCAGTTCCATGTCGGCCGACATCTGCTCGCGGATGCCGGGGCGCAGGACCTTGACGACGACCTCCTCACCACCCTTGAGCGTGGCCCGGTGCACCTGGGCGACCGACGCCGCGGCGAGCGGCCTGGGTTCGATCGATTCGAAGGCCTCATCGAGCTTGGGCCCGAGTTCGTCCTTGAGCACGGCCTGGACCCCATCTTCGCCTTCCCATGGGGCTGGGGGGACATCGGCCTGGAGCTTCTTGAGTTCGGTGATCCAGTCCTCCGGAACGAGGTCGGGCCGGGTGCTGAGGATCTGGCCGCCCTTGACGAAGGTGGGGCCAAGCTCCTCCAGCAGCATGCGGACGCGCTCGGGCAGGGGGGCCCGGGCGATGGAGCCATCCTCGGCCCGGCTGCGGGATCCAAGAAAGCGATCGAGCCCGGTCTTGCCGAGGAACTCGCCGAAGCCGAAGCGGGCCAGCGTGGCAGTGACCTCGCCAGCGCGGAGGCCCGCGCCGAGGACATTCGCTCCCGGAATGCTGGGCCCTGATGGCATGTGCAGAGTCTACGGCGAGCGCGGGCGCAGCGCAGCCGGGGCGGCGGGCGCCGGGACTATCGTCTGCCGCCCCGAAGGAGATCGTCCATGGCGAAGAGCCCGGCGGAGATGGAAGCCTCGATGGTCGCGAGCCTGGACGAGAAGACGGGCCGGCCGCTGGCGGCGTGGGTGAAGGTGGTCAGCGCCAGCGGGCTGCAGAAGCATGGCGAGATCGTCAAGATGCTCAAGGATCAGCACGGCGTGACGCACGGCTACGCGAACCTGATCGCGCACAAGGCGCTGAAGTCGGACGCCGGCAGCGCCGGGTCCGAAGATGAACTGATCGAAGCGCAGTATGCCGGAGACAAGGCGGCGCTGCGGGACATCTACGAGCGGCTGATCGCCGGGATCGCCGGATTCGGCGAGGACATCGAGATCGCCCCGAAGAAGGCGTACGTCAGCCTGCGCCGGAAGAAGCAGTTCGCGATCATCCAGCCGTCGACGAAGACACGCGTCGATGTCGGGCTGAATCTCAAGGATGTCAAGCCAGTCGGGCGGCTGGAGGCCTCGGGGAGCTTCAACAGCATGGTGAGCCATCGCGTGCGGCTGGAGTCCGCGGACCAGGTCGATGCGGAACTGCTCGGCTGGCTGCGCGAGGCGTACACGAAGTCGTGAGGGAACGCATGGTGGTCAAGACGCTGCTTGGAGTCGCGCTGTTGCTTGCCCAGCAGGCGATGGCGCAGACTGCCTACATCAACGCGAAGATCCACACCGTCGACGACGCCCGGCCGCGGGCGGAGGCGATCGCCGTGGCGGACGGGCGCATTCTCGCGGTGGGAACCGCCGACGAGGCGCGCGAGGCGGCCGGCGCCGGCGCCGAGATCATCGATGTCGGCGGCGCCACGATCATCCCGGGCCTGATCGACGCCCATGGGCACATTGCCGGGCTCGGCGCGCTGTTCCTCGGCGTGATCGACCTGAGCGGGACGACCAGCTACGACCAGGTGATCGAACTGGTCGAGCAGCGTGCGGCCGAGGCGCAGCCGGGGCAGTGGATCCTGGGTCGCGGCTGGGATCACGAATCCTGGCCGGACAAGCAGATGCCGACGCATGAGGCGCTCTCGGAGGCGACGCCGGACAACCCGGTGTGGCTCAGCCGCGTCGACGGGCACGCGGGGCTCGCAAACGCCCGCGCGATGGAGGCCGCGGACGTGACCGGCTCGACGCCGAGCCCCCGCGGCGGCGAGATCCTGCGCGACGCCGCCGGCCAGCCGACCGGTGTGTTCGTGGACAACGCCGAGTCGCTCATCGAGCGGGCGGTGCCGGCGTCGGCTCGGTCCAGCGCCGAGGATCTGATCCTGGCGGCGCAGGAAGCGTGCCTCGCGGCGGGCCTGACGGGCGTGCACGACATGGGCGTGTCGCCATCCATGGCCGACCTGTACAAGCGGATGGAGGCGGATGGGCGTTTGAAGCTGCGGGTGTACGGGCTGATCTCGGGGCCGTACGCCGTGCGGTACTTTGAAGAGCGTGAGCCCTACATCGGCGGGCGGGTCACGATCCGAAGCTGCAAGCTGTATATGGATGGCGCGATGGGGTCGCGCGGGGCGTGGCTGCTGGCGCCGTACGCGGACCGGCCGATCGGTCCGGGCGGGGCGCCGTATGTCGGGCTGGCGGTGTCGGAGCCGGAGCTGATCGAGCAGGTGGCGCGGCATGCGCTGGCGAAGGGGTATCAGGTCTGCACGCACGCGATCGGGGACCGGGGCAATCGCGAGGTGCTGGACGCCTACGAGCGGGCGCTGCGGGACGCCAGTGAAGCCCAGCGGGCCGATCACCGGTTCCGCATCGAGCACGCGCAGTTGCTGGCGCCTGAGGACATCGGGCGATTTGCCGAACTCGGCGTGATCCCATCGATGCAGCAGACGCACTGCACCAGCGACATGCGCTGGGTGGACGCCCGCGTGGGACCCGAGCGGGCCAAGGGAGCGTACGCGTGGCGGAGCCTGATCGACGCCGGCTCGATCATCGCGGGCGGGAGCGACTTTCCGGTGGAGAGCCACAACCCGTTTCTGGGGCTCTATGCCGCGGTGACGCGCCAGAACGCGGCGGGCGAGCCGGCGGGCGGCTGGCAGCCGGAGCAGTTGATGTCGCGGGAAGAGGCGCTCAAGAGCATGACCATCTGGGCGGCTTACGCGGCGTTCGAAGAGGCCGACAAGGGAACCCTGACGCCGGGGAAGCTGGCGGACTTCATCGTGATCGATCGTGACATCATGACGTGTGCGCCGCCGGAGATTCTCGAGACGCGGGTGCTGCGAACGGTGATCGGCGGGGAGACGGTCTACGAGGCTGCGCGGTGACCGAACGGCCCGTGACGACTGCCGCTCCGGGTACCTGGACGACGCGGACGCTGCTGGACTGGATGACCAGGGCGTTCGAGGCCAAGGACCTCGATGAGCCGCGCCTGTGCGCCGAGATGCTGCTGACGCACGTACTGGGCTGCCAGCGGCTACGGCTGTACATGGAGGCGGACCGGCCGGCGTCAGCGCAGGAGCGCGAGCGGCTGCGCGGGCTGGTGGGGCGGGCGCTCAAGCACGAGCCGATCCAGTATCTGATCGGGCGGTGGCCGTTCTTCGGGATCGAACTGAAGACGGACAAGCGGGCGCTGATCCCGCGGCCGAGCACGGAGACGATCGTCGAGAGTGTGCTGCAGTGGCGGCGGGCCGCTGGGGATCCGGCAGCGCCACTGCGGATCGCCGACATCTGCTGCGGCGGAGGGGCCATCGCGATCGCGCTGGCGAAGAACCTGCCGGGGGCGCGCGTGATCGCCACAGATCTGTCGCAGGAGGCGCTGTCGCTGGCTGCGGAGAACATCGCCGACTATGGCCTTGCCGAGCGAATCGAACTGCGCCTTGGCGATCTGCTGGATCCGCTGGCGGGTGAGGCGCCCCTGGATGTGATCGTCAGCAACCCGCCGTACATTCCCGATGACGAGTGGGCGGCAGTTGAGGCGAACGTGCGCGACTACGAGCCGGAGATGGCGCTGCGAGCCGGGCCGGATGGGATGCAGTTCGTGCGGCCGCTGCTGGAGCAAGTGGGGGGGCTGCTGGCGCCGGGGGGGCGTGTGCTGGTCGAGGTTGCGGCGTCGCGGGTGGAGGATGCGCGGGGAATGGCGGAGGGCGCGGGGCTGGCGGGGGTTCAGGTGTTGAAGGACATTGATGGCTTGCCCCGGGTCATTGTGGGCGGGCAGCGCGGAAGAGGCGTTTCCGAGTAACGAGCCTCCCGGTTACACGGTTCGACGACCTTTCAGCGTCGACTCGGCGTTCCACTGCCATCCCGCGGGTGTCACTCAGCCATTCGGGCTGAAGCCAGTGGATCGGCAATCCTGCATCTGCGTCATCTGTGCCATCTGTGGATCACTTCTTCGCGCCGGCCATCGCGGCCTCGACATCCTTGACCTTCTTCGGAATGGCGCTCGTGAGCACGCGTGACCCGGTCTTGGTCACCAGCACATCATCCTCGATGCGCACGCCGATACCCGTCTCGCGGACGTAGGCGCCGGGCTCGATCGTCACGACCATGCCTTCTTTCAGCGGGCCATCCGGCGTGACATCGTGCACCTCCAGGCCAAGCTGATGCCCGATGCCGTGGATATAGCTGTCGCCGAGGCCGGCCTTGTCGATAATGGCGCGTGCCGCAGCGTCGATGTCGCCGATCTTTGCGCCGGGCTTGATGGCCCGGATCGCCGCTTCCTGCGCGCGCAGCACGATGTCATACTGCTCGGCCTGCTCCTTCGTGAACTTGCCGCTGACGGGGAAGACGCGGGTGACATCCGCGGCGTAGCCGTCGTACAGGGCGCCGCAGTCGATCAGCACGACCTGGCCATCCGCGCAGACGCCATCGTTGGCCATGTAGTGCAGCACCGTGCCGTTCTC